>CAYRVS010000012.1:0-54157 GCA_964427725.1 uncultured Planctomycetaceae bacterium | reverse complement strand
CACACCGGCACGCCGATCGGGCTCCCCGGTCCGACCCACCTGCCGTACGGCGGCCCGGCGTCGCTGAAGTCGCACACCATGATCAACCGGACCAAGCAGGATCTGCCCGATCCCGTCGAACACATGACGATCGGGGTCCGCCACAACCCGGGCCTCAGCCTGCCGAAGCCGGTCAGCCATGTCGAGTACGAAGAGTCGCATCCGGTCTACTCGCCGGGCGAACTGGCCTACCCGCAATGGGCCCAACCGTAAGTGAAACGTGAGACCATCAGGGGCCCAGGGATCGCCATCCCTGGGCTTCTTTTGGTTGCACGGAACCTCAAAGAGCGGCGCGGCGTCAGCCCGCCGTGGGGCCGGGTTGAAGGTTGATGGTCGAGGGTTGAGGGTCAGAAAATCAGCCTGATTCAACTCGGGTGGCTGGGGGCGAGTCTTCGAGCCCCCAGTCCACGAACCCTCAGTCTGGTGATCTAGCGACTGGCCAACGAGTGATCTGTGATCGAAGGCTCTGGGGGCGGCCCGTCGGCCGACCCCAGCCACCCTTGGCTTGCGGTCTCAGACGAAACATGTCGTTACGTGATGCCTAATCCCGGGAATGTCGCGATGCCTCGACTCTCCCCGCTCCTCGCCGGGTTGTTTGCCGTCGCGCTCTCCGCGAGCCCGGCGGACGCCCAGCAAACCCGCTCCACCAACGAGCGGTTCTACCTCTACGACCAGTTCGTCCCCCCCGGCGCGGCGGGACAGATGCATCTGGTCGCCGGACAGCTTCGCCCCCATGTGCCGCAGCAGGTTCGCATCACGCTCCCCGGCGAAGGGACAATCACCTTCTTCGATGGCAGTTTGAGTCGGCCGATCGACGTCGCCGCGCCGGCCCAAGCCGCCGTGCATGTCGGGCTGATGTATCGCCTGAAGCTCTCGAACATTCCGAACCACCCGCACGTCGACTTCTATCCGTCGATCGAGCTGATCTCCGAACTGCATCCCCCGCCCGGTCAGGCCGAACGCTTCCCGATTCAGATCGACTTCGACGACGAGGAACTCGCCTGGGCGGCGCAAGGGCGGTTGGTGACGAAGGTCGTCTATCTCGAACAACCCGATCGCGTTCCCCTGCGGAATCTGCGCGACGCGCCGCGGGTCTTCGATCTGCAAGCGGGGGAGAACGCGATTGCCGAAGCCGACAATCTCGGCCGACCGATCGCGATCATTCGGTTGGGTGGCCGAACCCCCGACCCGAACCTGCCCGACCCGCAATTCTGGGGCCCGCTCGCTCCGGTACGGATCGTCGAACGGCCGGAACCTGCCCCGGCAGCCCAACGCAAGATGCCGCCCGCTCCGCAAGCCCCGTCCCTGACGGCGACCGAAGCGCCGACGGACAACGCGACCGAGGAAGCGCCGTCGCTCGAAGGTCCGGTCTCCGAACCCGACGCCCCGCCGACCCCCATGCCGCAACGGCGGCGGATCTCCCTCTTCCCCGGGGCCGCTCCCGCTCCCGAATCGTCGTTGAGGTAACCGATGCCCCGCACGCTCCAGCGCCCGTTCGCTCGTTGGACCCGCGGCTTGGCCGGCGTGGGCCTCGCCGTCGCCTGCACCGCCTGCGCTCAGATGCCGCGCGGCGCCATGCAGCATGCCGGCGAAATCGGTCCGCGCGATCCCTTCGCCCAAGCCGCGCCAAGGGCTCCCTCGACGGCCGGCTCGGCGCGCATCGCGCGACCGCCGCGGGCTGCGATGCCGGGCCCGTCCGACATTCAACTGGTCGCCCACGAGGCCGCCGCGCCGACTTGTCCGCCCGATGCGATCACGAGTTGTCCCCCCGAGCCGCGGCTGCCGGTCGCGGGACCAAACCCGTTCGCGATCGGCGTCCCCGTCTGCGACGTCGCCTGTCAGCCCTCCCCGTTCCATTACCCCGATGAATACCTGTGTGACGGCGGCGACCGCGCCCTGCCGGTTCACTACGGGGAAGACGTGCGGCTGGGCCTCGACACCGAAGACACCATCGCCGAATACCAGGTCCACACCGGCGAAGATGAACGGACGCAATCGAACCGCGTGTGTGTTTACGCGCCACGGTTCGCGGCGCTGCGGACCGTCAGCCTGCCGCACGAAGAAGGCACCTTCGTCGAAGTGGCGGGGGTCGATCACACCGGCTACGGCAGCCAAGTCCAAAGCCGCAAGGGCTCGCTGCTCGGCAATCGCAGCACCGCGTTGGGTGACGTCTCGATGCGGGCTCGCGCGAGTGGTCTCGCGAGCGAACAGCTCCCGACCGATGCCTCGCAACGGCTGAAACCGCAACTCCACGACAAGATCACCAACACCTATCAGGACTTCAACGTGCTGCATGGCGGCACGTTCGATCAGGCCGCGATCGCGCGGTTGAATCTGGGAATCGGCGCGGCGCTCGTCTGGTCGCGCGAGCTCTCTCCGGTCATCGTCGGCAAGATCGACACGGCGGTCACCGGCCTCGCCGACGTCACCGCGACCGCCGTCACCGTTTATGAAGAACAGGACCAACCAGGCTCATTGCGGCTGGTCAAAGTGGCCGACAAACAAGCGGCGGAACCGGGTGACGTGATCACCTTCTCGCTCCGCTACGACAACCTCGGCGGCAAGCCGGTCTCGGCGGTCCGCATCATCGACAACCTGACGCCGCGGCTCGAGTACGTCGAGGACTCGGCGACGTGCGACGTCGCGGGCAAGCTGATCGTGCAGGACAACGGCGAAGGGAGCCTGGTCCTGATCTGGGAACTGGACGAACCGGTCGCCCCGAAAACCGGCGGCGTCGTCACCTTCCAGGCGCGCGTGCGGTAGAGATGAGATGGTGCAGCCCAGGGAAAGCCTGCCCCGGGCAACCGAAGAATCATGAGCAACGTGGGGGGAAACCACGCGCGGTCGATCCCTCGCGAGAGGGGTCGACCGCAACCGCGGCGGCGGACGCGAATGTGTCCGCCGCCGCGATTTGTTGGGTGGGCGATCGCGTCACTTCTTCAGGAATCCGAAGAAGATGCCGACCATCACGGGGACGCCGACGAGGACCGTCGAAACATACGGAAACGCCTGCGGCGCGAACCCTTTCCAGAACATGTCGTAGAAGAGGAACGTGTCGAGGTTCCCCAGCAGCACGAACGTCATGCAGATCAGAATGATCCCCAACTTGCGGCGTTCGGCGAGCTCTTCGTCGGACATCTGCGACTTCGGCTTCTTGGTCGTCACCTTCTCGACGAGTTTCGCCGCCGCCGTCTCTTTCTTGGGCTTCGCCGCCGCGACCGTCCGTTCTTTTCGCAGCCCCTCGGCGTAGTACTGATCGATCGCCGCCTTGATCGCCTTGGGCGAGGCCATCACCGCGCGCATCGGCCGACCGAACCGCAACCGGAACTCTTCTTCGAGCTCCATCCCGGGTTCGTTCGCGCACGCCACCAGAATGCGTTCGCCGTCGATGAACAGCGGAAGGCAGGTGTACCGGCGGACGACGCTTTTCGGGCAGCCGTCGAGCGCCTCTTCGTCCGGGACCATGTCGCTCAAGTCGACGTACGCGAAACCGATTTCGCTGGCGTAGGCCCGGGCCGCCGTCTCATGATCCGCGAGCTTCATCTGGACCACGACGTCGCGCACCGACAACCCGGTCCGCTCCGACTGCGTCTTGATCTCGGCGACCTGCGCGGCGGTGATCAGCCCCTCATCCTGCAGATACGCCGTCAGCGGTCGCCGACCGGTCGTCGGATCGCGGTCGTCGATCACCCGCCCCTGTTCGCGGTCATACTCGAGCTTGCGCTCGGCGTCGGTCAGACAGAGCATCGCCTTCGCGAGCTCGTTCAGCAGCTCCTGCGATTCGTTCGAGTACTGTCCGGTGGCGTACTTCCGGACGTGACCGTTCAGCTTCTTGTAATGCTTGCGGATCTTGTCGACGTCGTCCTCGAACTGGACCAGCCGCAACAGGGCGTAATGATCCGGCGGCCGCGGCCCCTCGGGGATGCCGAGCCATTCCTTGTAGACGTCGAGCTTCGCGGCGGCGGCCATGGCGGATCGATCACGAGGGGGACGGGATGACGCAAATCACAAGCGCTGACACACCCGATCCGGTCGGAACGGGGTCTACGGAAGACTACGCCAGCCCCGCCCAAACTTCCACTTGCCGGTTGAGTCCACGCCGGGCCACCCTTTCAACATGGTCGGCGAACGCGGCCGGGGCGGGTGCCCCGGCCTATGACTGTTGGGGTACGCGGGCTCAATATCAATAATGCGGCGGGCGTTCGAGTTCCGGATCGCGGACTTCGGGATCTTGCGCCAAGCGCTCCAACTGCGACGTCAACTTCTGCAGGCCGAGCTGCAACAGCCGGACGTCGGTCTGTAGCGCCAGGACCGCTTGATGCAGGCCCTCGTAGTCGTGCTGCACGTGGGTGATCGATGTTTCGATCGCCGTCAGTCGGGCCGCGATCGCATCGGGTTCAGACATGGGTCGCTCTCTTACTTGCGGACGACGAACCCGCCCGGCAGCCGCCGCACGAGCGATCGCATCTCCAGGATCGTCAACGTCGTCAAGACGCGGTTCGTTTCCAGACCCGCCGCCCGCACGACGGCATCGACCGCCGTCGCCTCCGCCGGAATCAGATTCAGGACGATCCGTTCCTGATCAGTCAATTGCAACTCCGCGGGATGATGCACCACTTCGGTCGGCGTTATGCGGACCGGTTTGGTCAGGGGGCCGAGCGCGTCCAGAATATCGTCGATTCCCCGGACCAGCGGCACCCCGTCGCGGATCAGGTCGTGACAACCCAGGCTGTGATCGGTGTCGATCCGGCCCGGCACCGCGAGGACTTCGCGATTCTGTTCGAGCGCATGCCGCGCGGTATGGAGCGCCCCGCTCGATCGCGACGCCTCGACCACGATCACCGCGAGCGACATCCCGGAGACGATCCGATTCCGCTGCGGAAAAAGTCCGGGCAGCGGCGCTTGATCCAACGGCGACTCGGTCAAGAGGGCCCCCTGACCCGCGATTTCGTCGGCGAGTTCCCGATGCTCGGGCGGGTAGACCTGTTCGAGCCCCGTCGCACAGACGGCGATGGTGCGGCCCCCGGCGGCGAGAGCCCCGCGATGGGCCGCCGCGTCGATCCCCCGGGCCAAGCCGCTGATCACGGTGAAGCCCGCGCGGGCGAGACCTCCCGCAAGGTTCTCCGCCGTGTGTTTCCCATACAGCGTGCAACGTCTCGACCCGACGATCGCGACCGCGAGTTCGTCGGCCGCCAGCAACGTCCCGCGGGTATAAAGCAACGGCGGGGGATCGCAAATCCGCTGGAGCGCACGGGGATACCGTTCGTCCCCGCGGGGGATCAACTCGAAGCCTCGTTCCCGGCAACGGTTCCATTCCGTCAGCGCGTCGGCGTCGGTCGACTCCCGAATCGCGAGCGCCATTTTCGGGCCGATCCCCGGGACTTCGAGGAGCTCGCGATGACTCGCCGCGACGATCCGTGAGGGGAGTTCAAACGCCGCCAGTAGCGACTGCCAGGTCCGCGGCCCGATCCCCGAGACCATCGTCAACCGCAACGTGGCGAGCAACTCGGCATCGGGAAGATCGGTGGACATGACTTAAGTTCCCGATGCCCAGAGATGGCCATCCCTGGGCATCCAAAAAAATCTTCCACATTCACACCATACCCGGACAGCCCCATCGGCATCACCGCAGAACCGGATAGACCATGCCGGTTCGCAGGCACTGCTCGCCGTTCGGGCCGCACGGTTCGATCAGCTCCGGAGCCCATTCGCGGGCCAAGCGGATCGAGTCCTCCTCGGGGGCTTCGATCCGCCGCAGTCCCAACCCCGCGGGGAGCGACAACGGCGGGCCCAAGACCCCCAGTTCGATCAATTTCTTGAACCGGTCGGGATGGACGAAGTCGCTGTAGCCGTAACTGTAGGGCTGCCGGTAACGCAGGATCTCGCCCCAACAGACATAGATGTGGGTGATCCCTTCTTCGGCGAACTTGGCGCGAATCTCGTCGGTGGGCTTGAAGGTGCGGTCTTTCGAGGGGACGTCCCCCGCGACGCCGCACCACGTCTCCAGCAGCGAGCGGTCAAACACGGTGTTGTAGGCGTAAGGAAACCGGGCATAGAACAGACCGGCCTGACCGACCGAAAGAACTTTCGGGGCCGGACCCAGCGCGCCCGTCTCGGTGGCGTCGTTCAACGCGACCATCACGGGATCGAAGGTCCGCGCGGCGAGCTCCCGCGCGGCGACCAGCTTCGTCAGCCCCGCGTGATAGCCGATCATTCCCGTGCTGACGAACCCGAGGTTAAACAACCACGCGGCCGCGACGGCGAGCCCCACCAGATTCCGCGCCAGGATTGTTCCCGGCGCGGTGAGCCCGATCCCCGCGAGGACCGCCGCCGGCGGCAGAATCGGCAGCCAGAACCGATCGATGTGATGCGTCCCCAACCACCACGCGAAAAAGAGCCAGCCGACCCACATGGCGAGGTAGTTCAGTCGCCCGCGCGGCACCGCCGTCAGCCATGCCAGCGGCAACAACATCCCGAGCAGCGGCGTCTGCCAATCATTGACGGCGGCGACATCGAACGCCTTCATGGCCAGATCGCGCAGTTCGCCCCCGACCGATCCCGCGCTGGGTCGCGCGTGGCCCCGACTCCACTGCGCGGCCCAGGCGTCATCCAGATCACGCCCGCCGAAGATGCGATAGGCGAGCGGGTAGACCGGATTCCCCGTCTCGACGAGGTTCTTCAGCAACCATGGTCCGATGAGGAGCCCCACCCCCAGCGTGTAGGCCAACAGCATCGCGCCAAGGGATCGGGCACGAATGCCGTCGGAGAAGTTGTGTCTGGTCCGCCACAGTCCCCACAGCAGCCATATGCCGCACAGGACGACGGCGAGGACGAGGCCGGTGTATTTGCACGCCATCGCTCCGCCGGCGCACAGCCCGATCAAGCCGACTTCGCCCCAATGGAACGGCGCGCCGTCGGACCGCGACCAGGTCTCGCCCACCACCCCCGCGGCATAGAGCGCCCCGAAGACGAATGCGATCAGCCCCCCTTCCGCGTATGGGATGATCGTGATCCGCATCACCCACGGCGTCGACAGCCAGATCACCGCGCCGGCGACTCCCGCGGCGGGAGACGCCCAGCGTCGGCCCAGACAGGCGATTCCCGCCGCCGTCACCAGAGGAAACGCCGCGAGGGTTCCTTGTCCGGCGAGGCTCCCCCACCACCAATCGCCCCCCAACACCATACCGTTAAGGAGCAGCATCTCGGTGAGGAACGGGAAGCTGGTGTAGACATCGTGCTCGAGGAACATGATCCGTCCCGCGAGCAACCATTCCTTCGGTCCTCCGAGGTGGTATTCGAGGGAATCGAAATCGGTCGTGGGGGTGAGGGCCCCCAACCATAGTCCCAACACGAAGGGAGCCGCCGCGATCCACCACCAGCGAGAGACCGTGGTGTTCTGAGTCCCGGCAGGGGGCGATGGCGTCGCGGCGGTCGACTTGAGCCCGCGCCAGGTCCTCCAGCCCCCCGCTCCGATCAGGCTCAGTTCGACGATCCAGAACCAACCGGTCGACAGCGCCCCGGCGTAGCCCGAACCCAAGACGAACAACGACAACAGCCCCAGGCCGATCAGCGTGGCGAAATAATGACGTTCCGCATGATCGAGTCGTTCGAGTCGCAGGCGACTCAAGAGGAGCGTCCCCGCGCCCCACGCCGCGGCGACGCTCACGATGGCGATCCCCCACAACGGCAGCCGTTCGGGGAGATAGGCCGGCCCGCGGGGGAGCGATGTTTCGTCGGCGGGAGGATCGAGGGTGTCGAGAATCGCGAACGGCAGATAGGGGGCGACTTCCCGCCGCAACAGCCCCCCATTGTTGGGCAACGGTTGTTGCAGAAAGAGCCCGAAGAACCCCCAGACCCAGACCACCATCCCGAGCGCCCAGAGACCCCACCTGGGGGGCCGACCGGCGGGAGTAGGGGGAGAGGGCATGCGGCTGGTCTTGCCTCAAACGGCCACGATCATCGGGAAACGCCGGTGATCGATGACCACGCGTCGTCGAGTGGGATGGTAGTCGCTCGCGGGCAACCCTTCGAGAGTGACGCCATGGCAGGCAGGCCCCCGGTTGGCGGCCTCTTGTAGATCCGGCGTGGGCGTCAACCCGTCAGCCCTCACCTTGGGAGTTCCCGGATTTTCCCGGGCCGCGACATCCGAAGCGGCCCGGGATTCGCGCTCCGGCCCCAAGCCGCCGGCTTGGCGGGGAGGTGGGAGGCCCTATCGACGGTTCACGCAACCACGCAACTCATCACACCAACGCCGAATCGCGTCCCCCGACGCTCGACACATCGACCCCGCCGCGGGACTCGCCGGGGTTGATCGCGCCGACCGATGTGGGCGATGGAGACGGTCCGGACGTCCGCGGTGGCGTGGCGAACATCAGCCCACGATCGGGAGACCAACCCCGACCACTCCGCCAACGCGATGCTCTTCGCGACGCCGCACGAATCGACCTTCGGCACGGAGCCGCTCGATCGGGTCCCATGGGGCGACGCACCGGCGGTGGCTTCCCCCGCGCAGCCCACGACCGCGCGGTCTCCTCAGCCGCCACACACGTCAATCAACACAAGCCTCCGGGTCCATGACCCGGAGCGAAGACAGGATCATGGTCGGACGGTCGGTTTCGCCGGGGTTTTGCTCGACGCAACCGGCTTGAGCAGCAGCATCCCCAGGGGCGGCAAAGTCAGCGACACATACTGCCCATGACCGTGACAGGCCCCGACCTCCGTGTAGACGCCCCCCGCGTTGCCGACGTTCCCGCCCCCATAAATCTCGGCGTCGGTGTTCATCAGCTCGGCGTAGAAGCCGGGGCGGGGAACCCCCAGGCGATAATCGTGCCGCGGGACCGGCGTCATGTTCAGGACCACGACGACGAACTCCTCGGCGGTATGGCCGGCCCGCACGAAGGCATAGACGCTGTTCTGCCAGTCATCGCAGGACAGCCAGCGGAAGCCGGCGGGGAGGCAGTCGGTCTGATGGAGCGCGGGCTCGAGCTTGTAGAGGGCGTTGAGGTCGTGAATCAATCGGCCGATGCCGTCGTGATACGGCTGGCCGACCAGCGCCCAATCGAGTTCGGTGTTGTGGTTCCATTCGGTCCACTGGGCGATCTCGCCCCCCATGAAGAGGAGCTTCTTGCCGGGCATGGTGTATTGATAACCATACAACAGCCGGAGATTCGCGAACTGCTGCCAGTAGTCGCCGGGCATCTGCGAGACGAGCGACTTCTTGCCGTGGACCACCTCGTCGTGCGAGAGGGGAAGCATGAAGTTCTCGGTGAAGGCGTAGACCATCCGGAACGAGAGCTCGTTCTGATGGAAGCTGCGATGGACGCACTCGCGGTGAAGATACCGCAACGTGTCGTTCATCCACCCCATGTCCCACTTCATGCCGAAGCCGAGGCCCCCGGTGTAGACCGGCCGCGAGACCCCGCCCCAGGAGGTCGATTCCTCGGCGACGGTCAGGATCCCCGGAAATTCCTGATGGAGCATGACGTTCATGTCCTTCAGGAACTGCAGCGCCTCCAGGTTCTCGCGACCGCCGAAGGCGTTCGGCACCCATTCCCCCGCCTTGCGCGAGTAGTCGAGGTAGAGCATCGACGCGACCGCGTCGACCCGCAGCCCGTCCATGTGATACTCCTCGATCCAGAACCGGGCGCTGGAGAGGAGGAAATCGCGGACCTCGGTCCGGCCGTAATTGAAGATCAACGTCCCCCAGTCGGGATGGAACCCCTTGCGCGGGTCGGCGTGTTCGTAGCAGCACGTGCCGTCGAAACAGCCGAGCGAATGCCCATCGGTGGGGAAGTGGGCGGGGACCCAATCCATCAACACGCCGAGGCCGTGCTGATGGCAGTAATCGATGAAATACATCAGGTCATGCGGCGACCCGAAGCGGCTGGTCGGCGCGAAATACCCGGTCGTCTGATAACCCCAGGAGCCATCGAACGGATGCTCGGTCACCGGCATCAATTCGATGTGCGTGTAGCCGAGTCCGAGCACGTACTCGACGAGTTGGGGCGCAAGTTCGCGATAGTTGAAATACTGTCGCCCATCGGCGGGGCGCTTCCACGAGCCGAGGTGAACTTCGTAGACCGTGACGGGTTGCTCGTACCAGTTGGTGACTTCGCGTTTCTGCAGCCAGTCGCCATCCTGCCAGGCGTACCCTCCCAGGTCATAGACGATGGAGGCGGTCCGCGGAGGGACTTCGGCGTAGAAGGCGAAGGGGTCGCACTTCTGGACGAGATGCCCGGCCTGGGTGCGGATGCCGTACTTGTAGGCTTCCCCCTGTTTCAGTCCGGGAACGAAGCCGTACCAGACGCCGCTATCGCTGGGGTGGAGGTGATGCCTGCCGTGCGTCCAGGCGTTGAGATCGCAGAGGACGGAGACCTCGCGGGCGTTGGGGGCCCAGACGTGGAACTTGGTGCCGGTTTCGCCTTGGACCACGTCGAGGTGGGCCCCTAAATGGCGATACAGCGTCGAGTTCATGCGGCGATCTCGTTTCGGGAGGGGCGAAGGAGGCGGGGGCCAGTCGACCGGAAAACGACCTTACCATCGGCATGATCGGTCGCGGTTTCCAAGGGACTTTGCGGATCGGATCGTAGCAGCCGACCCCGAGGGGAACAATCGACGGGAAATCGCGGTCCGACCTGGATTTCGATCAAGCCCGTCGCGCGCCCGCAAAGTACACTTGCCCGTGACTCCCGCAGACTGGTCGATCCACACGCGCGTGTGAATTTGCGAGATCTGCGTCAATTGCGGAACCTGCGCGGAAGCGACGACGGTGGACGGCCCCCGGTCACTCCTCCTGACGTTCGGACCCCTGGTGCTCATCGGCATCAGTTACGTCGCCGCCGCGCCCACCGACTTCGACTGGGACGCCGTCCGGGAACGCTTATCCCGCCGGTCGCCCGGTCGTCCCCTGCGGCTCAGCGAGACTCCCCCCGAGACCTACGACCGCTCGTCCGCGCGGATTCAAACGGCCCTCCCCGAGGATTGGGCCAAGGTCGACCATTACCCGTTCATCCTGACGGGGAATGTCGGGGAACGAACGCTGCGGTCGGCGTTGGAAGACGTGATCCTTCCATTGTCGCGGGCCCTCGCCATCGATTATTTCGACTTCCCCCCCGCCGATCCGATCACGCTCGTCCTGATGGCCGACGAGAGTTCGTATCACGATGCGCTGGGCCGACTGGGGCATACCGGCCGCGAGGAATATGCCGGCATCTACTCGCGCCGGGAACGCCGGTTGATCCTGAATCTGGCGACCGGCGACGGAACCTTGGCCCACGAGCTGACCCATGCCTTGGCCCATGCCGATTTCCCGCGGATGCCCGAATGGCTCGACGAAGGACTCGCCGCGCTGCATGAGGAGTCGCTCTTCTCGGACGACGGCCGGCGGCTGATCGGGCAGCCCAACTGGCGCGACGCCGTGCTCAAGGAGGCGTATGGTCGGACCCATCCACCAAACATCGAGAATCTCGTTTCCCGGACATTCGGTCGACGCGACGCCGAGGTCGACTATGCCTTGGCGCGGAATATCTGCCTGTATCTCCAATCGCGGGATTTGCTGTCGGCGTTCTATCGGAAATGCCGCGCCCGCGTGAGTGATGATCCGCAGGGCTTGCGGGCGCTTCTCGAAGTGACCGGGGATGAGGATCCGGAGGAATTCGACGAAGCGCTGCGTCGGTGGTTTCTGACGCGCTGAAATCGCGCTCGCCGAGGCCGCGCTCGCCGATGGCTCGCGGCTAAACGGGGGGTGGGTCGGTGCGATAGATCACGGGCGCGCCTGCGCTGAGTTTCAAGACGCGGGCGGCGTCCCCGTGTTTGATCGCGATCTCCAACCGATCGCCGCTGCCCCATAAGGCGACAGGAATCTGGTCGGGAGCCTCGGCATAGCAACCGACCAGCGCAAGTCCGCGGTGTGAACCGGCATCGACGCATGGCGGAAGCGAGCCGAACGCGGCCTCGACCGTCGCGCGGCGGATCGTCGTGATCGCGTTGCCGAAGTGATCGATCCACAACACCCGGCCGAAGATTCGGGAGCCTTCGGCCCTCGGTTCAAGGTCGGGTCGCGTCACGAGGGGTGTCGTCAGGATCGGGCCGAGGGATTCGAGCGCGACACCGCGCGCGATATGGGCCGCGACCGGACAGAAGATGTCCCGCCCGTGAAACGTCATGGAGCGCCCGGCCCGGTGATACTGTGAGTTGGTCAGTTCAACCGCCCGAATCAGCGGCCAACGTCGAAGGACTCCCGTGAAGAGCCCGTTATCGGGGCCGACGAACGTCCATGAGCCGATCTCGGCGGCGATCGCCCGGCGGCTCGATCCCACACCGGGATCGACCACGGCCACGACAATCGTCCCCGTCGGGAGCGCCGGAACGACGTCCTCCAGCCACGCCGCCCCCACCGCAACATCCTGCGGCGGCACGGCATGCGACACATCGATCACGCGCACCTCGGGCGCGATCCCCGCCAGGACGCCATGCATCTGACCGACATAGGTGTCGGCGAGTCCGAAATCGGTGAGGAGCGCGACGGGAGGCATGGGGACGGCGGACCGAAGGGGGTGGAGTGGGGACCGGAAAGACTGCTCGAGTCATCAAGGTTCCGCGTGACCAGCGTGATCCTTCGGTCATGCGACCGCAAGCTCAAGCGGCGGCGCGGCTGAACCGAGCCGGGTTGTCTGGTACCATCATCGCGTCAGGTGCTCGACACCGATCCCCGGGGAGAACGGTCTCCTCGAATGATCGGGGCCGCGAAGTTGTAACGATCCATGGCCGACAAGTTGATCAAGCTGGGAATACCCGCGGGGAGTCTGCAGGAGGCGACCGCCGAACTGTTCAAGAAGGCCGGCTACAACATCAAGTTTCAGTCGCGGTCGTACTATCCCGACATCGACGACCCTGAAATCGAATGCATGTTGATCCGCGCGCAGGAAATGGCGCGGTACGTCCAGCAGGGCATTCTCGACGCCGGCATCACCGGGTACGACTGGATTTTCGAGACCCAGGCCGACGTCCACGAGATCGGCGAGCTGATGTTCTCGAAGGTCAGCCGCCGTCCCGTGCGCTGGGTGCTGTGCGTGCCGAGCGGCTCGCCGGTCCAGTCGGTCCGGGATCTGGAAGGGAAGCGGATCGCGACCGAAGCGGTCGGGTTGACCAAGCACTACCTGGCGACACATGGGGTCCACGCGACCGTGGAATTCTCGTGGGGGGCGACCGAAGTCAAGCCGCCGCGGCTCGCCGATGCGATCGTGGAGGTGACCGAGACGGGGAGCTCGCTGCGGGCCAACGACCTGCGGATCGTCGCCGAAGTCCTGCAAAGCACGACGCGGTTCATCGCGAACAAAACGGCCTGGCAAGACGGCCGCAAGCGGCTGAAGCTCGAGAACATCGCCCTGATGCTGCAATCGTGCCTCGCCGCCGAGACCAAGGTCGGGCTGATGATGAACGTTCATCGGACGCAGTTGCAGCCCGTGCTGCGGCAGCTTCCCGCGCTGCAGCAACCGACGGTCTCGCCGTTGTCGGACCCCGACTGGGTGGCGATCAACACGATCGTCGACGAGGCGTACGTCCGACAGATCATCCCGCAATTGAAAGCGGCGGGGGCGAAAGGGATCGTCGAGTATCCCATCAGCAAGATCATTGATTGAACGTCCTCTCCGCATGCCCAGGGAAGGCCTTCCCCGGGCATCCCCATTACCCATGCGTGTCCTGAAACTCGGCGGCAGCCTGTATGACCTCCCCGATTTGCCGGCGCGGCTGCGTACGCTGGTCGCGCTCCTGTCCGGGGAACCGCTCCTGATCTTTCCCGGGGGGGGGCCGACAGCCGATCTTGTGCGGGCTTGGCAGCCCCGTTTCGGCTTTGACGATGACGCCGCCCATCACCTCGCCGTCGCCGCGCTCGATCTCAATGCGCGGCTGCTTGCGACGCTGTGTCCCGAGTGGTCTCTGCTGTCGGAGCCGATGACACCATCGCTCCGCGATGCCGGTCCGGCGGTTCGGATTCTGACTCCGAGTCGGACGCTGTTCCGACTCGAGGCGGAGCATCCCGACATCGCCCCGCCGTCGACGTGGGACGTCACCAGCGACAGTCTCGCCGCTTGGGTCGCCGCCGCCGGCGGGGCGACGGAGTTGATCCTCGCGAAATCGGTCCCGTGTCCGTGGGGCGAACCGGTCACTCAGGCGATGCAACGCGGACTGGTCGATCCCTACTTCCCCGGGATCGCGGGGCGGCTCCCGCGGGTCTCATGGAATGATTTTCGCCGCGATCCGCTCCAGGTCACGGCTTGGCTCGAAGACGGAGCCCGCGCGGCGAGCGACACCGCAATCTGTCAACCACGTGCGGCCGATTCGACCAACCTCATCCGATCCGGGATCGAACAGCCAGCCGGTGACACCGCGCCGACAAAGTTGGCGGTCGGAACATCCCCGCTCAGAACGGCGAGAAGCGGCGGTTGAATTTGCGTTCGTATTCGGCCATCTGGTCGGCCCGACTGTCGTACAGGCCCTTCAGGGGGTACGTCTCGGGGGGGCGTTCGCCGCTCAACCGGTAGGCGTACTGGTACATCAGCACCGCCGCGATGCCGTCTTCGATCAGGTCCTCTTCAACCTGCAGTTCCGGGTACTTCTGGAAGATTTTTTCGAGCAGCGTCATCACCTGCTCGGCGTATTCCTTCGCCTTCGGCAGGTTCTGCTTGCGGTACTCCTCCAGGGCCGCGAAGAGGAGCCAGTGGGCGTCGGCGGTGTCGGATTCCCCTTCGCACAACGCGCGGGTCCGCCAGTAGCGGTAGTTGACCATGTTCTGATAGGCGATCACCGCCTGTTCCAGGACCGCGAGCTCCTCGGGGGATTTCGCCATCGCCTTGATATCGTCTTCGCCCATCTCCATCCGCAGCTCGACGATGTTGCCGCGGAAATCGACCTTGAAGAGCTCCTCGCCATACTTTTTGGTCCAGTCGTCGAAGCCCTGCTGCCAGGCGACGCGGTTCTTTTCCCGCAGTTGTTCGCGGATTTCGACCTGCAGCGCCTCTTGCTGCGATTCACTCAGTTCCTGCCCCTGCGACCGCAGATCGTATTCCTCGTTGAAGCCGAACTTCTGCAACGCGGCGGCGTAATCGAGCTGCGACCGGGCCGGATACGACCGGAAGATCGACCGGTCCATGATCGTCTGCCGATTCCCCTTCCCCTCGACCTCGTTGGCGAGTTGGTACCAGTCCTTGGCGACGATGTAGTGGTCCTCCGAACGGTTGTTCCACTCGGGATCGACGTCGCCGTTGAATTTGGGATCGGGATCGCTGCGGAAATAGCGGCGGAAAAAACGGGCTTCGTCGGACTGGCCGAGTTTGGCCCCGTAGACGCGGCCGGTGTGCCAATGGAGGTCGGACGAGTTGACGTTCCGTTTGACCCCCTTCTGCAGGAACTTGCCCCCCTCCTTCACCCAGAAGTAGCGGTCGGGGACGGCGTCCCATTCGACCGACACGTTGAAGGCGAGGTTCCAGCCGTTGTACTCCCAGACCTTCGTGAAGTGGGGCTGCAGCCGAATGATCGATTCGGTGGTGGCCCGCATGCCGGCCCAGTCCTTGAAGTTCTTCTGCTGTTCGGCCTGCACCCAGAGGATGTTCGCCGCGACGCCGCGAAGCCCCAAGAGGACCAGATTCATCGCCGCGCCGGAGGGATCGACGTCCCCCAGGTCGCTTTCGCCGAGATCGAGTTGTTGCCGCAAGGTGGCGATGCGGCCGGCGTTCGCGCCGGCTTTGTCGGCGGGCATGCCGAGCGCGATGATCGGGATCAGGAGCAGCAGGATGCCCCCCATATACACGAACTTGCGTTGTTGGGTGGTGAGCTGGTTCATTTGGCCTCCAGTTCACGGTTCCGCAGGCAGAGGTAGCCCAGCAGGACACACGGGATGAAGTAACCGAGCATGGTGGCGATCCCCGGGAGGACCGCCGCTTCGAACCCGACATCGAACCCGTTCGCCAAATACGTCAGCGAGCGGGTGAAGAACGTGAAGTCGGGAATGATCGCCGAGAAGATGAACAGCAGGTTGACCATCATGCCGTCGATGAACTGCATCGCCGTGGTCGCGGGCCCGGGGTCGAGGGGCGTGGTGGGGTTCATGTGGAAGATGATGCGGTAAATCGATTCCAGCACCCCGCCCCCTTCCTGCTGGTTCGTGACGATGCGGATCATGAAATCGCGGGCGGTCTGACCGACGACGACCAGACAGAACGTCAACAGCGTGGCGACGGGGCCCTTCACGAAGGTGCTCGCCGTGACCCCCAGAATGACGACGAGCAGCAGCATCATCTCGATGCCGACGACCGCCTTGAAGTAACCGACCTCGAAGCTGCGGTCGGGCATGCGGAGGAAGAGGTTCGGCCGGGCCATCCCCAGATACTGCCCGGGGTCGATGCACAAGACTTCGATCTGCATGCTGCCGGGAGGAATGGTCTCGCCGGTGACGGGATCCTGGACGGGCTTCTTCGAGACGCAATCGTTGATCAGATCGTACGCCTCGCCCGCCTCGCCCCCCCCCGCCGCTTCGTCGGGCGTCGCTTCGGCGACCTTGGGCAACGCACGGGGGATCAGATCGGTCCGGCCGCGGAACTCGATGACGGTTTTCAGCGACGTCGGCACCCGCAGTCCGGTCTCCGGATTCACGAAGACATACTGGAAGTACAACGACCGCCGCATGTCTCCCTTATGACTGCGGAAGGCCTGGAAGCGGTTCTCGATCCGTAGGTTGCCGTCGGCGTCGAGGATCGATTCGTCGAGTCCGGTGAAGCTCCAGATCGCGCGGGCTTTGGTGGCCCCTTCGATGTAGCTGTAGAACTCCCAGATGTCGCCGACGTTGATCCCCTTCTCGGAGTCGTTCCCGTCGCGATCCTTGAAGTACAGGCTGCCGAAGACCGGTTGACGACAGACGAGGAGCTTCTCGGCTTCGTCGGAGAGTTGGCGACGGATCCAGCCCCAACCGACGACCGCCATCACCACAAGGACGATGGTCCCGACGAAGGCGAAGCCGAACATCCGGCCGAGGACGATTTCGAGCCGCCGCGCGGGCTTGGTGACGACCGTATGGAGCGAACGTTGCTTGATGTCTTCGGGCAGGCCCCAACAAGAGAGGAGCAGGACCACCGGCAGGACCAGCCAACTGATGGACCGCAGCACGAAGGTGACGTAGACCTTCACCTGGAACTCGGGGGCCAAGGTCGACGCGGAGAGGAACCACCCCGCGAACATGAAGAGGACGGCGAAGACCACGAAGACCAACAGCGCCCGCCGGCGGATCGCCTCGCGGAAGGTGAGCTGCGCGAGCGCGAAGACCCGTCGCGGCGAGACCGTGACGATCTCGCCGAGCATTGCGACGATTTCCCCGCCGAGCGTCACGAGGCCCTTGGTTCCGCCCGTCGCCACGCAGTAGACGGTGCTGAGGAACAGCGTCAGGACGGCGAAGACGCCGACGACGATCGCCCAGCCGACGAAGGCGAAGAGCGGATAGAACGGTTGTGGATCGAAATCCATGACGACGGCCCAGAGGACGATGACGCGCGAATGAGGGAAGGAGCCGTCGCCGACCGGCGGCCGCGACGGCGGGCATCAACCGGCGGCGACCGGCGGTTCCTGGGAGACCATCCGGTGTCCCGGGCGTTCCTTGCTCTCCTGCACGGTCCGCAGGAACAGCTCTTCGAGGCTGGCGTTCGGATGGTCGACCTGGAAGGTCGCATTGTGCTTCTTCAGCACCGCTTCGACCTCCGCGACCGCCGCCGGCGTGAGCTGCGAACTGACGATCTGCGTCTGATTCGTGCTCTTGAGGAGCTCGTCGACCCGGCCGAGCACTTTCAGCTCGCCACCGTAGAGAATCGCGATCCGGTCGCAGACGTCCTGCACGTCGGCGAGGAGGTGGCTGCACATCAGGATCGTTTTCCCCTGGGCCTTCAGGTCCAGGATCAGATCCTTCATATCGCGGTTGCCGAGGGGGTCGAGCCCGCTGGTCGGTTCGTCGAGCAGCACGAGGTCGGGATTGTTGATGAGCGCCTGGGCGAGCCCGATGCGGCGGGTCATCCCCTTCGAGTATTCCTTGAGCTGCCGCTTGCGGGCATGCGAAATCTTCACCTGATCGAGGAGCTTCTCGGTCCGTTCTTTGCGCACGCTCGCCGGCATGTTGAACAGCCGGCCGTAGAAGTCGAGCGTCTCTTCCGCGTTGAGGAAGCGGTAGAGGTACGATTCTTCGGGGAGGTAGCCGATCCGCTCGTTCTTCGAGACGTTGGCGGCGGGCTGCCCGAGAATCTTGATCTCCCCTTCGGTCGGGAAGAGGAGCCCGAGGAGGAGTTTCAGGGTTGTCGTCTTGCCCGACCCGTTGGGGCCGAGGAGTCCGAAGACTTCCCCTTTGTACACGTCGAGGCTGAGCGAATTGAGGGCCCGAACTTTCTTGCGGCCCCAGAAATCGCGGTAAACCTTCGTGAGATTACGGATCTCGATCACCGCTTCACGCGGTGCGCCACTGGTACTCATGAGGCGGCCTGACGAGGAAGGATCGGTCGAACCGGAATGAACACACCCTGAACCGCTCGGGGAATGGCCGGGAGGACACGGACAAACGAAAAATAACCGAGGTTTCGGGGTCGACGCTTGGTACGCCAAGCCGCCGCGGAACGATGGAATTTTTTCGTGCCGGGACCGGCCGATCCCGGTGGCGAGGCGGACTCCTTCCCGCTGGGCGCGGACGGTCTCTCCGGCCGTACCCTCGGCTGGGGGCATCGTAAGACCCCTCCCGACGCCCCGCAAGCGGGGACCACGTCCCGCCGAGCCAATCGCGGGACGCATCGACCAGCCTGCCGGTTATGTCACCCAGGCAAGTTATCGCAACGGCGAATGGGTCGGGATTGCCAGAGCCCACACCGCCTCGGCCAACACCATCGGCGGGGGGAGCCCCACCCCAGCCGCGTGCCGGAAGATGGGGTTCATGGGGACCGGTGGGGGGAGGGGGGAAGCATCGCGGATCGAGCACGCGATCCGGGTCCAAGTCATCCCAACGCGCGGGAGACGCGGGCGCGAACAAACGTGTTTTCGGACGACGCCCTCATCCGCCGGCACGCGCGGCGGGCGCGTGACACCTCGAAGACGGAACCCGTCAAGAAACACTACGTTCCTGACGCGAGACGAGCCCGTCCCTGACTGGCGACCCGCGAAACCAAACTCAGCGGATTGCGGTCGCGCCATCGGGGACGCGGACGAGTTGTCCAGGGGCGAGCTGGTCGCCGGAGTTGAGATTGTTCAACTTGCGGAGTTCCGCTTCGGAGACATTGTACCGGCTGGCGACCTTCGAGAGGCTCTCGTCGCCATTCGTCACGCGGTAGTAGCGCGCGTTGGCGTCCAGCGCCGTGGTGGTGCCGGTCGTGGGGGCGAAGGTTGTCACGGGGGCCACCGGGCCGAACGCCACCGGACCGCCGACCATGGTCGACCCTGTCGGCATGTATCCGGTCGTGGGACCGATCGGTCGGTTCGGTGGGGGCCCGTAGCCCCCCATGGGAAACGCACATCCCGCGAGGGTGCCCGCCGCCACCAATCCGAATCCGCGCAGCCACGTCATCCGACCCATGATGCCTGATCCTTCGGGAGTTCGCCTCCAGACGGCGCGGCTTATAGACGCCGGGCCGCCAAGGTGACAAGAGGGATTCGGCAAAATCTGCCGAACAGGAAGGAATCCTGTCGAGCGGCATGTCGCCGAGCGGGATGTCAAGGTGCACGAGGACAGAAAAACCCGGCATGTGGAACGTCCGCCCCTCCGGAATTTTCGATACCGATCGCGGTCGACGGGCAGGCGGGAGGAGCCGGCCCGAGCGATCCGGTGGTCAACAGCAGCAGTCCGCCGGACCGATTCGCCCGGCAAGATGGTCGATTGCGTCTCGGACGCGGCCGGTGAAACCGGCCCTACTCGATTTCGTCTCAGCCGTGTGTCTTTTCGTGGTGCACCACAGTCACCATCGTCGTTCCATGGGTGGCCCCGGTTGCCCGTCTGCGGGCTACCGGGGTCGCGCGAGCGACGACCCTCATGGGGTCGATGCCCACACGTCTCCGAGGGCCCGGCCCATGAGTCTTGCGGCTGGGTTCGCGCGAGCGACAAGCCTCATGAGGTCGATGCCCAAACGTCTCTGCAGGCCCAGCCCATGAACCTTGCGGCTGCGCCGCCTAGGTAGACCTCCGGTCAACCTGGGCCACCCGCGATGGATGTGGGAGCCGGCTGGTCGATGACGGAATGTGACCGGTCTTGCCTGGGTCTGGTCCAGCAGCGTCGACCATCAACGATCCACTCCACGGCGGGCTGACGCCGCGCCGCTCCTTGGGGAGACTCCATGCCTGCCGGGAGGTGGTACCCACCCCCGGCACGCGCGCAATCGGACTGGCCATCGGGTAATCTGTCGGGGCGATCGTTCGGCGTCTCGCCGGCCCCTTCGATGTCACTTCCCTGAAAGGTCTGCCGATGAATCCCATGTCGTCCACCGGCGTCGATCGGCGTCGGTTTCTCGCCGCGTCCGCCGCCGCCACCTCCGGGTTGATCCTCGGCGCGCCCGCCGTCCATGCGGCCCGCAAGACCGAACAGCCGCTGGTCGTCGGGTCGGGGGAGTATCGCTATGAGGTCCGGCACGCCTGGCCGCAACTGCCCGACAAGTACACTTGGCAGACGACCCATAACGTGGCGGTCGATCAGGCCGGGCACCTCTATGTGATTCATGAAGGTCGGGCCGAGCTGAAGGATCATCCGTCGATCTTCGTGTTCGACGCCGCCGGCAAGTTCGTGCGGGCCTTCGGCGAGCAGTATCAGGGGGGCGGGCACGGGATCGAAATCCGCCGCGAGGGCTCCGAGGAGTTCCTTTACGTCTGCGCGTATCAGCAGGTGAAGGCGTTCGCGAAACTGACGCTGACCGGCGAGGTGGTGTGGGAGCAATACGCCCCCATGGAGTCGGGGGTCTACGCCGCCGACGAGAACACCAAGCGCGAGAAGGTGTGGGGCCGCGATCGCTTCATGCCGACCAACTTCGCGTTCCTCGACGACGGCGGGTTCCTGCTGGTCGACGGTTACGGGTCGTTCTACATCCACCGTTACGACAAGGACGGCAAGTATGTGAAGTCGTTCGGGGGGCCGGGCGACGGGGAAGGGAAGTTCAGCACGCCGCATGGGATCTGGATCGACAACCGGGCGGGGCGGACGCCATCGATCGTGGTGTGCGATCGGGCGCATCACACGCTGCAGTATCTGACGATGGAGGGGGAGCACCTCGAGACCCTGAAAGGGTACGGGCTCCCCGCGAACGTCGAGACGTGGCAGAATCTGCTCGTCGTCCCGGAGTTGCATGCCCGCGTCACGCTCCTCAACGAGCGGAACGAGGTGGTGGCCCAACTGGGCGACGACGTGGCCCGCGTGACCGGCCCCGAAGGGGGCAAGATTCGGACGAGCCCCGACCAGTGGCAAGCGGGGAAGTTCGTCCATCCGCACGACGCCTGCTTCGGTCACGACGGCAGCCTGTTCGTCGCGGAGTGGGTCGGCACGGGTCGGGTGTCGAAGCTGCAGCGGTTGAGTTAATGACGGTATGAGTGATGGGTGACCGGAGTCGGACGGCTTCATCCGCCCCCGGATTTGTAGGGCCGGTTTCACCGGCCGTTCGGAATTGGACGTGGCGAACGTGGCCGGTCAAACCGGCCCGACGATGCTTCCTCCCTGATGTGCAGCAAGGTGCTTGACCATGTGTGTTCCCGCTTCGCGTATCCATCGATCGATCTGGTGTGGCTTAGGGAGCCTGCTGAGTCTCTGGCTCGTCGGGTGCGGCGGCGGGACGACGGCGCCCAATGCGACCACGCCCGCCGCCCCGGGGAACGTTCCCTCGATGAGCGACGCCGCGGCCGGTACGAAGACTTATCGCATCGCGATGATTCCCAAAGGGACGACGCACGAGTTCTGGAAGTCGGTCCATTACGGGGCGCAGCAGGCGGCGAAGGAGCTGGGGAACGTCGAGGTCTTATGGAAAGGCCCGGTCCTGGAGAACGACAAGGAGGGGCAGATTCAGGTCGTGCAGGATTTCATCGTCCAGCAGGTCGATGGGATCTGCCTCGCGCCGCTCGATTCACAGGCGCTGGTCGAGTACGTGGCGCAGTCGGTCGAGAAGTCGATCCCGGTGGTGATCTTCGACAGCGCCCTCGATCGCGAGGACGATATCGTCTCGTACGTCGCCACCGACAATCGGCAGGGGGGCGTCCTCGCGGCGAAGCGGTTGTCCGAAGCGCTGAGCGGGACCGGCAAGGTGGTCATGCTCCGCTACAATCAGGGGAGTGAAAGCACTTTCCAACGTGAGGAAGGATTCCTGGAGGAGCTTCGCGCGAACCATCCCAATGTGACGATCCTCGATTCCGAGGAATACGCCGGAACGACGCCGCAGGATTCGCTCGCGAAAGCCCAGCAGGTGCTGCAGAAGTATCAGGCCGACGTGACGGGGATCTTCGCGGTCTGCGAACCGAACGCCACGGGGGTGCTGCAGGCGCTCACCGAACTCGATCTCGCCGGGAAGGTGAAGTTCGTCGCGTTCGACCCGAACACGCCGCTGGTCAACGGACTGCAGGACGGCAAGGTCGACGGCATCGTGCTGCAGGATCCGGTCCGCATGGGCTACCTTTCGATCAAGACCATGGTCGAACATCTGCAAGGGAAGCCGGTCGAGAAGCGGATCAGTACGGGGGAATATGTCGCAACCCCCGCGAACCTGCCGGAATCGCGAATGCAGGAGTTGCTTCACCCGCCGCAGTTCGGGGAATGATCTACCACGGATCGCTCAGGGATCGCGATCCCTGGGCGATCTCCATGAGTGACGGCACGCCCATGCAACGGAGCACGACCTCGAGCAAAGCCCGCGCGCAAGCGGTGGCGCGCGAACTCCGTCAGTCGGGGGACGCCGCACGTGAGGAAACCCCCGCCTCAAAACGGCAGCGCTCGGGTTGGAGCCTGGTCTGCGAGTTCTGGGGGCTCTTGCAAGGTCAGCGCGGCGGGGTGCTGTTCGCCTTGGGAACGGTCACGTTATCGACGCTCTTGGGCCTCGTCCCCCCCGCCGCGACGAAGGTGATCATCGATTCGGTCTTGGGGACCGCGCCGTTGCCGGAGGTGCTGGCCGGTTGGGGCCTCTCGTCGACCGACAAGCCGACGCTCCTCGCGACGCTGCTGTTGGGGGTCTTCGGCGTCTCGATCGTCGGCGTGATGATCAATCTGTCGGGGCGGTGGATCGCGACGCGGTCGACGAAGCGGCTGCAACTGACCATTCGCCGCCGGGCCTTTGAGCACGCGGTCCGGTTGCCGCTCCATCGGGTGCACGCGCTCAAGTCGGGGGGGGCGGCGAGCCTGCTACGCGAAGACGCCGGCAGCGTCGGCGAGTTGATCTTCGGCCTTCTCTACAACCCCTGGCGGGCGATCGTGCAGCTCCTCGGGAGTCTGGTGATCCTCGCGTGGGTCGATTGGAAGCTGCTGCTGGGGGGGGCGGCGCTGTTGCCGGTGGTCTACTTCACCCATCGGACGTGGATCGGGCGGATTCGGCCCCTGTACCGGGCGTCACGCAAAAGCCGGCAGCAGCTCGATGCCCAAACGACTGAAACGTTCGGCGGCATGCGGGTGGTGCGGGCGTTCGGTCGGCAACGGAGCGAAGCGCTACGGTTCATCCGCTCGAATGATCTGGTGATCCGGCAGGAGGTCGCCGTCTGGTGGTCGGCGCGGCTGATCGAGGTGGTGTGGGGACTCCTGATCCCGGCGGCGTCGATGGCGTTGTTGTGGTACGGCGGAATGCAGGTGATGCGCGGCGGGTTGTCGCTGGGGGACCTGATGATGTTCCTCGTCTACCTCCTGATGCTGCTGGAACCCCTCGCGGTCCTGGCGGAAAGCGCCGCGTCGCTGCAAAGCGGGTTATCGGCCTTAGACCGCGTGCTCGAACTGCTCGACGAACCGCGCGAACTCTCCGCCGCCGGGCCGGGACGCATGCTCGATCGGTCAGAGGTCCGCGGGGCGGTCGACCTCGATCATGTGTCGTTCCAGTATCCCGGCGCGACGACCCCGGTGATCGACGGGGTGACGTTGCATGTCGCGGCGGGGCAGACGGTGGCGCTCGTCGGGGCGAGCGGCGCGGGGAAGACGACGCTGTGCAATCTGATCGCCCGGTTCTACGACCCGACCGCCGGCCGGATCCTGCTTGATGGGGTCGACCTGCGTGAGTACGACGTCGAAAGCTTTCGGCGGATTCTGGGGATCGTCGAGCAGGATGTCTTTCTGTTCGACGGGACGATCGCCGAGAACATCGCGTTTGGTCGGCCCGCCGCGACCGATGCGGAGATCGTGTCGGCCGCCGAGCAGGCCAACGCCGCCGAGTTCATCGACAAGCTCCCCAAAAGCTACGACACGTTGATCGGGGAACGGGGGGCGAAGTTGAGCGGGGGTCAGCGGCAGCGGCTGGCGATCGCCCGGGCGATCCTCGCCGATCCGAAGCTCCTGATCCTGGATGAGGCGACGAGCAATCTCGATACGGCGAGCGAATTGTTGATTCAGCAAAGCCTGGCGCGGCTGATGACGCGGCGAACAAGTCTGGTGATCGCGCACCGATTGAGTACGATTCGGCATGCCGACCTGATCGTCGTGCTGGAGGGGGGCCGCATCGTCGAGGCGGGAACGCACGACGAACTGCGGCAGGCGGGGGGCCGCTATGCCCGGATGCTCGAACTGCAGGCGACGGGGGAGTTGCTGCTGGAAGCCCCCGAATCGATTTGACGAAGGAACCGCATGAGCTGGCGAACCTGTCGCATCATCCCCGCTGTTTGGTTGGTTCTGGCGACCAGCGGACTTGCGCATGACGACCACGATCATCCGCCGCGGCGGGTCGCCGATGTCGACGCCCATCGACCGACGCCGTTGCCCGATCGGATCATTCTGACGTGGTCGGGCGATCCGACGACGACGCAGGCGGTGACGTGGCGGACCGATACGACGGTGGGTCAGGGGCGCGCGGAACTGGCGCTCGCGACCGACAACGCCGAGTTCGCCAAGCAGGCGCAGCCGTTCGTCGCCCGCCGCGAGGTCTACGAGACCGACCTGGGGAAGGCCCATTACCACAGCATCGAATTCACCGACCTCGTCCCCGACACCAAGTACGCCTACCGCGTGGGGGATGGCGCGAACTGGAGCGAGTGGTTTCAGTTCACCACCGCCGCCCCCGAGCCGCGGCCCTTCTCGTTCGTCTATTTCGGCGACGCGCAGAACGACGTGAAGTCGCATTGGTCGCGGGTGGTTCGCGAGGCGCTGCGCGACACGCCGCAGGTGCGGTTCATGCTGCACGCGGGGGATCTGATCAATCACGCGAACAGCGACGCCGAGTGGGGGGAATGGTTCCAGGCGGGAGGGTGGGCGAACGGGATGATTCCCAGCGTCCCTGTCACCGGGAATCACGAATACTTCGGCGGGGGACTGCTTCGCACGGCGGAGCTCTCGAAGCACTGGCGGCCGCAGTTCACGTTGCCGACCAACGGTCCCGAGAGCCTCCCCGAAACGGCCTACTGGTTCGACTTCCAGGGGGTCCGCGTGATCGCGCTCAACTCGAACGTCCCCCCCGACACGCAAACGGCGTGGCTCGACAAACTCCTGACCGAGAACCCCCACCCGTGGACGGTGGTCAGTTTTCATCACCCGATCTTCTCGGCGGCCCGGCTGCGCGACAATCCGGTCCTGCGCGATGAGTGGCAACCGATCTTCGACAAGCATGGGGTCGACCTCGTGTTGCAGGGGCACGACCACACGTACGCCCGCTCGCGATTGGTCGGGACCGCCAACACCGCCACCGGGCTCAGCGGGCAAGCGAAGTCCGGAACGGTCTATGTCGTGTCGGTCAGCGGCCCGAAGATGTATCCGCTGGGGAGCCCGATCCGCGAGGAGTTCCGCCGCGTCGCCGAGGACACGCAGCTCTTTCAGATCATCACGATCGACGGGGATGAACTGCGATATCGGGCGAAAACCCCGACGGGCAAAACCTACGACGGCTTCACGCTGCGCCGGGTCGACGGTGCCCCGAACGTCCTGATCGACGAAGTCCCCGATACGCCGGACCGCCGGCGTTGAGATTGGGGAGGAACCACGGGTGGGCGCGGAAGGGGGAACCACGAAAGACACGAAAGGGCACGAAAGGAAGATCCAGGCCGGTGATCCATGTCATTGAGTCTGTGAGGGCCCAGACTGCTCGTCAGCGGATGGACTGCCCATGGTCGATGTGCAGTCTGATGGCACCAGGTTTTCCCAGTCGCCTCTTCCACCGAATAACGGATTTCCTTTCGTGGCCTTTCGTGTCTTTCGTGGTTCCCTCCCCGGGCTTTTCCCTGCGATCCCGTGTCTTCCGTGGTTCCCACCATCGGCTGACTCTCGGGACGTCGTCGGCATCGACTACACTGGTAGGGTCCTTGGTGACCCTTGTGGTTCGTGATTGGAGCCGTGTCATGCCGTTGGATGTCACCCGTCGTAATCTGTTGGGGGCCGCGATGGTGTCGGGCGGGGCGACGATGCTCGCGGGGCCATGGGGCTTGCCGACGGTTTTCGCCCAGCAGGCCGCGCCGGCACCCGCGCCGAAATATCCCTTCAAGACCTCGATCAACCTCTGGGCGTTCCCCTTCCCGCAGGCGATGACTCTCGAACAATCGCTGCGGTTGGCGAAAGCCGCCGGGTTCGACGCGATCGAACTCAACTACGACCTCGACAGCGAGCTCTCCCCCAAATCGGGAACGAAGGAGTTCACGGCGATCCGAAAACTCGCCGAAGAGATCGGGATCGAGATCAGCGGGTTGTGTTCGTTCCTCTTCTGGCCGTATCCCTTAAGCAGCTCGGATCCCGAGAAGCGGGCCCGCGGGCTGGAACTGGCGCGGCTGATGACCCAGGCGGCGTACGACCTGGGGACGAGCAACCTCCTCGTCGTCCCCGGGGCGGTTCACATCCCGTGGCGGACCGATTACGACCCGGTCCCGAACGACGTCTGCCTGGCCCGCGCGACCGAGGCGGTGCAGACGCTGCTCCCCCTCGCCAAACGGCTGAAGATCAACCTCAACATCGAGAACATCTTCTTCAACGGCTTCCTGATGACCCCGATGGAGATGAACGACTTCGTCGATTCGTTCGACAGCGAGTTCGTCAACGTCCACTTCGATACCGGGAACATCATGGAGTACCAGTTCCCCGAGCATTGGATTCGGATCCTGGGCCGCCGCATCCGCAACGTCCACCTGAAGGAATTCACCAAGAAGGGGACCGACCATTCGCTCGAGGCGTTCCGGCCGCTGCTCGATGGCACGACCAATTGGCCCGCCGTCCTGACCGCGTTTCAGGAAACCGGCTACCAAGGCTATTTGACGTTCGAGTATTTCCATCCGTATCAGTATTGGCCCGAGGCGCTGATCTATCAGACCGCCGATTCGTTGGCGCGGATGCTCGGCCGAACGTCGCCGATCGTCGGATGAACCGTTGAGCCGCGAGCCGCAGGCGAGCGCGGGATGGATCGTTCAATACCGCGCTCGCCGTTGGCTCGCGGCTAAACGGTGATCACGGTTCATGGAACGGGTTGACGTCATCATCGTGGGGCAGGGACTGGCGGGGACCGCCGTCGCGTGGCGGCTGCGCTGGGCCGGGCTGCGGTTTATGATCCTCGATCGCGAACCCCCGAGCAGTTCCTCGCGCGTCGCGGCGGGACTGCTGACGCCGATCACCGGGCAACGGCTCGTCGTTTCGTGGCGGTGGCATAATTTCTGGCGGACGGCGGTCGAGTTCTATGACCGCGTCGCGGAAGACCTTGGCGAGCCGGTGCTGTCGGTCCTGCCCGTGGTTCGGCTGCTCGATTCGGCCACGGAACGGCAGCGCCTCACTGAGCGACGGGCCGATCCCGACTTCGCGGCTCTCGCCGTCGCGGAGATCGACCCGCCGATCACCGACCCGCGGTGCGATGTCTCCCACGGCGGGTTCACCATGCCGCGCGGCGGGCGACTCGACACCGTCCGCTATCTCGATCGTTCGCGCGCGGTCTTCGAGCAAGCCGGGTGTTACCGCCGAGCCGAGGTCGATCCGGCGACCGACGTCACGCTCACCGAGCACGGCGTGGAACTGCCGCGACTGGGGCTGTCGGCGCGACGGCTCATCTTCTGCGAAGGCCTCGCGGCGACGAACAATCCCTGGTTCCGCACCGTCGCGTTCAAGCCCGCCAAAGGGGAACTGTTGACGGTCCGCCTGCCGGGTTGGGTGGAACCGCGGGTGGTTCATCGCGGTGTCTGGCTGCTGCCGCTCGGCGGGGACGTCTATCGGCTGGGGGCGACGTACGATTGGGCGCGGCTGGATGATCAGCCGACCGACGCCGGTCGCGACGAGCTGCTCGCACGATTGCAAACATGGTGGCGCGGTCCGGTGGAAGTCCTCGATCACCAAGCCGCCGTGCGACCGATTCATCGCAACCAGTACCCGGTGCTCGGTTGGCATCCCGAGGCGAACCAACTCGGCTACCTCAACGGGTTGGGCTCGAAAGGGGCGCTGCAGGGACCGACGGAGGCGGCGGAGCTGCTTGCGGCGATCGATGATCCGAAGTCGATCGCGCCGGAATGGGATTTGAATCGACGGACGGAGCTGCGCGGATGCCGACCTTGACCGCCCTGGTCCATGCGCAACTTGCGACGATCGTTGGGCCGGGCGACCACGTGGTCGATGCGACCGCCGGGAATGGGCACGACACGGCGTGGCTCGCGGAGTTGGTCGGTCCCACGGGCCGGGTCTTCGCGATCGACATCCAGCCGGAGGCGATCGCCCGGACGGCAGCCCGGCTGTCTGACGAAGAGCGTTTACGAGTCGTGCTGCAGGTGGGGGATCACGCCGACTGGGACCGCCTGATTCCCGACGAAAGCCGTGGGCGACTGGCGGCGGTCGTCTTCAATTTGGGCTACCTCCCCGGTGGTGACAAAACGCGGATCACGCGTGCAGCGAGCACGCTAACTGCCTTGGAACAGGCGATTCGCGGATTGCGACCCGGCGGAGTGCTGTCGGTCCTGGGTTATCCGGGACACTCCGGTGGAGCGGCCGAATGCGACGCCGTCGCGACGTGGTTCGGGGAACGACAAGATCTCGACGTCACCGAACCCGATGCGACGTTGCCCCCGCACGCCCCCCGCTGGTTCTGGGCCCGAAAACTATGAAGGGAACCACGAAACACACGAAATGGCACGAAAGAAATCCCGAGACTGTGAGCGTCCTTTTCGTGAACTTTCGTGCTTTGGGTGGTTCCTGCCTTGGGGCTTCTTCCGGATCCTTCCGTGGTTCCCCGGCATTTCAGCGTGACGACAGGACCGGGAGTTCGTGCAGCAGGCCGCCGTTCGCGGCGGGGGGAGCATGGTCGTCCGGCGGGTTGGGGGCGACGGGCATGGGGCGCTTCGGGGGACCGAACAACGTCAACCGCGTGACCCGGGCGAGGGCCCGCCACGACGAGAAGGTCGCGGCGACGGCGGTCGGTTCGTACCCGCAGTGCATCATACAGTTCGCGCACTTCGGGTTGCCGCTGGCGCGGCCGTAGTTCGACCAGTCGGTCGTGTCGAGCAGTTCCTGATAGGTCGCCGCGTACCCTTCCTGCAGCAGATAGCACGGTTTCTGCCAGCCGAAGAGGTTGTACGCCGGGCTCCCCCACGGCGTGCATTCGAGGTTCCAGTAGCCCTGCAGATACTCCATGAAGAGGGGGGAAAGGTTGAACTTCCACCGCTTCGCCGCCTGACCGAGCACCCGGCGGAAGACGTTGATCGTCTGGGCGCGCTGCAGGAAAAGCTCCTGGCCGGGGGCTTTTTCATACGGATAGCCCGGCGAGAGCATCATCCCTTCGACCCCCAGGTCCATCAGGGTGTCGAACATGCCGCGCAGCGCCGCGGGGTCGGCGTTGTTGTAGACGGTGGTGTTGGTGGTGACGCGGAAGCCGCGGGCGATCGGCGCCTTGATGGCGGCGATGGCGATGTCGTAGACCCCTTCGCGACAGACGGCGAAATCATGCTCTTCCCGCGGCCCATCGAGATGGATTGAGAAGGAGAGGTACTTCGAGGGGGTGAACTGATCGAGGTGTTTTTCGAGGAGGATCGCGTTGGTGCAGAGGTAGACGTATTTCTTGCGGGCGACGAGTCCCGCGACGATCTCGCCGATTTGCGGATGAAGCAACGGTTCGCCGCCGGGAATCGAGACGATCGGCGCGCCGCACTCGTCGACCGCGGCGAAGCACTGTTCGGGGGTCAGATGCCGTCGGAGGACATCGGTCGGGTACTGAATCTTGCCGCAGCCGGTGCAGGCGAGATTGCAGCGAAACAGCGGTTCCAGCATCAGGATGAGGGGGTAGCGTTTGCGGCCGCGTAGTTGCTGACCGACGACATACGACGCGACCGTCCACATCTGCGACAAGGGCACACTCATCCAGGCCTCCCTGCAACACCGGCGGCGACGCGCGACGCGTCTCGGCACCCCGGCATCGCCTCGATGTAGCAGAATTCGTGGGGAATGTCAGCGCCGAGAGGATAGTTGTCGTGACGCCCAGGGATGGCCTTCCTTGGGCATCACTCATGACCCCTTCCGCCATGCCGAGCGCAGCGCGTGGGTCTCCAGCCGATGGACCTGTACGTCGCCCCCCGTGGTGTCGAGACGGAACGACTGATTGTCGCCGTCGACGTTGATCGGATAGGGGATGTAGATCAGCCCGTCGTCGGCGAAGAGTTCGAGGCTGGTGCGGTCGACGAAGAGCGTGACGCGGAGCCGGCCGTCGCGCAGCGGGACCGGCGTCGCGTGGCCGTTCACGCTCAAGGTTTGGGCGGCGGTGTCGTAGACCACGGGGACGCCGCGGACCTGACAGGTCACCACGGAATTCGCGGCGGGTTCGATCTCCCAGCGCAGCTCCGCCAGTTCCATCGATTCCTCGGCGAGCGGGTTCCGATCCCCCGGGTGGAGCGTGACGGATTCGTAGCTCGACGACGACGACCGCAACGCGATGAGCTCCCGGGCCGGGTTCCACGTCAGTCGCGGTCCTGCGGGAGTTGGTTTCAGACCCAGTTCGAGCGGGAGCGACATCCCCTGATTGAACGGCATGCCGCGCGTTTCGGTTTGCAGCCAGCCGAGCATGATTCGGCGACCGTCGGTCGCTGGGAGGTCGCTGTAGGTTTGAGCCGCGTAGAAGCCGCGGCCGCGATGTCCCGGCAGATGGGTCTGCTCGGCGTGGAACGTGGTCCCGTCAAACGTGCCGATCGCGTACTGGCTGTCGGCGGCGAACAGGACCCAGCGTTTCTCGCCGGGCGTCCCCTCCACGGGGAGTTCAAAGAGGTCGGGACACTCGAAGAGGAACCGCCGGCCCTGCGGATCGCCGTCGACCTGGCTGGCATAGGTCCATTCGCGCAGGTTGGGGGACGTATAGAAGTGGACGGTGTGCCGGCCCGCCGGCTTCTCGACATAGAGGACCATCACCCAGCGTTTCGTCGGGGCGTGCCAGATCACCTTGGGATCACGATTGCCCGGCGTGACCTCGTTCAAGACCGGATTGCCGGCGTGTTTGGTGAAGGTCCGGCCATCGAGACTCCACGCCAGACATTGCGTCGTCGGATTCCCCGCAGCCGTGTAAAGCAGAACAAACGGCGGTTCGCCGGGCTTGCCGAAGCCGCTGGTGTTGTCGACATCGACCACGGCCGAACCGCTGAACATCGGGCCGAAGTCATCAGGCAGGAGCTTGTCCCCCAGTTCCTCCCAATGGACGAGGTCGCGACTGACGGCGTGCCCCCAATGCATGTTCCCCCAGCCCCAACCATACGGATTGTGCTGGAAGAAGAGGTGGTACTCGCCGCGAAAGTAGACGAGCCCGTTGGGGTCGTTGTTCCAACCACGTCGCGGCGAGAAATGAAACTGCGCGCGCAAGGCTTCCTGATAGAGCGCCGCGGCGTCCTTCAGCTCATCACCCGGCTCGATGGCGCTCAAGGCCGTCGAATCTTCGGGCAGCTTGTCGACCCGTAAGGTCAACGGCTTGCCCCGCCACGCGGCGATCTCCATCGGGGCCCACCAATCAGCGGGACCGTCGGCGAGTTCGATCTCGTTACGGACCGCGGGTTGGCCCTCCACCAGCAGCGTCACCTGCCGCTTCGGGCCGCCGTTTTTGATAGGGATGTGGAGGTATCGCGTCTCGGCGACGAACGACCGCTCGGCGTTCCTGAGCGTTCCCTTCGGCCGGGTGTCGGTCAGAACGATGTGATCGACGTTGATGTGCCCCCACCCGCCGGTCGCCTGGTCGATGATCCGCAGCGTTCCCAGCCGACCACGAAACTCTTCAACCTCCCACGCCTCGGGGACGAGGGTCTCGCTGCCTCCGGGTCGATCGTTCCCCCCGGTTGCCGTGCGGACGACTTGTCCATCGACACTGAGCTGAATGGTCAGGCGTTCGGGATCGCGGCCGCCGCCGATCAGAAAGGTCAGCCACCGCCGTTCGATACGGAACTCGGGCGAGGTCAGGGTTCCGGTCGTGCCGTCGCCGCGCAGGAAGGAGTTGACGAGCCCTTTGCCGCGAAACCCGTCGACCGGCATCTGCCCGGGGAGCGTCCCCTGAGCCGGCGCGGAGCCGAACGCCTCGCCCGTCGCGACCCACGGGGCGTACGCCGGGCCTTCGAAGTCGGCGATCAGCAGATCTTCGGCGGCGAGCGTCCCCGCGATCAACGACCAGACGCCACACCACATTCCGCAAGCACGCATGATGGTCCTTTGAGCGCGTCACAGGGGAAGCCCAAGGGAACGCTTTCCCTAGGCTTCATGCATGTCCATCCAACGCGGACCACTGCGCGCGGCCCACGGCCTTCACGCATCCATCATCCCACACGTCCATCGGCGTGTAACGCGGGTGCTTCGAGTCCTTGTACGGGTCGTTATGCCGCGTGTTGTAGCAGCAGATGAACGCCCAGCGGGGGTGTTCGCTTTTGTTCTGATCGGACCGATGGAGCGTGTTGCCATGGAACAGGACCGCCGAACCCGGTTCCATTTCGACATAGACGGTTTCGAGCCGGGCGGTGATCGCGGCGACCCGTTCGGGATCGGCCCCGGTCTGATCCCCCACCTTGCCGTGCTCGATGCGGCCCAACCGATGCGACCCCCGCACGACCTGCAGACAGCCGTTCTCGCGGTTGGCCCCATCGACGGCGATCATGCAGCTCGCCATGTCGGGCCAGAGGCAACCGTTGTTGTACCAGTAGCCGTAATCCTGATGCCAAGCCCACGCCCCGCCGACGCGGGCCTCCTTCAGGATCATCTTGTGGTGGTAGTGATAGACCTCGTCCCCCAGGACCTGCTCGCAGGCCGCGACGATCCGGCGACTGCGGACGAGCGCCCCGTAGATCGTGTCGGTGGGCAACTCGTTCCGGACGACGAGCTTCACCGCCCCCCCTTCGCCGTCGGCCCGGCTCCCCGCGTCGCGCTCGAGCGCCTGATCGGCCTTCGCGATCCGCCGCAACAGGTCGGTCTCTTCCGCGTCGAGCAGCCCGGGAAGCAGCACAAACCCATCGGCGTGAAAGGCCCGCACCATCGCGGCGGACAACGGCAGATGACTCATGGAACGGTCTCGCGAGGAGCGACAACAAGCGCGATCAGCCACAACGAGCGGCGCGGCGTCAGCCCGCCGAGGTTTTTGCGGTCGATGGTTGAAGGTGGATACAAACGCAGGAAGGTCGGGTCTTTTCTGGCCTTCGACCTTCAACCCTCAACCTTCGACCCTCCCGCCCCTCACTTCGTCCACGCCACAAACCGCTCATACGCCGCGGCGACTTCCCCCTCGGTCGCGTTCCCCAGATGCGGGAACAGCCCGTACGTCACCTTCAGGCTTTCGCCCGGTTGCAGGACCGGCGGGGGAGCGTCGGATGTCCCCTTCGAGTAGGTCTTTTCGCCGAACGGGCTGATCGCGAACAGGCCATACGCCCGCACGTGATACCGCGACTTGCGGAAGTTCCCCGGGTGATCGAACAACGCGACGCCGGCGATTTTGCCGTCGACGGGGCCCGAGTAATCGACCCACGCCGACGTCTTCCCCCAGCAGCTCTCTTCGCCGACGTCCCCTTCGGCGTTGGTGATCACCCCGCCGACCTTGCCGTTCATCGTGGGGGCGACGCGGATCGCGAGGAACCCTTCCTTCGTATCCTGGAACTGGACCGCCTCGCCGGCGGGGGTCAGCGTGATGTCGAAGACCAGCAGCCGATTCGGGTACGCGGTGACGGTCGTCAGTTCCTTCAGGACCGGCTTCCCTGCGTCCCCCTGCCAGACGTTTTCGATCAAGAGCTTGTGGCTCCCATGATCCCCGGCGGCGGTCTGGACCGAGACGTTCTCAATCCGTTCCTTCGCGGGGCCGGGTTCGACGGCGTCCTGCTGCTGATACTTCCCGCCCCAGAAGTTGATGTCGTTGACGTGCTCGACCCCGATCCAGATTCCCTTGTGATGCTTGTGATCGAACGGGGCGAGCGCCGTGACGACATGCCCGCCCGGCGCGCGGAGCGGCTCGAAGTAGGGCTTGGCGAGCGCGGGACTATGGTTGTAGACGACCAACGGCTCCCCGCCGACGCGCAGCCCGACGTGTCCCGGACCGACGGTCGACGTCACGACCGGATCCGCCCCATCCACAACCGGACTCAGCGCAAGCAGGACCGGCACCAGCAGCATCAGTGGTCGATTCACGAGACGGCTCCTGACAAGGGACGGCGACGAAGCGGCATGGTCTTCATGCCGCATGGTATCGCCCCCGATTTCGCCTCGTCGAGCCTGACCGCCAGGTCTCAAGGATTCCTTGCCCTTCCGAGTCTTCCGTGGTTCCTGATCCATCAATCAGCACGCGGCAAGAGAGTCCCCGGTTCTACACCGTGGCCGCTTCCGGTAAACTTCATCCATCTCGGCGACGACGCCGATTCCCCCGTCGACTCGTGCCTGGTCGTCCGATGACGACCGCCGAGCGACACAACGAGTGGCGGCATGCCAGACACGGCCGGTGGTCTTTACAGTTCGATCGAAACCGCGCTCGACGCATTGCGGGCGGGGAAACTCATCATCGTGGTCGACGCCGAAGACCGCGAGAACGAGGGGGATTTCGTCGCCGCCGCCGAATCGATGACCCCCGAAACCGTGAATTTCATGCTGCGGCATGGCGCGGGAGTCCTTTGCACCCCGCTGCTTGATGAGACCGCGCAACGGCTTGGTTTAACCCCCATCGTCGACGCTGAACGGAACACCGCCCCCCATCGCACGGCGTTTCTCACCCCCATCGACAGCCGACACAGCGGCACGGGAGTCAGCCCCGAAGCGCGGGCCGAAACGATCCGCGCCCTCAGCCGGCCCGACGCCGTCGCCGGCGATTTCGTCCGCCCCGGGCACATCAACCCGCTCCTTGCAAAAGACGGCGGAGTGCTGCGGCGGGCCGGGCATACGGAGGCGACGGTCGACCTGCTCCGCCTCGCGGGGTTACGCCCGGTCGGCGCGATCATCGAAATCTGCAGCGAAGATGGTCGCGGCATGGCCCGCGGGCAGGAACTCCATCGCCTCGCGAAACAGCACGACCTGCCGATCATCGCGATCGACCAGCTCATTCGGTACCGCCGCCGCCGCGAACAATTGGTGAAGCGCGAGGCCGACGTCCCGTTCGAGACGAAACGCTACGGTCAGTTCCGCGTGATCGCCTACAGCGTGCAGTACGAAGACCAGCAGCCGCTGGCGATCGTCTGGGGGGACCTGAGCGCCGACCCCGCGCCGCTGGTCCGCATGCATTCGTCATGCTTCACGGGGGATGTCCTCGAATCGCTGCGCTGCGACTGCGGCGATCAACTCCATCAGGCGATGACCACCATCCGCGCGGCGGGGGTCGGGGCGGTCGTCTACCTGCCGCAGGAAGGTCGCGGCATCGGCCTGACCGCGAAGCTCAAGGCGTACCAACTGCAGGACCAGGGGTTCGACACGGTCGAGGCGAACCACAAGCTCGGCTTCAAGGCCGACGCTCGTGACTACGGCATCGGGTTACAGATCCTCAAGGATCTGGGCCTGTCGAAGATCAGACTCTTGACCAACAACCCCCGCAAGGTGAACGCTTTCCCGGGGTTCGATTTGGAAGTCGTCGAACAGGTCCCGATTATCGCCCCGCCGGAACGCCAACGGGCGGGCTACCTCGCCACGAAGCGCGACAAACTCGGCCATTTGCTGCCGGAGGATTTGACGTCTCTCACCGACGCGGAATGACGTCGTGTGATCTTAGCCTCCGGCGAGTCGCCGGGAGGCGGGCGTCCGCTGTGATCCCATGATCACCGTGAGCCTTCCCATCGATGCACGTTTCGACGTTCGGCCCGCCCGCGACTCGCGGGGGGCGATGACGGAAGCGATCACAACGACCGCCGCTTCCGGCGGCCGTCCAAAAAGCTGCTGAGGACCATGTTCCCCAGATCGTTCGCGTTGCATGTCACGGCGATCCCCCCCGTCACGGTCGCCATCTGCTCCACGAAGTTCGTCAATCCATAATAGAAATAGTCCTCGATCAGCGCGAAGCTCGAGACGTGAATCCCCTCGCCGGCGATCCGTTTCGCCTCCGCCAACGTGATGTTCGCCGTCTTTTCGCAGGGGGGATAGATCAGCATCACGTCGCGGCCTTCGACGTGGGCGGTCGGTTCGCCGTCGGTGATGCAGATGATCTGCCGATTGACCGCCGGTTGCCGTTTCAGCACCCGTCGCGCGTACTGCAGCCCCGCGTGAATGTTCGTGAAGTGCTGCGGGACGAACCCGGGGGGAGCATCGAGGTTGATCCGCATCCGCACCCGCGGCTCGAAGATGCTGACCGGCTTGGGCGCGGAATTCAGCAGTTCTCGCTCGGTCATCGGCGAGGCGAACGAATAGAACCCGATAATCTGCAGAAAGTCCCCCTGATACTTCCCCCGCACCAGCGACTGCAGCGCGAGCGCCACCTTCTTCGCGGCGGCGTATTTGCCGTAGCGGCTCATGCTTCCCGACATGTCGACCAGCACCACCGTCGCGCAGCTCGTCTGGTACTCGGTCTCGTACACGACCAGATCATCCGACGTGACGCGGATGGGCGGGCCCGCCCCTTGCCGCGCGAGGGCGTTCCGCAGCGTCTCATGCAGATTCAGGTTCGAGACCGGGTCGCCGTATTGATACGGCTTCGACTCGTCGAACAGCGTCTGGCCGGGCCCGCGCTGGGCGGTCTCGTGCTTGCCGAGCACATCCTTCCGCCGGACGTCGAACAGTTCCTCGAGCGCCTTGTGCTCGACCCGCCGCAACCCGCGGGGGGTCACGCGGTACTTGCCGTCGGCGTCTTGTTCAAGATAGCCCTGTTTGAGAAGTTGATCGAGGACGTCGGGATGCTCCTCGCGCCATTGGTCGAGCGAGTCGAGGACTTCGTCGCCGTATTGCAGCAGGTACTCGCTGAGCTGATCGAAGACCTGATCGGCCGATTGGAGCGAAAAGGTCTGCGACCCATCCCAGCGGGAAAACTCAAACGACGGCATCGCGCGACTCCTGACACGGCATTCTACGCGCGGCGGCTCGGAACGGTCCATCCCCATCACGACCACCCCCTCATCATCCATCGTCCATGACGAGTCGCCCGGGGGCGCGGACGCCACGCCGGATCAACCCCCGGACCCCCGTGACTCGCGAGCATGTGGTCGTTCATCGAGGGGGCTTGTGGCAGCACAAACGGCGACTCTCGATGGGGTCCGCGGGTGCAGCGCGAGCCGGCGCATGAAGGTCGGCTTCGTCGACTCGACCTACGGCCGCCTGTCGACGAGGACGCGCGAGACGTTCGGCTGGGTTCCGCGAAACCGTGCCGCGGCGGGTCGGACCGCGACAAGTCGCTCGAACAACACACGCGCCAACATGACCAACGTCGAACCAAGAACATCCTTCTCTGCCGCCGCGTGTCGCGGCGGGGTCGGGCGTTGCCGAGGCGGTCATTCCACCAATCCGTCCGGCTGCGCGATCCGCGCTTCATGCTGCCGCATCTCTTCGATTTTCTGCCGCCACCGCGCGCTCATTTGCGACCACTGTTCGAGGGCTTCCGCGTACTGCTCGACCGAGCGGCCATAGTGATACCCCGCGGTATCCCCTTCGGCGACGACCCGCTGCAGCTCGAGTAAGGCGGGCTCGAATCGTTTCTGCAGGTAATCGTGACACGCATGCGTCAGGTCCGACAGCTCATGCGCCAGCAACTGCACCCGCTGCCGATCGATCGCCCGTTCTTCGTCGCTCAATTCCCGCTGGGTGACGCGCGGCGCGTCGGGAGTGGGGGGGGCGGCGGCGACCAACCGGCCGAACGGATTGCGATTCGCTTTGGCCTGATTGACGGCGTCCTCGGCCCGCTCGAGCGCGACCCGCGCCTTCTCGAAGTCGGGCCGAATCTCCAACGCCTTCTTGAAGTTCGTGATCGCCAGCGGGTGGTTGTTCATCTCGGCGTAGACGTTGCCGAGGTTCTGATAAGCCTCCGCCATTTGCGGGTTGAGCCGAATCGCCTCCTTGTAGGCGGAAACCGCCATCGACCCTTGATTCAGCTTCTTCTGGGCGATTCCCAGGTTGTAATAGGCGTCGGCGCATTTGCGATCGCGTTGAATCGCCTTACGGAGGACCTCGGCGGCCTTGTGATGCTCGCCGATGCGGTTGTAGACCGCCCCCAAATTGACGTAGTGCCGCGGCTCGGTCGGTTGAAGTTGGATCAGCCGGACAAACGCGGCGATCGCCGTCTCGTAATCCCCCCCGACGAAGCCGACCATCGCCAGCCCCTCGTACCCGCTGACCGAGTCGGGGTCGGTGGCGATCAGTTGACGATACACGGCGATCGCCCCGGGATAATCGCGCTTTCGCGACAACCCCCGCGCCCGCACCAGCAGCTCGGCTTGTTCTTCGGGGCTCATGCTTCCGCACTATACAACCGTGACATGACCACGGTCAAAAGCAGGTTCGCCGAAGTTTGCCCGGATTCACGAGCGAGGGGCGGTCACTCCCCCGGTGATGCGGTGTCCACCGCCGTCCCATCCAGATGCCACGCCCCGATCCCCAAGGCCCGCCGGTACTCGTGATACGCCCGGCGTTTCTCGGTCAAATCCGTCGACGACGCCGCGTGCCGGACCGCCCGCAACAGGATGTTCTTCGGCGTGTGCTCGGTCTCGATGAACTCGACCACTTGGGTCCGATAGCCGCGCGTCTCCAGGTACCGCGCCCGCAGCGCATCGGTCGCCAACGCCGCGAAGTGTTCCCGACACAGTCCGTAACCCAACAGACCCGGCAGCGTCGACTCGGGCAGCAAGCGGGCCAGTTCGTGCTGACAGCAAGGGACCGCGAAGATCACCCGGCTCTCCCAGGCGAGCGCGCTCCGCAGCGCGTCATCGGTCGCGGTATCGCAGGCATGCAGCGAGATCGCCAGATCGACCCCGGCCGGCGGGCGATAGGTCGCGATCTCCCCCGGCTCGAATCGTAGACCCGTGAGTTCCAGCCGCTGCGCGATCGCGATGCAATCGGCCACCACCTCCGCCTTCCGATCGAGCCCGACGATGTCGACTTCGCGGCGGCGGATTTGCGTGAAGTAGTGATGCAGCGCGAACGTCAGCGCGCTCTTGCCGCAGCCGAAATCGACCACGCGGATCGGGCCCTCCGCCGGAAGTTCGTCGTAGATGTCGTGCACGAACTCGAGATACCGATTGATCTGCCGGAACTTCGCGTACATCGACGGCTTGACCCGCCCTTCGGGCAGCATCACGCCGATCTCGATCAGAAACGGACAGGGCCGATCCTCCGCGAGCAGATACCGGCGTTTGCGGTTATGCGTCGGTTCGACGGTCCGCTTCGACGGCGGCTTCCGCTTCACCTGCCACTGCGTCCCCCCTTTGTGACGGACGGTGTAATCCCCGTCGTCGGCGAACCAATGGAGATCGGCGAACTTCGGCCCGAGGACCTGCTGGACGCGGGCCAACAGCTCATCACCGGTCAGATTCTCATGAAACTCCTGTGCCCCGCGACGGACGGTCCACTGATACTTCCGCCGGCCCCCCTGCTCGATCGGCCGCGCGACCCCTTTGGTCACCGCCGACGGCTCGATCGGCCGACTGACCACCAACTGCGCCAACCGATCCTCGCGGACCGTGTTCGTCAAGACTTCACGCCAGTCGATCATGGGGCTCGCAGGTTCATCACGGAGGCGAATGTTTCGGGACAATCCAGGATGGTCGTCGGGGGGCTTATGACATCCAGGCGCTCGCCCAGCGAGGGGCACCCGCCCCTCGCGCGTCCGGATGTTCAGTCGCTCGATCACGCGGCCGGGGCGGGTGCCCCGGCCGATCTCTGGAACGTGGTCGTCAGTAACCGGTCGTCTTGGCCCCCCGCGACTCGCGGGGGGCCGTACGCGCTTCACGTCAACATTCCGGCCTCAATACCGCGGAATCGACGGGTCGATGGTCTGCGACCAATGGTCGATGCCCCCCGCCATGCTGACGGCTTGCGGGAAGCCTTGACCGCGCAGCCAGCGGGCGACGCGCAGGCTGCGGCCGCCGTGATGGCAATGCACCACCACCAACGACTCTTTGTGCGGTTCGAGCTCACCGACCCGCTCGGCAAGGACGCTCATCGGCAGCAGCGTCGTCCCGGCGATCTTCGCGGTGGCATATTCGTCGGGCTCGCGACAATCGAGAAACAGAAACCGATCGCCGGCCGCCTGTTTCGCGACGACATCCTGACAGGTCACTTCGAGCGGGAGTTCGGCCATGGGGGCTCGGCGGAGGTTCGAGTCATCACGCGGGGTCGCGCCACCCGATGATTCTAGCCACCATGAGCCGGCGTTTACGACACCGCGACCGGGACGGCGGGTTCCTGCGGCTCGAACTCGCGATAATAGATCTCGTTCGACGAGTAGGCGTTCGCGTCGTCCGAATTGCAGTCGTTGGCGACCATTCCCAGTACCGTCAGCCCGTGCGTTTGAATCAGATCGCGGGCGCGGCGGGCGGTGATCAGGCTGGTCTTCCCCAACCGCACGACCAACAGCACGCCGTCGGTCTGGCGGGCGATCGCCGACGGATCGCTCACCGCGAGCAACGGCGGCGAATCGATCAGCACCAGGTCGAACTCGTCGCGCATCGCGCGGAAGAGTTGCGGCAGCCGCGGACTCGCGAGCAGTTCGGCGGGATTGATCGGCGGCCGACCGGCGGGGAGCACCCGCAGATTGTCGACGAAGGTGTCGCGGACCGCGTTGAGTCCGTCGACTTCCCCCGCGAGGACATCGACCAGCCCCACATCGGCCGCCGTCCGGAACAAGGTATGGACGGTCGGCCGGCGGAGATCGGCATCGATCAGCAGCACCCGCTGACCCGACTGCGCCAGCGCCACCGCGAGGTTCGCGATCGTCGTCGTCTTGCCGTCCCCCGCTTCGGGACTGGTGACCAGCACCGTTTTCGCCCGGGCGTCCTCCTTGATGACGTTCAGCGCCGTCCGCAGCGAACGATAGCTTTCCGCCTCCAGCGACCGCGGCGCGACGAGGTACCGCAGCGCCGCGTGAATGTTGTTCCGCAAAGCCCGCGGATCGACCATCGTCGAGAACCGGCCGATCGTCGCCAGCAGCGGCAGCGAGGTCGCCTTCCGCAGCTCCGAGACCGTCTTGATCCGCAGATCGCGGAGTTCCCTCAAGAGGCAGATGGCGGCGATCCCCAGCATCCCGGCGACGCAGCCCCCCCCCACGAACTTCATCACGCGCTTGATCGACAGCTCATCCTTCACGGGGGCGATCCGCTTCATCACGTAGCCGCTCCCCTCGCTTTCGATGCCGACCTGGTTCACCTGGGTCACCAGTTGGCCCCACAGTTCGCGCAGGCGGCCGAGTTCGGCGTGCATCGTCTCGTCGGTGGCCTGGAACTTCGCGACGTTCTTGGCGAGCGCCGACTCGGTCGCCACCAGTCCCGCGAGCTGCTGATCACGGATCGCCAGTTCGGCGAGCTCCTGCTTCAGCGACTCGGCGTAGAGCGCGACGAAATCGATTTCGCCCGCTTCGGTTCCGGCGGCTTGTCGCTGCCGGCGTTCCTCCGGCAAGCGGACGCCTTGACGGCGATAGAAGTCGAGCGCGGCTTCGATCGTCTGCCGCTTGAGCTTGACGTCGGGATGATCCGCGCCGAAGTCGCGCAGCAGTTGCTTCTCTTCGAGGATCAGCGGCAGCAGCCGATTCTCGAAAATCGCGATGTCCTGCTGTTGTTGTTTCTCGAACTCGGTCCCGGCGGGGCCGTCCTGCGCCAGGAATCGACGGATCAAGACTTCGAGCCCATCGCGCGATTCCCCCTTTTCGAGGGACGCCGCGATCGCCTTCAGCCGCGATTCCAGCATCGCCTGCCGCAACAGGTTCAATCGGCGTTGTTCTTCCGCGGCGAGGACCCGTTCCTGATGGACGTTGGTGGTGGTTTGGCCATCCGCGCTGTTCGACCCGACGGGGGCCTTCCATTGCAGCGGGGCGGTCTCGCGAAAGGCGTGATACTCCCGCTCTTTCTCCGCGCGCTTGCGTTCGACGTCGGCCAGGGCCGCCTGCGTCACCTTCAGGACTTCCTCCGACTTTTCGTTGCGGACCTTGCCGAGGTATTCCTCGTAAGCGGCGATCACCGCGTTGACGACGGCCCGCGCGTCGTCCGCGCGGCGGCTGGGATAGGTGATCGTCAGGACGTTCATGTACGACCGATCCTGACCCGAACTGCGCTTCACCCGCAGATCGTCGATGACATCCTGCGCGACGTCGTCCGATCCGGCCATCGTCGGCAGCTTCTGGAGTTCGCCCAGTTCCACCGCGCGGCTGATGATCAGCGGACTGAGGATCAGCGCGATGTGTTCGCTGCGTTCCCCCCAGTTGCCGAGGGTCCGCTGCTCTTCGGGAATCGGGATCGAATCCTTTCGCGAGACGAGGACCTGCGCGGTCGCTTCGTACTCGGGCCCCGAGCGGACATACATCAACATGCCCGCGGCGATCCCCGCCAGCCCCCCCAGCACCAGCCAATAGCGGTACTTAAAGAGGAGTTGAACGTAATTGACGTTCTTGAAGACCGCTTCGTCGTCGCCATCGGCGAGGCCCGCCAGTTTCGCGGCGTCGAATTCAAGCTCTCGGGTCACGGTGCCGGATCCTTGCGACGACGCCGCGCCAAGCTCCCCGGAATCGCGGGGGCCTACGGATCAGTCCTCAATTCCGAGAGGACCGCCGGGCATGAGGCCGTCCGGCAACTCTAGCATTCCCCCGGAGTGATGCGGGGCGATTCCGCGACGCGGCGCGGGAAACGGACCCCGGCAAAATCGTTACCACGCGGCGATTCGTCGGGGGGGAGGGCGGTCGAGGCGCGCGGTGAATCGTCCAGGGACGCAAAATCGGACGGCGCGAGGGGAAATCATGAACTACGGTTGGGGAGTTCGCGTGGTCGTTTGACGACGCGTTGCGTGGTTGGAACGCGGGAACCTGACGGCTCCCGCCATGGCTGTCACCCCTCCCGCTTGCGAAAGTTGCTCGCGAATGACTACGGCCGCCCCGGCAATGTCTCCCGCCGCCCTCACCGCCGAATACGTCAACCCCTTGATCATCGCGACGCGCGACACGTTCGAGATGATGCTCGATTGCACGCCGGTGCGCAGCGGGTTGCGGTTGAAGCAGCCGGGCGAAGGGTTGGCGGAAGTCAACGCGGTGATCGGCATTTCGGGCGGGGCCGCGGGGACGGTCGTCGTCGGGATGTCGAGCGAGACGGCCCGCGAGGTCCTGAAACGGATGATCGGGGCGGAAGCGTATGAAGTGAATGACGAAGTCTGCGACGCCGTCGGCGAGATCACCAACATGATCACGGGCGCGGCGAAAGCGCAGTTGGCGAAATATCAACTCTCGATCAGTTTGCCGAGCGTGGTCACGGGAGAGGGGCTGCAACTCCACTTTCCGACCAGCGTCTGCCCGATGGTGATCGAGTTCCAGTCGGACATCGGTCCGCTGACGATCGAAGTCGGGTTCACCGAGCTCGGGGGTTGAGGTCCGGGATGCTTCCAAGGCGGCCCCCATGTCGGGGTGGTCGTCCGGTCTGGTTTACCTCAAGGAACGCGCGACGATGAACGTCTTGTTGGCGGATGATTCGGGCACCATGCGGGCCATTCAGCGCCGGTGCCTGGCGAAACTGGGGATTGAAAACGTCTGTGAAGCCGAGGACGGCGCGCAGGCCCTCGCGATCTTCGAGACCCAGGCTTTCGACGTGGTCCTCACCGACTGGAACATGCCGAACATGGACGGCCTGACGCTGCTCCAGGAAATCCGCAAACGCAACCGCGACATCCCCGTGGTGATGATCACCACGGAAGCGGAACGGTCGCGGGTGGTGCAGGCGATTCAATTCGGCGTCTCGGACTATCTCGTGAAACCGTTCACGCCGGACGGGCTGCGCGAAAAGATCGAAAAATGGGTCAAGGTGAAGGCGTAAGCCCCGCCGCACCGCCCGCCGCGACCGATCGTTTCGCTCTCGTCTCGTCCGTCCGATTCTTTCGCGGCCCGGTGCTGCCATGCCTGATCTGCAACGAATTTGGTCGTCGTCCCATTTGCCCACGCTCCCCAGCGTCGCGGCGCGGTTGCTCGACCTCGTACGCGATTCCGGGTCGACCATCGACCAGGTCGTGGCGGTCCTCAAGACCGATCCCGCGTTGTCGGCGAAGCTCGTGAAGGCGGCGAACTCGTCGTACTTCGGCTTAAGGCACGAGATCAAGGCGGTCGACCGCGCGGTCCCGTTGTTGGGGACCACCGTCTCGACGTCCCTCGCCTTGAACTTCGTCCTCGCCGACGACTCGATGAAACGCGGTCCCCTCGCGGTTCATTATCGCGACTACTGGAAGCAATCGGTCGTCGAGGCCGCGACCGCGGAGACCCTCGCCAAACGGCTGCCCGACATCGACGCCGGCGAGTCCTTCCTGCTCGGACTCCTCTTGAGCATCGGCCGACTCGCGATGCTGAAGACCATCCCGCAGGAGTATCTCCCCGTCCTTGAAGCCGCCGACTCCACGATCGAAGCTTTGGCCGCCCGCGAGCAGCGAGTGCTCGGGTTCGACCATGTCATCGTCGGCGCGCAGCTCCTCGAACATTGGAAACTTCCCGCCAGCCTTGTCGACGGGGTTCGCGCGCAAGGCTTGTCGACTCAAGAGCTGCTGGAACAGCGCGCGGCGGGCGACTTCACCCGCAAAGTGGTCGCCGCCATCACCGCCGCCGTCGGCCAGTACTTCTGCTCGACCCGGAAAGGAGAGCCGCTGGAGCGGGTCCGCGCCCTGCTGCCGCTGGTGCTGGGGACCGCCGTCGATCCCGCCGCGTTTCTCGCCGATTGTGAAGCGCACATCCAAAAGACCGGCGCGCTCTTCGACGTCGATCTGAACGACCTCGGCGAGTCGACCGAGTTGATGGCCCAGGCCAACGAACAATTGCTGCAACTGACGCTTCGCGAGCACGCCTCGAAAACCCAGGCGCAAATGTCGCAGCAGGCGCTCACCGAGGAGAAGGACCGCCTCGAAGCCCAGAACCGGGCGCTGCAGTCCCAAGCCATGCTCGATCCCCTGACGGGCCTCTATAACCGCAAATATCTCGACGAGGCCGTCGCCCGTGAAGCCAATCGCGCCCAACGTCAGGCCCAGCCCGTCGCCGTCCTGTTCGTCGATGTCGATCACTTCAAACAACTCAACGACACCTACGGCCATCCGTTCGGCGATCATGTCCTGAAGCAGATCGCCGCGCGGCTGAAAGAGTCGACCCGTGTCACCGACATCCTCGCCCGGTACGGCGGCGAGGAATTCGTGATCCTCGTCCATCAACCGACCGAACGAGGCATCGCGGCGCTGACGGAGCGGATCCGCGCGCGGGTCGCCGCCGAACCGTTCACGCTGCGTGACCAATCGGTCTCGGTGACGTGCAGCCTGGGCTCGGCGATCGCGATCCCGGGCCGCCGCGATCGGAACATCGGAGATCGGTTGATCACCGCCGCCGATCAGGCCCTGTACCGCGCCAAAGCCGAAGGTCGGAATCGCGTCTGCAGTGACACGCTGATCTCGGAAGCCGACCGAGAGTTCCAACGCCAAATCAATTCGCACCGCTTCAGTCGCCGGCTGGTGCAACAGGGACATCTGGAAATCCCGCTGGTCTCGCGGGCGTTGTTGCAATGCCCCCCGTCCACCGTGCGGATCGGGGAACTCGCCGAGCAGCAGGGTTATCTGACCCGCGCGCAGGTCGACGCCATCCTGCGGGAACAGACCCGCTGCGACGAGCGGTTCGGCACGATCGCCGTTCGCCTGGGGCTGCTGCGGGCGGCCCAACTCGTCCACCTGCTCACCTTGCAGCATGAGAACCCGACGCAATTGACCGCGGCGATCGTGAAACTCGGCCTGCTCCCTCCCGACCGCGCCGCCGCCGCCCTGGAAGACTATCTACGAGAATTCGCGCCGCAACCGGCGACGATCGGGTGAGCCTCTCGGTGTGATCCACTCATCGAACGGCGCGGCGCCAGTCCCACAGGATCTGGAGAGCGTCGACTGGGCCCCGAGGACGATCGAAGGAGCCCGCGCGGCGGACCAATCATCGCGCGTTCCGATTTCACGCCCTCGTGCGATGAGCCGGTAGGATCACTGCATGACCGATGTGTACGCGGCCTGAAGCCCGCCCCCCCAGCACGCACGGCTGGCGCAATCCGCGTGACTCGCTACGATCGGCGACGTAACCCGCCATCGTTCCTCCGCGAGCCGACGTTCATCGTGACCCCCGCCACGCCTCCGCGCGTTTCGCCTTGGTTATTCGGTCAGTTTCTGGGGTACACCCGGTGGTATCTGCGGCGACACTTTCGGCAGGTGTTGGTGCGGCGGACGAACCTCGCCGCGCTGAGCGACGACCAGCCGCTGGTCTGCGTGATGAATCATCCCGGGTGGTGGGATCCGCTGATGGGGTTGCTGCTGGCCGGGCAGGGCTTTCCCCGGCGAACGCATTACGGCGCGATGGACGCGCATGCTCTGGAGACCTATGGGATCTTCAAATCGCTGGGATTCTTCGGGGTGGAGCGGGGGACGACCCGCGGGGCGGTCGAATTTCTGCGGATGGCGCGGGCGATTACCCAGCAACCGCGGACCGCGCTCTGGATCACGCCGCACGGACGGTACGCCGATGTCCGCGAGCGGCCCGTCAGTTTTCTCGCGGGGACCAGCCATGTGTTATCACGCTTAAAGCAGGGGGTGCTGTTGCCGATCGCGATCGAGTACGTCTTCTGGGATGAACGGCTGCCGCTGGCGGTCGCGGAGTTCGGCGAACCGATCGACCTCGCCGCGTGCGGACCGGCGACGCCCGAACAGTGGGACCGCACACTGACCGAGGCGATGACCCGCGTGCAGGACCAGCTCGCGACCCGCATCATCGCCCGCGATCGGGAGCCCTTCGAAGTTTGGATCGACGGCCGGGCGGGGATGGGGAATTTGTACGGTTGGTGGCGTTGGCTGCGGGGGCATGGAGGATAAGGGTGCAGGGTTGAGGGTGGAGGGTTGAAGGTGGAGGGTTGAAGGTTGAAGGTCAGAGGGGAAGACCGATTTCGTCGACTTATGGACGGGTGATTCTGGCCTTTCTCTGACCCTCAACCTTCGACCATCAACCTTCGACCATCAACCCATTCGCCTGTCGCCGCTTGATCTCGATATGATGCCTCTTCGCTCACGTCGCGGTTCCCCTTTCCCAAAGTCGGTCGATGTCGTTCGAGTTGCGTCAGTCGCGGATCGTCGAGGACTTGCGGGATTCGTTTTCCGGCGAGTTGTCGGTCCACGTCGTTGACCGCGGGCTGTATGCGAACGACGGCAGTCTGTACGAGATTCCACCCGCCGCCGTCGCTTGTCCGAAATCGCGCGACGACCTCGTGGCGCTCATGCGGTATGCCGCCGAGGAGCAATGGCCGGTCATTCCGCGCGGCGGGGGCTCGAGCGTCACCGGGGGATCGCTGGGTCGGGGGATCGTGGTCGATTGCTCACGCCATCTGCGGGCGATCGAAGTCCTCGACGAAGAGACCGTCCACGTGCAGCCGGGCGTGGTCCTCGAGCAGCTCAATCGGCGGTTGCGGCCGCTGGGACGCTACTTTCCCCCCGACCCGTCGAATCCGGCGATGACGACGATCGGCGGGATGCTCGCCGTCGACGCCGCCGGGTCGCATGCGATTTCCGTGGGGTCGATGCGCGATCATGTCCGGCGGATCGAACTGGTGACGCCGCAGGGGGAACTCTGGGAGACGACGCGGGAACGGATCGGCGAGTCGGCCCAGCCCGAGCGCTGCGAGCGGCTCGCGGCGGCGCTACGCCGGCACGCCACCACCACCGCGCAGGCCAACACCGGGAAGTTGCGGCGGCGCGGCGGGGGGTACTATGTCTATGGAGTCCTTCAGGAGGACATCCTCGATCTGCCGCGACTCTTGATCGGGTCGGAAGGGACGTTGGGGTTGTTCGCCGGCGCGACGCTGCACACCCTGCCGCTGCCGCAACATCGCGGGGCGATGCTGATTCTGTTCGACACGCTCGAGACCGCCGCCCGCGCGGTGACGAAACTGGTTGATGAGGATCCGGCGGCTTGCGATCTGTTGGATCGGCGGTTGTTGAGCCTGGCGCGCGAAGTGTCGACGGAGTACGCGCGGCTGATTCCGGTCACCGCCGAGGCGGCGCTGATTCTGGAATGGTCCGGGTGGTCGGCGCGCGAGGTCTTGCTGCGACTTGATCGTTATCAACGTCTCGTCCGCGAATTCGTCCCGCGGTGCACCGTCCAATGCGAGACGACCTCCCCCGCCGGGGCCGATTTTCTATGGAGTTTGCCGCGGCAGGTGGTCCCGCTGTTGCAACGGCTGCAAGGCCGCGAGCGGCCGCTGCCGTTCGTCGAGGACATCGCGGTGCCGCCGGAGTTTCTGGAGGAGTTCATCTTTCGGACGCAGAAGATTCTGCAGCGGCACAACGTCGTCTCGAGCTTGTATGCCCACGCGCCGACGGGGCAGGTGCATCTGCGTCCGTTTCTTCCGTTCCCGACCGCCGCCGAGCCCGGCCCCTTGCGCGAACTCGCGCAAGACTTGTACGACGCGGCGTGGCAGCTGGGGGGGACCATCAGCGGCGAGCATGGGCTCGGACTGGTCCGCAGCGAGTTTCTCGCGAAGCAGGCCGGACCGTTGTACTCGCTGTTCCGCGAAATCAAGGAGCTGTTCGATCCGCGCGGATTGTGCAATCCCGGCAAAGTGGTCTGCGACGAACCGCCGGGTTTGATGCTGCGCGACTTCCGCGGGAGCGTCGTGCCGGAAGGGGGCGTGCATGAGCTGCAACTGCAATGGTCGGCCACGCGGCTGTTGGAGACCGCGACCGCGTGCAATGGTTGCGGCCGGTGTCGCACGCGGGAGGAGGGGACGCGGATGTGTCCCTTGTTTCGCCTGGAAGGGTCGGAGGGGGCGAGCCCGCGCGCCAAGGCGAATCTGGTGCGGCAGACGTTGACCGGCGCGCTCCCCGAGCCGTTGTTCGCGTCGCCGGAGTTCAAACAGGTCGCCGACTTGTGTTTCAACTGTCGGCAATGCCGTTTGGAATGTCCCTCGGGGGTCGACATCCCCCACTTGGTGCAGGAACTGAAGGGGCAACATGTCGCGCTGCATGGGCTCTCGCGCGGGACGTGGTTCCTGACGCGGGCGATGGACGCGGGCGATTGGCTCAATCGAGCGGCGTGGCTGCTGAATCCCCTGCTGAAACGCCGCGTCGCGCGGTGGTTCGTGGAGCGGCTGTTCGGCGTGGCGCGCCGCCGCAAATTGCCGGAGATCGCCCCGCGCTCGTTCCTGAGTGAAGCGGGCTCTCGACGCACCGCCCCGCCGACGTTGCTGGGGCAGCGGACGGTCATCTATTTCGTCGATTACTTCGCCAATCATCACGACACCGAGCTCGCGTGGGCGACGGTGCAGGTGCTCGAGCGGCAAGGGCTGCACGTCCATGTTCCGCCGCGACAGAAGCGCTGCGGGATGGAATTGATCGCGGCGGGGGACATGGAGGGAGCCCTTGCGCTCGCCGAGCACAACGTGAAGGTGCTGGTGGAGTTCGCGCGGGAGGGCTGCCCGATTCTGTGCAGCGAGCCGACCGCCGCCGTCTGCCTGAAGGAGGATTACCCGCTGCTCGTGGGGAGCGTCGACGCGCGGGTCGTCGCCGATCAGACATGGGAGGTGGGTGGCTACCTGCGTCACTTGCACGCGGCGGGGAAATTCGAGTTGGCCCTCGCGCCGCTCAAGCTCGAGGCGGCCTACCACGAGCCGTGCCATCTGCGGGCGCTCAACGAGTCGACGCCGTTGCTCGAGCTGTGTCGATTGATCCCCCAATTGACGACCGCGCCGCTGTCCGCCGGTTGTTCGGGAATGGCGGGGATGTACGGGATGGAATCGAAGACCTTCCCGACTTCGCTGGAGATCGGCCGCGCGCTGATCACGCGGATGCAGCAGCCCGACATCAGGCTCGGCCTGACGGAATGCAGCAGTTGCCGTTTGCAGATGGAACAGGGAACGAAGACCCCGACGGTCCACCCGCTCAAACTCTTGGCGGCGGCTTACGGACTCATGCCGGAACTGCGGTCACGGTTGCTGCGGGTCGCGCGTGGTTGAGGCGCCGCTCCCCCAACGAGTGGCGCGGTGTCTGCCCGCGATAGGCTGAGGGTCCATGGTCGAGGTTATGAGTTGCCGCCGAAAACGAAGAAACAACGGCGATCGGTTCGTTCCCATGATCAGCCTACGACCCATCCAGACGCGGCGGGCATCCTCCCATGAGGTTCCCACCATGGCGGATCGGCAAGTTGCCACGGTCACGCCGCGATCATGATCGCGGGATTCACGGGCGGCATCCCCCCCTTCGTCGACAGCACGATTCCGTAGGCCGAGGCCAACCCCCGTGGCCGACGCCGCTCCGCAGGTTTCGGTGAGACGGTCAACCACTCCGCGCCATGACCCGCGACGCGAACAAGCACCGCCGCGGCGCCGCCCGCGCGTGGTCGCAATCGGGTGACCACACGATTTCCGACAAGGGTATTCGGGCGATCGCGATCTGCATCCGTGGTCTCGCGGACCATGCGGGGCAAGAGCCGGCCCCGCGGGATGTGTCATGGGCACGGCCGCGTCAGGCCTTCTTTCCCAATGGCGTCCGCCCCGAGCGGGCTTGTTCGGCGAGCCCCTCCGCCGAGATCAGCTCGACCAGATCCTGGCCGTAGCCGTCCATCTCGTGGACCAGACTATCGACCCGGCCCGCGAGGTACATGTACATGATGAGCGCCGGAATCGCGATCAGCAGCCCCACCGCCGTCGTCAGCAGCGACAGCCCGATCCCCGCCGCCAAGGCTTCGCTTTTCCCCATCGCCTTCTCGGTCGAGATCGCGTTGAACGAATCGATCATCCCCACCACCGTCCCCAACAGCCCCAGCAGTGGCGCGACGGTCGCGGCCCCGTTCAGCACGCGGATGTGTTTCCGTAACGAATTGAGCTGCCGCTCGCCGCCGTCGATGATCGCCTGTTCGATCTCGACGCTGGCCCGGCCCCATTTCTTGAGCCCGTGCAGGAAGACCAAGGCGATCGGACTGCCGTTGTCTTCACACAGCTTGATCGCCCCCTTCGCGTCCACCTTTCCCTGCTCGACATGCTCGAAGAAGCGTTTGACGAACGGGCGCGGCAAGACGCGACCGCGACGGAGCACCACCAGCCGCTCGATCGAAAACCACACGACGATCAGCGAGCACAGTCCCAACGGGTAGACGAAGTAACCCAACGCCTTCAGCAGCTCGAGCGGCTCCTTCGGAATCTGTCGGGTAAGCGCCGGCGACCCGGCGGGGGGCGGCGGGGCCGGAGCCGCCGCCGTCGGTTCCGCCGGTTGCCCCCATGCCACGGGAAGGGGCCGCCAAGCGACCGCCAACAGCGCGAAGGCCAGCAGCCACCCCCAGCGCCGTTGGACCATGGGAACGCCGCTCGTCAACCGGGGACGCGGTCCGAAGTTGGCCGTCTGCATGCCCATGCTCCTCTTGGGCCGGAAGGTGCGTCCTTGCCGGGGTACTGGCATCAAGGTCGAGTCTGTCGCAAGGACGGCGGTGTCGCCGCAGTCCCGATGCATGATCCTACTCGATCCGCCGCCATTCCCCATCCTCGACGTCGACCGCGAGCCGCCGCGGGATCGCCCGCTGCCGGGCCGCGTAGTCCCAATAGTCTTCCTTGGTCGACCACTTGGGGACGGTGGGACCGGGGGCGACGACGATTTCATGCGTCTCGCCGTCGGCCGGCCACGTGGGGACCGACGACGGGCCGACGACCCGCAGTTTGGGGGCCGACGCCGGTCGCGGAGCGGCGGTCTCGGGAACCGCAGGGGGGACCGGAACGGCGGGTGGGGTGGGGATCGCCGCCAAGGCCTCGGCTTCGAGCTCCAGCAGGAACAACGACCGATCCAGTTCGACCGGTTGCGGCTCCGGGGTCGGCAACAAGTTGGGGAGCGGGGTTTCGGCTTCGACCGTGGTCAGACTCGGCGATGGGAACTCGGTGGCCAACTCCTCACCCGGTTCGCTGGGCAAGGGGGGCAGTTCGATCTCGCTGACCACGTCCTGGTCCGAGCCGTTCGTTTGGATCGGCGGGAGCGTGATCGATTCCTCATCCGCCGCGTCCCGCCCCCAATCCTCGACCGAACCCAACGTCGGTCCGGGCAGGACGGGGGCGTCATCGAAATTTGGCCGCGTGAAGCCCCCACCCAACATCGGTTCCAACGCGGGGACCTGCGCCGACTCGCCCGGCGGGGGAGGGATCACCAAGTCCCCACCCGAGGGAACCGAAGGGATCGGCGTGGGGGAGGGGGCGGTCGTCGCCGGAGCGGAATAGCCGGGAACCACCGTCGAGGTCGCCCCGCGCCGGGCCGTTCCCCGGCAGCCCGCCGTCACACCGACCACGCACGCCAGACCGATGGTCAGCGGCATTCGCCAAGTCGCGGCGGAAGTGGTGAATCGCTGGAGCAAATCCCGACGCATGGCGGCCTCGTCTCGATGGGGGTCCGCGGCGGTCACCCCCCAACGACGGAGTCGGGTCGCGCCGATCGTGCCCGGAACAACCATCGGCCGAATATGCCGGTGCCACCCAGCGAATGCGTCGTAACGACCAAAACCGCCTCGACTCCCCGATTGCGACTCGTGTTGTACCGGTGATGCCAATCGCTCGCGGGATGCGTTGTAAAGGGGTTGTAACGGATGATTGGCGTGGTCGGAATCAACGTCGCGGCGTTTGGTCGTACGAGCCTCAACGGGTGAGCGGCAGGCTTGATCACGTCTTCGGCGCGGGCTGCAAGGAGTCGATCAACCACTCCCGCACATCGCCGTAACTCCACTCATCCCAGCCGCCCAAGGTCTTCAGCCCCTGCTGGCTGGCCTTCTTCTGTCGACTCAATTTTTTGAGTTGATCGGGGGCATCGTCAGCTTGGGCGGTCAGTTTCCCCATCTCCCGGTTGAGGCCCTGCATCTTGGCGGTGTTGTCGCCCGAAAGTTTGTGGTACTGCCGTTCAATGCTGGCGGCTTCCTGCTCGATCCGGACGCCCCGCATCGTGGTATCCCGCAGTCGAAGCCTGGCGGACTGCAATCGTTTTTCATGAAAGGTTGCCGCGCTGCTGGCCGCGAAGAGCTGTTGTTTCAAAGTGGTGATCCGAATCGGGTCGATTCCGACCCCATCCTGAACTTGTTGTTTCAGCGCAACTTGTTGTTCCAGCGCGTCCAGTTGGGATTGAAGGTATTGCACTTCCGCATAGCGTTGTTGCAGATTCGCGGCGGCGATCTCGCATTCCTCTTTCAGCGACGCGGCCTGCCGGTGCAGGGCTTCATATTCAGGTTCGAGGCGAGCCTTCTGGTCCTCGAACCATTTCTTGACATCCTGATTCTGTAACTGGGTCTCGACCAACCGCTGCGCGAGTTCACCCTCTTGCACGGCACGCGCCTCGGCATCCGCCATCAGGCCCGCGCGTTTCGCCTTGATCGCCTCGCGGGCTTGGTCATCCAACTCTTGGAACTCGTCCTGAATC
>CAYRVS010000011.1:12036-56911 GCA_964427725.1 uncultured Planctomycetaceae bacterium | reverse complement strand
GAATACGCCGGCGAGATGAAGAAGGGAATCTTCACGATCATGAACTACCTGCTGCCGGTGAAGGGCGTGCTGTCGATGCACTGCTCGGCGACGTGCGATCCCAAGACGGGCTCGTCGTCGGTCCTGTTCGGCCTGTCGGGGACCGGCAAAACGACCCTCTCCGCCGATCCGAAACGGCAGCTCATCGGCGACGACGAGCACGGCTGGAGCGACGACGGGATCTTCAACATCGAAGGGGGCTGTTACGCCAAGGCGATCTATCTCTCGAAAGAACGGGAACCCGAAATCTTCCAGGCGCTGCGGTTCGGGGCGGTCCTCGAGAACGTGGTGGTCGACAACGCCCATCGGCATGTCGACTTCAACAACACGTCGATCACCCAAAACACCCGCGGCGCCTACCCGATCGACTACATGCCGACGGCGAAGATCCCCTGCGTCGCGGGCCATCCCACCGACGTGATCTTCCTGACGTGCGACGCCTTCGGCGTCTTGCCGCCGGTCTCGAAGCTGACGCCGGAACAGGCGATGTTCCATTTCGTGAACGGCTACACGGCGAAGGTCGCGGGGACCGAGATGGGGGTCAACGAACCGCAGGCGACCTTCTCGCCGTGCTTCGGCGGACCGTTCCTGGTGTGGCATCCCAACAAATACGCGGAACTCCTCGCGGAGAAGGTCCGGAAGCATCACGCCTCGGTCTGGCTGGTGAATACGGGGTGGTCGGGGGGACCGGCCGGCGTCGGCGAACGGATGAAGCTGGCCTATACGCGGGCGATCATCGACGCGATTCATTCCGGCGAACTGAAGGCGGCCCCGACGGTGACCGAGCCGATCTTCGGCCTGCATGTGGTGACGAAGTGCCCCGGCGTCCCCGACACGATGCTGCAACCGCGGCTGACGTGGTCCGACCCGGCGGCGTACGACGCCACGGCGGAGAAGCTCGCGAAATCGTTCCAGGCGAACTACGACGCCTTCCAATCGGGCGGCAGCACCGGCGCGATGGATGGTTGAGCCCGCGTGTGAGTGGTGAGTGCCCGCTCGATCAGGCAGAGGGTTCGGCCAACAAGAGCATACAAGAAGAAACGAAGATCACGGCGCCGTCGGATTGTTACGTCGCGCCGTCGCGTTCGGTTCGCGCGCATAGGCATGGGACGTCAGTCCCCCGTTGATGCGCATCGCTCGATCAAGGAGCGGAATGCCTTCGAGGATTCATGATGCGCGGAGCGTGTGTCTCTCGATCCGCGGCATTCATCACCGGGGGGACCGACGTCCCCCCGCTCCTGGCGACGAACAACCGAGCACTCGGTCTTCAGACCGCCCGCGGTTTGCCGTAGACTCCTTGGCAGGGTGGAACGAGTCGCCGGTGTGAAGGACACGTATGCGGTGGCGGACTTGGGGACTCATGGCGGGGGTCGTCGCGGTCGCGGTGGCGAGCGTCGCCGCGTTTCCCTGGCGGACACAGCTTCCCGTCACGCCGGTGACCGCCCGCGCCAGCTATCCCCATGACCCGCAGGCCTTCAGTCAAGGGCTGGTGATCGACGGCGGAACGATGTACGAGGGGACCGGCCAACACGGGGCCTCCTCGTTGCGGCAGGTCGAACTCGCCAGCGGCAAGGTCCAGCGTCTGATTCCGCTCCATCAAGACTACTTCGGCGAGGGGATCACCATCCTCAACGGCCGGCTCTATCAGCTCACCTGGAAGAATCGCCTCGCGATCGTCTACGACCTCGAAACCTTGAACCCCGTCGGTTCCTATCGCTACTCGGGGGAAGGCTGGGGGCTGACGACCGACGGCCGTGAACTGATCATGAGCGACGGCTCGTCGACGCTGCGGTGTCTCGATCCCAACACGTTCGAGGTGACCCGCCGACTCGAAGTCCGGGCCGGGTCGCAACGGATCGACAAGTTGAATGAGCTCGAATACGTCGAAGGGGAGATTCTGGCGAACATCTGGTACGCCGATCGGATCGCGCGGATTTCCCCGAAGACGGGTGAAGTGATGGGCTGGCTCGATGCGTCGTCGTTGTATCCCGCCGCGAAACGACCCAGCCGCGAGCATGTCCTCAACGGCATCGCCTATGACGCCGATGCGAAGAAACTGTACCTCACGGGAAAGATGTGGCCGCGATTGTTCGAGGTGGAGTGGCGCGCGGGGAAATGATGATTTTGATGCCCAGGGAAGGCCTTCCCTGGGCATCCACAACTCAATCCATCACGCTCGAGTCGTGTCCCCACCGCGTGACCAACGTCTGCCGCACGCCGAGTTGATCGCAAATCCGCGCGACGACGAAATCGACCAGATCGTGAATCGTCGTCGGGTTGTGATAGAACCCCGGCATCGCGGGGAGGATCACCACCCCCAAGTCCGATAGCGTCTTCATGTTGCCGAGCGCGATGCTGCTGAGCGGCGTTTCACGCGGCACCAGAATCAGCTTGCGGCGTTCCTTGAGGTGGACGTCAGCCGCCCGATGAATCAGATTCTGCGACTGGCCCGTCGCGATTCCCGCGAGCGTCCCTCCCGAACAGGGGCAGATCACCATGCCGTCGGTCAACGACGAGCCGCTCGCCATCGGCGCGCGGTAGTCGCGGTAGTGATGATAGAGCACGCGGCCGACCGCCTTGCGTGGAAGGATCTCGCTTTCGCTGAAGACGGAACTGCTTTCGCCGGACGCCGGCGGTTGCGGCCGCATCAGCCGCAGCTTGCTGTCGGCGGGAAGCTGGTCGTCACTCGGTAACAGGTCGGCGGGATCGAAGTGGTCGAGGTTGAGCTTCAGCCCGAGTTCCTGCTGAAAGACCTCCGTGGCGGCGGGACTGATCGTGAGATGCACCGTCCGCCCCGCCGCGAGGAGCACCTCGAGCAGCCGAACCGCATAGATCGACCCGCTGGCGCCGGTGATGGCAAGGACAAGGGGATTCATGGTGATGGTTCAAGAGGATGTGTGATCCGAAGCCCAGCCATGGCTAAGGCTGAGCCTCCTCGGACGATGTTCCAGCGATCGGTTTTCGCCCGACGTACAACGTCGCGACGCCGAACGTCAACGGCGTCCACGTGACGTCGGTCATGCCGACCTCGCGCATGACCTCCGCCAGGGCCGCGCCATAGGGGAATTCCGAAACCGACGCCGGCAGATAGTTGTACGCCGCCTGCTGATTCCGGGCGAACCATTGACCGATTCGCGGCAGGACGTACTTGAAGTACTTGAGATAGCCCCACCGCAAGATCGGATTCCCGGGAAGCGAAAACTCGAGGACCGCGACCCGCCCCCCCGGTTGGCAGACCCGCAGCATCTCGCGCAAACCGGCGTGGGTGTCGGCGACGTTCCGCAGCCCGAACGCGACCGACACGATCTGAAACCGATCATCGTCGAACGGCAGGTGCTGCGTGTCAGCTTCCAAAAACGTGAGCCCCGCGGCATCGGTTCCCAGCGGGCGGGCGTCACGCTTCCGCTCGGCGATCCGCAGCATTTCGGGAGTGAAGTCGGTGCCGATCACCTCGATCCGGCCGCCATACTTCCGCCAGTAGGCGAGCGCCAAATCGCCGGTCCCCGTGCAGACATCGAGGATCGGGGACGTTCCTTCGGGAGCCACGCGCCGGATCGTCCGCCACCGCCAGTAGTAGTCAGTCCCGCCCGACAGGACGTGATTCATCACGTCGTAACGTCCGGAAATCTCGCCGAACATCCGCCGGACTCGGTCGCCCGATTTGTCGACCACCGCGCTCACCACGTCCCCCCCCACCGTTCGGGCAACCCCAATTCGCTCCAACGTTCACGCAACTTCTGCTGTTGCTCGTTGCTGAATCCTAACTTCGTCGGCCACGTTCGGGGATAACCCTCGCCCGCCGTCTTCGTCGTCGCGTCGATCAGAATCCGCCCGCCCATCCCCGGCAGCGACATCGCCGGATCGTGGGGATCGGCCGGTCCTGGGTTGATCCGCACGTCACGACCGGGGTCGACCCCCAACGCGACCTGACCCCACACTTTGCCGGCATGGTGGACCGGCACGTCGGCATCAACCGCAATGATCCATTTCAAATACCGTAATCCCGGAGCGCTCCATAACGCATGACTGACGGTCGTCGCGGCGAGCGGGTGCGTTTTCCGCAGGCTGACGATCGCCACCGCCCCTTGGCCCCAACCCGGCCGAACGAAATCGACGATCGCCGACGACAATCGCTGAATCACCGGATGCATCAGCCGATCGAGCGCCGCCAGCCGCTGCGTCCCTTCATTTGGGATCGGCCCGGGGAGCGACAACGGGATGATCGGATTGGCCCGATGGGTGATCGCCGTCACCTGAATCGGCGGGGCGGTCGTCGGCGTCGACAAGTACCCGTTCGACAACGGCACCCCTTCGACCGCTTCCCACGGGACATCGGGGTCGACAAACCCCTCGATGACCAACTCCCCTTCCGCCGGGACTTCCAGATCATGCGAGCGGGATTTCACGAGCCCCAACGGCTCGCGACGCAGCGCCCCGACGATGTCGTACGTCACCCCCTGATCGAACCACGGGGCCAACTCGGCGGCGAGCGAAATGACGGGATCACCCCCGAAGACCCATGCCACCGGAAGCTGTCGTCGCTCGGCCCGCGCTTGACGTGCCAACCACGCGGCGGGTTCGTGCTCCGTCCACAACGGCAGCAACCGCTGACGATCGACCACTTGCACCGGCGTATGGGTCAGGGTCGCCCGGCCGCCGTGCATCGAAGGCAAGACCGCGACCCCCCCGGTAAGCGTCGGATGATTCTCCCCCGCCCAGCCGCGCTGCGTGGGCAGCTCCCACACATTGACGTCGCGGCCGAGCTTCACGACTTGCTGACACGCTCCCTGCCGGATCGTCTTGGTCCCGGCCGGGGTTCCGCGCGCGGGACCAAGCGACGACCCCCAACTCGTCGGATCTTGGCCCCCCCACAACTCGGGTAAGGCGTCGAATGACTCGACCCCGAACGCTCGGCACAGTCGTCGCGGATGCCCCAACAGATTCGTCACCACCGGCCACGCGGAGTTCCGGACCGCCGTGAACAAGAGCGCCGGTCCGCCGTCCCCCGCGCGTTCGATCACCCGCTGAGTGATGGCCGCAAGTTCCCCCTGCGGATCGACCGCCGCCGCGACGCGGAGCACTTCGCCGGTATCTTGCAGCGTGGTGAGAAACTCACCCAGGGTGAGGTCGGGCATGGTGCCGGGTCAGGAGAGCAACGTCCGTTATACGAGGCGGCAGCATATCGGATCCGCCGGCGACTTTCGCGGGGTGATGGAGTTCTCGGGCAACCTGCTTAGTGGCGGTCAGGCTGATCGATTTCGTCCGATTGTCGATTGGTGGTCGGGCTGGTCCTTGACTTCCCCGCGAGACCACGAATACTAGGGGATTCCCACAAGCGGGGCCGAGAGGCTACCTCTTTCCGCGGTGAGGTCGTGTGAACCGGGTCAGGTCTTAACGGAAGCAGCCCTAAGCATAGATTCTCAGGTGCGGACGGAGGTAGCATCCCGGCCCCGCTGCGTTTTCCTGACATCGCTGATGGACTCGGGCGAACACTGCTCGGGCGATTCCCGGGTCATTTCGCCCCCTCTCGTGGAAATCTTCCCATGCGAGCTTCTCGGCGAACCTGGCTGACGACCACCACCTTGGGCCTCTTGGGAGCCCGCGCGTGGTCCCGGAGCCACGCCGCCGCTCCGGCGGTCCCCATCGTCGATACGCATACCCATTTTTATGACCCGAGCCGGCCGGAAGGGGTCCCCTGGCCCGGCAAGAACGACAAGGTTTTGTATCGTACGGTGCTTCCCGCCGAGTACCGCGCGTTCGCCGAACCGTTGGGCGTCGTGGGGACGGTCGTCGTCGAAGCCAGCCCCTGGGTCGCCGACAACCAATGGATCCTCGATCTGGCGACGAACGAGCCGTATCTCTTGGGACTCGTCGGGAATCTCGCCCCGGGGACTGACGACTTCCGAACCCATTTCTCGAAATACGCCCGGCAGCCGAAATTCGTCGGGATTCGCGTCAACGCCGGTCCCTTGAAGGCGGGGTTGGAGCAGCCCGCGTTCCTCGCCGACTTGCGGAAACTCCAAGAGGCCGGGCGGCAACTCGACGTCAACGGCGGGCCGGACTTGCTGCCCCTCGTCGATCGTTTGGCGTCCGCGCTGCCGGAGCTGCGGATCGTCATCAATCATCTCGCCAATGTGCGGATCGATGGCGGCGCGCCCGCGGAAGACTATCGCGCGAATCTCGCGGCGGCGGCGAAACATCCCCGCGTCGCCATGAAGGTCTCCGCCCTCGTGGAAGGGGCGGCTCAAGGGGGGCGACAAGCGCCCAACGATCCGGCGTACTACCGGCCGATCCTCGACACGGTGTGGCAGACCTTCGGCGACGACCGCGTGATCTACGGCAGCAACTGGCCTGTGAGCGCGCTGTACGCCGACTATGCGACCGTGCAACACGTCGTGCAGGCCTACGTGCAAGATTTACCAATCGGAGCGCAGCGGAAATTCTTCCACGACAACGCCGCGAAGATGTACCGGTGGCCCGCCTAACCCCCGTCGTAGCCCCCCGCGAGTCGCAGGGGGCCAACGGTCGACATGACGGCTCCTAGACTTAGGGGGGGGTCCGGCAAACTTTGCCGGTCGCGTATCGAGTGGCCGTTTCTGCCGGTTGCCGGGGACGCGCGCAAACGTGCGAAGTCGACCGGCATGCCGGTTCGATGGAGCTTACGCGGGAAGCAGGTCTCCCTCGGTGGACGTTCGCGGATTGTCGTGTCAGAATATTCTGACGTTGGCACGACGATTGCGAAGTCGTCTTCCGACCCGGTCCCAAGGAAGGAGACCTCCGAAAAATGAGTGGGCCCCCGGCACGGTCGCCGCGCCCCCTCGCCCCATCCGGCGAAGGCTTGAGGCATGAGCGAATCTCTCCATCTCGAACTGAATGATCGTCAGCGCGAGATTTTGCTGCGCGGCCTGCGGTTCGTCCGCAGCAGCCGCATGCTCGAATTCCGCGACGCCACCGACATCACCGAAGACGAGCGGCGGGACGAACTGACCCAAATCCGCGCGCTCTCCGATCTGTTGGATCGCAAGACCCGCAAGGGCGAACCCGCCGCGGTCTGATGTCGGCGCGCCCGATATCGCCCCCATCACAAACCCGGAAGTCGAGGGGTGACATCCCCTCGGTCCCCGGCCCCTGAACGATTCCCACAACGCCCGCGACGAACCCCAGGTTCACCGCGGGCGTTTTTTCATTTCAGCCCACCATCAACGAGCGGCGCGGCGTCAGCCCGCCGTGTCTCAAGGGTCGATGGTCGATCGTTGATGGTCGATGGTTAACGATCAAGACGCTGAATGGTCCACACCGTCGTGCGCAACGGGCGGGTGCCCCTCGCGATGGGAGCGCCCGGGTGTGATCGCAACCCGATGGTGACATAGGCCGGGGCACCCGCCCCGGCCGCGTTGGCCCCCCCCGGATCACCGTCACACCCAGGTGGCACTCCGCTCCTGCGGTCGGGCCTAGCCGCCTGATCCGAGTCACCCGATCGCTGCGAGCGTACGTTCTTTCGGACCCGCGCGAGGGGCGGGTGCCCCTCGCGATGGAGACGCACGTTGCTCCAGAACCACGACACAATCCCCCAATGCGTGTCAAGCACCCTCAACCATCAACCCTCAACCCTCAACCCTCAACCTTCCTCACCGTTCCCCCCACCGAACGCACCAGCTACAGTGACTGCCGTCGTCCGCTTGCCGATCGCACATTCCGGCTGTTCCGGGGACTCGCGTGACCGTTCTCTCGATCGTCGTCCCGGTCCTCAACGAAGCCGAAAGCCTGCGGCTCCTCGTCGAACAGATTCGGCAGGTCTGCGACGGGTTCACGTGGGAAGTGATCTTCGTCGATGACGGCTCGCGCGACGGATCCTGGCCGCTGATCCAAACCCTGGCCCGCGAAGACGACCGGATTCAGGGGCTCCGCTTTCGGCGAAACTTCGGCAAAGCCGCCGCCCTCACCGCCGGATTCGAGGCGGCCCGTTATCCGTTGATCCTCACGATGGACGCCGACCTGCAGGACGATCCGGCGGAGATCCCCCGCTTTCTCGCCAAGCTCGACGAAGGGTTCGACGTCGTCAACGGTTGGAAGGAGCGCCGGCTCGATCCCTGGCACAAGGTCTATCCCAGCCTCGTCTTCAACGCGATGGTCAGCCGACTCACGGGGCTTTCGCTCCACGACCACAACTGCGGCGTGAAACTGCTCAAGGCGGATGTGGTCCGAGAACTGCGCATCTATGGCGAACTCCATCGGTTCATTCCCGTGCTGGCCCACATGCGCGGGTTCGCCGTCACGGAGCTCGCGGTCCATCATCGGCCGCGGCAATTCGGACACTCGAAGTATGGCTTTCGCAGGTTCGCCCGCGGCTTTCTCGACTTGTTGACGGTCGCCTTCCTGATGAGCTATCGCCAGCGGCCGCTCCACATGCTTGGGGGCGTGGGACTGGTCTGTTTCGGCGTCGGCGCGCTGGGGCTGGGGTATCTCGCCGCCTTGTGGGTGCTGATGAACGTCTTCGGTATTTGGGAGGCGTCGCCGATCGGCGTCCGGCCGCTGTTACAGTATTCGCTTGCGGCGCTGTTGCTTGGTTCTCAGGTCCTGACACTGGGACTTCTGGCCGAACTCGTGGTCTACTATACGAGCGACACGCGCCACGCCTTCAGTCTCGCCGAACGGACCGCCACCTCCGAGCCGCGACAAGTCTGACAGGCGTGCCGGGTCGACCGCCCGAGACGTTCGCGCTCACGTGCTCGTACCAGACAGGCCCCGTATGTCGTCCTACATCCTGGCGCTCGATCAGGGGACCACCTCGAGCCGCGCGATTTTGTTCGATCGCTCCGGCCGGCCGCTCGGTCAGGCGCAGCTCGAATTCCCGCAGCTTTATCCTCAGCCGGGCCATGTCGAGCACGACCCGGAGGCGATCTGGGCCTCGCAACTGGCGACGGCCCGCGCGGCGCTCACGAACGCCGAGCTCACCGCCGACCAAGTCGCGGCGATCGGCGTCACCAATCAGCGCGAAACGACCATCGTCTGGGAGCGAAGCACCGGTCGGCCCATCGCCAACGCGATCGTCTGGCAAAGCCGGATCACCGCCGACCGTTGCGCTTCGCTCAAGCGCGACGGACTGGCGGACCTGTTTCGCGAGAAGACCGGACTGGTCCTTGATGCCTATTTCTCCGGGACAAAACTGGCCTACCTCTTGGAGACCGTGCCGGGGGCCCGCGCGGCGGCGGACCGGGGCGAGCTCCTCTTCGGCACGGTCGAAACGTTTCTGATCTGGCGGCTGACCGGCGGCCGAGTCCACATCACCGACGCCTCGAACGCCAGCCGGACGCTCCTTTACAACATCCATACCGGCGAATGGGACGACGAACTGCTGCGGATTCTGAAGATCCCCCGGGCGGTCTTACCCACGGTGCGGGGTTGCAGCGAACTCTACGGCGAGACCGATCCGACCCACTTTGGCCGCGCGATTCCGATCGCGGGCGCCGCCGGCGATCAACAGGCCGCCACCTTTGGACAGACCTGCTTCACGCCGGGGACCGCGAAGAACACCTACGGCACGGGCTGCTTTCTGCTCCTCAACACCGGTCCGCGGGCGGTGACGTCGCGGCATGGGCTGATCACCACCATCGCCTGGAAGCTGGGCGACGAAGTGACCTACGCGTTGGAAGGCTCGGTCTTCATCGCGGGGGCCGCCGTGCAGTGGTTGCGCGATGGATTAGGCCTCGTCACCACGGCGGCGGAGACGGAGGCCCTGGCTGCGGGGTTGTCCTCGAACGACGGTGTCTACTTCGTGCCGGCTTTCGTGGGTCTCGGCGCGCCCTATTGGGATGCCGATGCCCGGGGACTGTTGACGGGTCTGACCCGCGGCACGTCACGGGCGCATTTGGCGCGGGCCGCGCTCGAGGCGATGGCCTATCAGACCCGCGATGTGCTGGAGGCGATGCAGGCCGACGCCGGCGTCCCGCTGTCGTCCTTGAAAGTGGACGGCGGCGCGACGGCGAACAACTGGCTCCTGCGATTCCAGGCCGACCTCCTCGGCGTCCCGGTGCTGCGACCGGTGGTGCAGGAAACGACGGCGCTGGGGGCCGCCTACCTCGCGGGGCTCGCCGTCGGGTACTGGAACGATCTCGCCGACTTGCAGCGCAACTGGGCGCTCGATCGGGAATTCACGCCCGAACTCGCCGTGGATGAGCGGGAGCAACTTTACGCGGGGTGGCGAACCGCCGTCGCCCGTTGTCGTCTGATGGGATAGCCGTCACCTGGATGGGAACTTGCATGTCCGCGACCGCCGACTCCGATTGGGATCCCGCGACCCGCGCCGCCCGTGGCGGCTGGGCCCCCGACTTCGTGACCCGCCCCAGTTCCCCGCCGCTCTATCTGACCACGGCGTTCGATCTCGAGGACGTCGGTCAACTCGAGGAGGTCGTCGGGGGCCGGCAAACCGGATACATCTACACCCGCGACGGCAATCCCAACCATGAAGCCTTCGCCGCCGATGTCGCGGCGCTCGAGGGCGCGGAGGCCGGCGTGGTGACCGCGTCGGGGATGGGGGCTCTCACCGCCGTCCTGATGGCGACCGTGACTCAGGGTGATCACGTCGTCGCGGGGCATGCGTTGTATGGTCGCACCGGGCAATTGCTGAATCACCTTGCGGCGTCGTTCGGCGTGCAGGTCAGCTTCGTCGACCCCACCAAGCTCGACGCGGTTCGCGCCGCGCTGCGCCCCACCACCAAACTCTGCATCGTCGAAAGCGTCACCAATCCCCTCGTCGAAGTGACGGATCTCCCCGCGCTCGCGGCGGTGCTGGGCGACGTTCCCCTGTTGGTCGACAACACCTTCGCCACCCCCTGCCTGCTGCGGCCCATCGCGCATGGCGCGACGTACGTCTGGCATTCGGCGTCGAAATACCTCAACGGCCATGGCGACGTGATGCAGGGGGTGGTCGTCGGTCCGCGCGCGGCGATCCGCAAAGTCCGCGCGCTCGCCGCGCTCTACGGCGTCAACAGCAATCCGTTCGAGTCGTGGCTCGCCTCGCGGGGGTTGCGGACGCTCCCCTTGCGGATGGAGCGGGTTTCGGCGACCGCGCTGACCCTCGCCGAGCGCTTGCAGGCCCACCCCGCGATCGAGCGCGTTTACCACCCCGGGTTGCCCAGCCATGGCTCCCATCCGGTAGCCCGCCGGTTGTTGACGCAGGGCTGCGGCGGCATGCTGGCGTTCGATCTGCGCGGCGGGCGCCCCGCGGTCGACGCCTGCTTCCGCAAGCTCGCGGGGACGATCCCTTTTTCGCCCACGCTCGCCGACGCGCGGACCACGCTGTCTTACCCGACGGGGACATCCCACAAATTCCTGACCCCCGCCGAACGAGCCGCCGCCGGCATCGGCGAAGGGCTGGTTCGCCTTTCGGTCGGCCTGGAAGCGGCGGAGGACTTGTGGCGCGAACTCGCGTCAGCCTGCGGGTAGCCGGTGATCCGCGGTCGTTGGTGGATGGCCCGCGGAGGGACCGAAACAAGGTCTCGGATTCTCCCGAGTGACGGCGGCCAGGCATCGTCGCTCGCGGAGATCACCCGGCGTTTCTCGAGCGTATCCCCGTCCTTGGCGCGCGCGAACGAGCCCAAACCCGCGATTGACCCATCGGCGGGGCCGGGAGTACAACCCAGCATGGCGAAGGACGCCGGGTGATCATCGGTGATAAGGACGGAACCATGCGGCGCGATTTTGCGGGTTGGACGCTGGGGTTGGCGATGCTCGTCGGCTGCGGCGAGGCGACCACTCCGAATTCCGCGCCGCCGACGCTGAGCGTCAGTCCGCCACCGGCTGCGGGGAAGCCCGACGCGGCCGGTTCGGTCCCGACACCGCAGGCGAGTCTCGACGCCGCCAAGTCCTTGGCTCAGGGAGACTTGGCCACGGCATTGGCGGCCGCCGATCGGGGCGTCACCGCGGCTCCGTTGTCGGCCCAAGCGTATGAAACGCGCGCGGCGGTCCATCACAAGCTGGGGGCCCTCGACGCCGCGTTCGCGGACTTCTCCCAGGCGATCGCACTCGATCCGCGGAACGCGCGGCTGCTGAACAATCGAGGGTTTCTGCAGTTGAGTCGACAGGCGTTCGAGCCGGCGCTCGCCGATTTCGACGCGGCCATCGCGCTGGATCCGAATTATGCCAACGCCTTCAACAATCGCGGGTTGACCCAAATCGCGCAGGGTCGTTATCGGCAGGCGGTACTCGATCTCGACAAGGCGATCCTCGCCGATCCGAACTACGTCGACGCCTACAACAATCGCGGCTTCGCCTTGATGCAGCTCACGCGGTGGGATCGGGCGCTCGCCGATTTCAATCGGGCGTTGCAGCTCGATCCGCAGGGGGCGAACGCCTTGGCGAATCGGGGCTTCGTCAAGCAAAGCCTGGGCGACACCACCGGCGCGATCCTTGATTATACATCGGCGATGATGCTCGATCCCGACAATCCCAAGTACTACCTGCATCGGCGCGAGGCCTATCTCCGCCAGGGCGATCTGGCGAACGCGAAGCAGGACGCCGACAAGGTCGCCGCCTTGCAAACGATTCAGTCGCTCGGCGCGGCGGTGAAAGCCCGACCAAAAGACGCGGACGCGTACCTCGCGCGGGGCAAACATCATCATCAGGCGGGGGACGAAACCCGGGCGCTGGCGGATTTCGATCGGGCCGTGGAATTCGACCCGATATCCACGGAGGTTCGGCTGGCGCGTGCGGCCCTGCATTGGGACCGGCGGGATTTCGCCGCCGCCGAAGCGGATTGCGCGGTGGTCCTCGCGGAGACGCCGCATCAACAGGCGCTGTCGATTCGCGGAGATTGCCGGCTGGAACGAGGGGATCTCGATGGGGCGCTCGCCGACTTCGAGGCGGCCAAGCGGCTCGACGACCGCGTGGCGCTGGCTTATCTCTTAAAAGCTCGGGAATTGGCGAAACAGGGGGACAACACCGGAGCGGACGAGTACAATGCGTTGGCCAAGTCGCTCGACCCCGAGGTCGAAGCGCGGCGGAAATGACGATCGACGACTCAGGATTCTCGCCCATGTTTGCGTCGGTCGAATGATGGTCCGCGGGTTGGGCCGCTGGAATGGCGACGCCGGAGGCGGCTCGAGCGAAGTCGATTCCGGGCACTCATCAGTGCCGCGTCCGCATGGGGGAGGAACGGAGTGACGATTCAATTCCCGACGAAAATCCAGGGGCCGGTGGCGGTCATCGGTGATGTGCACGGCCAGGTCGAGAAGCTGCAGGCGGTGTTGGACCAACTGCGCGAGCTGCCCGATTACCAAGATCGCTGGATCGTCTTCATCGGGGATTTCGTCGATCGCGGCAGCGATCCCAAGACCGTGATCGACATGACGTTGGAACTGATGCGCGAGCACCGCCGGACGACGGCGATCGCCGGCAATCATGAGTTCGCCATGGGGGCCGCGCTCGGTTGGTTCCCCGTGGCGCCGGACGGTCACTGGGGTCCGCGGTGGGTCCAGCATTACAGTTCGGAAACGACCTTCTCCTCGTATGGCGCGCCGCATGGCGACCTCGAGCGGCTCGGCCGGATGGTCCCCGAGACCCATCGCGAGTTCATCACGAAGCTGCCCTGGGTGGTTGAGCATCCGCGGTGCCTGTTCGTCCATGCGGGGCTCGATCGCAACACGCCGTTTCTGATGCAGTTGCGGATCCTGCAGCAGCGCGACTTCACGCTGAACCGTCCGCAATGGCTCTGCTCGAAAACCTTCGTGGACACCGACCCGCCCGACGACTGTCCCGTCCCCGTCGCCAGCGGTCACGTTAAGGTCCCCTCCGTGCAGATTCGTCCGAAACGGATTCTGTTGGACACGTCCGGCGGAGAAAGCGGCGAACTCTCGTGCGTACTGCTCCCCGAAAAACGGGTCATCAACTCCGCCGGGGCTGATCTCGCGGTGGCCGCGACGGATGCCAAGAGCGGCTGGTGGCGGCTGTGGGGTTGAGCCGTCCCGCGCGCCCGGTTTCGCGCGCGGAAGACCGCCGCGGCGATTGACCCGGCCAATGGTCATGCGGGCCGGAGCACAACCGAGCGCCCCACGGACGCGCCGCTGACTGTCGCCTAAGCGGCCGCCGCGGTTTTTCGGTAAACCGTCCCCGTGTCGACGTGTTGGAAGCCGGCGGATCGGAGGACGCCGATCGCCGCGTCATCGGTCGACTCGGCATGGGCCTCGACCAGGCTGATCCGTTCGTCGCGCAGCCGGCGGCAGACTTCGACCAACAGGGCCTGGCCGTATCCTTTGCGGCGATGCGGTTCCGACACGTGGAGGTCCATCAACCCCACCGCGCGTTGTTGCCAGCGTGGGACGTAAAAATCGAGCCCCAGAATGGTCACCCGGGCGAAGGGTGGGGCGTCTCCGGTTTTGGGTAACAGCGCCAACTCGATCGTGTCGAGCCGTCCGGGCCGCGTCGACCACCACCAGGTCCGGTCGGTTTCCCGTTCCGGGGCGGCGAGCCGGGTGACGCGGCGAATGTTCATCAGCCGCAATCCTCCGGGGCTGCTCTTCTCTTCCAGCGAGCGCTGAAAGACCAAGCGACGTCGATCCGGGAGGTAACCGCTGGCGCGCCAGAAGGGGTCGGCGGCGGGATCGGACTCCAGGAACCCCGCCGGTTGGCAGCCGCCGTAGATTCCGAAGTAGAACGGGTCGTGCGGGACCGCGGGACCGGCTTGCCAGACCGTCGCACCCCGCGCGCGGAAATAGTCCTCGGCCCGCGCGACGAGCGTCCGACCGATGCCGCGACGGCGATGTGCGGGGTCGACCATCAAGGCGCAGATGGTTCCGACCGCAGGCTCGACCCGTCGCTCTTCGGCACAGGGGCCGAAGCCCGCGTGGAGAAAACCGATCGGTCGGCCGGCTTCACAAGCGACCATGAGTCCCGCAGGATCGAAGTAGGGCTGCGAGAAGACGACCGTTTCGAAGATGTCGGCGTCGAAACCGACGGCGGCGCCGCGGCCCAAATCGCAGGCCTCCCACAAGCGCAGAAGCTCGGGGGGATCGCTGTTGCGGAAGGAGCGGTAGTCGATCACGAAGGCTCGCCGCTGACGAACGCTTGAGGCCCCCGAAGCTCGGTCGAGTCCGAGAGCCGGAGTTTTCCACGAACCGGCGCGCGAACTGCCTGTTGTGGAAATCGGCCTCTATTCACGCGAATTTGAGGCGATTCGTCAACACGCCCGCCACCGGGCGTAGCCGAACGGCGACATTCCGATGAACACGCACCACCGCCTGATGCTCGCTCCTCTGGGACTCGTCGTGGTCTGGTCGCTGCTCGGCAGCTCGCTCCGCGCGGATGAGTGGATCTACCGCCGATCGTATTACAGTCATGCGCCGGTTGACGGGGCTCAGCCGCAGCATCCGCTGCCCGAGCATCGTTCCGCCTACCGCCCGGCGTACTACCGCGAAGCCCAGGGCTTTTCGGTCCGCAGCGCCTACCGGATCAACAATTACGTCCTGCGGAACGGGCCACGTTCGGACCACACGATCTACCAGGAAGGGTACATCGAGTTCAATCCGTGACGAGTGTTCGGGGGGTTCCGCTGGGTGGCGCTCTGATGCCATGACACCCCCGAGTCGGCCCTTCAGCGTTTCAAAGTCACTCCGGCTTCGACGTATCGGGGGACGGCACGTCGGTCGCCGAGGCGGAGGTTTCCGCTGGAGCCGGTTCGGCGGGCGACGCGATCCCCTTCACGGCGGCGGCCGCATCGGCGGCCTCAGTCGATTCAGCGGCGGCGGGGCGATCCTCTCCCTCGGCGGGGGGACGACCGCCGCCTGGTCCACCACCGGCACCACGACGCGCACGAGCCGCGGCGGCTTCGTCGGCATCGATGAAGCCATCGCTGTTGGCGTCCATGCGGCCGAACCACTGACGCATCCGTTCGGGCGCCTCTTCAAGGCTGACCTTGCCGTCACCATCGGCATCGTTGGTCATGAGGTCGGGACGCGGGCCGCCGCCACCAGGGCCGCCACCAGGGCCGCCACCGCCCGGCCCACCCATCGCCATTCCTCCCCCGGGACCGGCCATGCCACCGCCGGGGCCGCCCATCATCGGCATGGCGGGACCGCCATGCGCGCCGCCGGCTTCGGCCACGCCCTCCGCCGGAGGCGTCGGTTCAGGCTCGACGGGGGGATTGTCGGTGTGAACGCCGAGGATCGCCGGCGACTGCTCGCTGCTGTCATAGGGGAGGTGGATGCGGTAGGACTGCGTCAGACCCCGCCAGGAGTACGTCAGTTTGCGCCAGTGGCGATCCTCTTCCGTCGACTGGCTGGGCCAACCGACCACGCAGCGTTGGGCGTCGCTGAGCAGCAATTCATGCTCGGCGTCCTCTCCGGCTGCCAGTTTCGCCTGCAACTTCTTCAGGGTCCACTCGTAACCAAAGCGGGCATGCGCCTGCATCCCAACCAACAACACCAGCAGCAACATGCCGCCGCGAACGATCCAGAATTCGAGTTTGGAACGCGATGGTTTGGCGGGAGGGGCGGTCGGCGGCGCGGCGGGGGCGTCCATCGGAGCGGCCTTTCACAAGCGAGGACCTGCGCCAGCCCGACGATCCGTCAGACCCGACGGTGTCTCGGCGAGGCGTACGAATAGGAATCGAGAGGAGCAAGAGGGGCGAGGACATCATACAGACGCCCAGAGTCGGCGTCGTGCCGTCGCCTCACAAAATCGTGAGGTTTCCCGTTGGTCATCTTCGAGCCGATCCGTGAAGCTCGCGCGACGACCCGTGACGGGGTCTCCGCCGCGCCGGGATGATCGTTTGCGGAGCCGCTTCGCGCGGCACGTGTTCCCCCTTACGATAAGGGTGGTTTCTCAGTCTTCCGACAGGATTTCCCGATGCAGTTCGAGACCCGTTGCGTCCATACCGGAGTCGACAAGGACGCGACCTTTCTGAGCGCGACGACGCCGATCTATCCCACGTCGACCTTTCGCTGGGACGACCTGACCAAACATCGCGGGTTCGACTACACCCGCAGCGGCAATCCCACCCGCCGGGCCCTCGAAGAGAATCTGACGGCGCTTGAAGGGGGCCTCGACTGTCGCGCCACTTGCACGGGAATGTCGGCGATCACCGCGACGATGCATCTGTTCAAGCCGGGCGATCATCTCATCGCCGGGCACGACATCTACGGCGGGACATGGCGACTCTTCAGCAGCCTGTTCCGCGACATGGGGCTCGAGTTCTCGTTCGTCGACATGGGCCGGCCCGAGAACATCCGTGAAGCCGCGCGGCCGAACACCAAATGCGTCTGGATCGAAACGCCGAGCAACCCGCTCCTCAACATCGTCGATATCCGCGCGGTGACGGCGATCGCGAAGTCGCTGGGGGTGATCACCATCGCCGACAACACGTTCCTGTCGCCCTACCTGCAGCGGCCGCTGGAACTGGGGGTCGACATCGTCGTCCATTCGACGACCAAGTATCTGAACGGCCATAGCGACGTCGTCGGCGGCTGCGTGATCACCAAGGAGAAAACGCACGCCGAACGGATCGGGTATGTCGTCAATGCCTTGGGGTTGGCATGCTCGCCGTTCGACGCCTGGCTGGTGCTGCGCGGCGTGAAGACCTTGGGGCCGCGGATGGAGGCGCATCAGCGCGGGGCGCAGGCCCTTGCCGAATTTTTGGAAGGGCATCCGCGGGTCGAGCGGGTCTATTATCCGGGGCTGGCGTCGCATCCGCAGCGGGCGCTGGCGCTGTCGCAACAGCATGGCATGGGAGCGATGCTGAGCTTCGATCTGCGCGGCGGTCGCCCGGCGGTGGAGCAGGTCGTCGCGAAATTGAAACTGTTCCAACTCGCGGAATCGCTGGGCGGGGTCGAGTCGCTGATCGAATACCCCGACTGCATGAGCCACGCGTCGATGACGCAGGAAGCCAGGCGGGCCGCTGGAATCTCCGAGAAGACGCTACGAGTCTCGGTGGGGATCGAGCATCCGGCGGACCTGGTTGCCGATTTCGAGCAGGCACTGGGAAATTGATCATGGGCAGAAGCCCAGGGAACGCTTTCCCTGGGCTTCACGGCAGACACCACATCGTCGCGAGGACGGCGAGCCAGACGGCGTCAAGGAAGTGCCAGTAGCGCGCGGCGAGGGTCAGGCCGAGGTGGTATTCGTGATCGAACCGGCCGGCGAAGGCTTGGCGGGTGACGTAACCGAGCAGGCCGAGGCCGACCAGCACGTGCGCCGCGTGGAGCGCGACAAGGACGAAGAGCAGGATCCAGCCCGTCGAGTTCCCCCCCGCCGCCAGATGCCTTTCGCAAAGCGCGCCGAGTCCGACCCCTTGGATCGCGAAGAAGACGACTCCCAAGGCCAGCGCCCAGCCCATGCGGCGGCGGAAGACGGCTTGATGTTCGCGGCGGACGGCGGCGAGCGAACCTTCCAGCGCGAGGGAGGTCGCGATCAGCACCGCCGTGGCGACATGCAGACTGACGGGGACCCCCAACCCGCCCCCAAGGCGCGGGCCGATCAGCAGGACCGCGGCGATGGCGGCGGCGAAGAAGACCGCCAACGAGAGTAGCGCCAGCCAGACCGCCAGATCGGCCTGCCGCCGCGTCGGGCGTGGCGCGCGGTGAGTCCGACTCGTGAAGACGTCGGCGGGGGATGACGGACGGGACATGGCGGACCTTCCGACGCGCGGCCGCTCACTGGGCCTCGGTCACCGCCTGGATCTCGGGTTGATACGACTGGGTATCGATCAACGTCAGGCAGATGAAGAGCGCGACGAACGCCAGCGAAAAGACGAGGAGCAAGGCGTTCAGGGGTTTGTCGTAACGCAGGTGCATGAAATAGACCGCGACCAACGCCGCCTTGACGGTCGCGATCCCCATCGCCACGAAGAGCTCGATGCTCCCCAGCGGGATGTAGGAGCTGGCGACGGTGACGATCGTCAAGCCCACCAGCGCGAGGAACGTGCCGATGAGGATCGACGGGGGCATCACGTGGGCATAGCCGTCGTGCGCGGCATGGTGGTCTTCGGCGTGTTGTTGAGGGGGAGACTGGGTCATGTCGGGATCAATCCGTCTGGACGCCAAGCTTTGTCATTTCGCAATCGGTCGGGCATGCAGCCACGGACCACGGACAACTGACCACGGACCATCAATGAATGAGATACAACAGCGGGAAAAGATAAATCCAAATCAGGTCGACGAGGTGCCAGTAGAGGCCGACGAAGTCGACCGGTCCGAAGTAGTGGGGCCCGAAGTCGCCGCGGATCGCCCGCCACAGGATCCAGCCGATCGCGGCCATGCCGGCGAGAATGTGAATCCCGTGCAGGCCGGTCAAGCAGAAATAGATGCTGAAGAAGACGCCCAGGTTCTTCGGCAGCTCGGGGTCGTGGGCGTGATCGGCGGATGAGGCCGCGGGGGACGGGGCGTGATCGCCCGCCGAGTGCTCGGCGTGATCATGGTTGTCCGCCACATGCTCCGCGTGATCCGCGGCGGCATGGGTCGCGGCGTGATGTTCCGCCAGATAGTGGGCCGCCTTTTCGGCATCGAAGCGGCTGGCCCAGAGAACGCCGTGGCTGATCTTGGAGGAGTACTCAAAGTATTTGATCACAAGGAACAGCCCCGCGCAGGCCAAGGTGGCGGAGAGCATCCAGATCAGCAGTTTGCGCTGGCCAAGCTGAGCGGCGCGGACGCCCCAGGCCATGGTGAGACTGCTGAAGAGGAGGACGATGGTGTTGATCGCCCCCATCTGCTTGTCGAGGAATTCGTGCCCGACCCGGAAGATTTCGGGATGGTTGGCCCGGTAGACCGCGTAGGCGCAGAAGAGTCCGCTGAAGAAGAGGACTTCGGTGATCAGGAACAGCCACATCCCCAGCTTGCAGGAATCGAACTGATGCTGGTGAGACTCGAAGTGGTGCGCGAGAAACGGATCGTGTCCGTGACCGTGGTCGTCGGCATGAGGCGCGGGGGGGGGAGCCATGGTCGCGGTCGTCATATCCATCAGGCCTTCCGAGGCGGGATCACAAAATGGAACGAATCATGCCGTCTTGATGCCAGAGCCGGAGGGAACCACGAAAAGGACGAAAGACCACTAAAGGCGATACAGATTGGGACCGGAATCGACTGCGAAAAGTTGGACTTTGTGACAAGTCGCCAGGTGGATGAGGGGCGATGACATCGTCGTCATCCCAGGGATGCCCAGCGTTCAAGGTCCATCACCAGTCTGCTTCCCTTTCGAGCCATTTCGTGCTTTTCGTGGTTTCTCCGAGCGGATTTCCGCGTGACTCGTGGCTTGTCAGAGATGGCCTGCGACGGGTCGATAGCCGCCGAGTTGCGGGTCGTATTGGACCCGTTCGAGGTCGTAGGGATCGTGGGCGGTGGGAGTTTCGGCAAAGTTGTCGTGGGGCGGGGGGGAACTGCATTCCCATTCCAGCGAGGCGGCGCCCCAGGGGTTCGCGGGGGCTTTCGCGCCGCGGAAGAGTGAGTGCAGCAGCACCCCGCCGGCGATCGCCAGACCGATCCCCAGCAGCATCGCCCCGACGGTCGAGACCTGATGATAGAACTGGAATTCGGGGAGATAGTTGTAGTATCGCCGGGGCATCCCGCGGGCCCCCATCACGAACTGGGGAAAGAACGCCATGTTGAACGAGACGAATGTCAGCAGCGCGCCGACGCGGCCCCACGTTTCGTTGTACATGCGGCCGGTCATTTTCGGCCACCAGTAGTAGAGCCCGCCGAGGAAGGCGATCAGGACGCTTCCCATCATCACGTAGTGGAAGTGGGCGACCACGAAGTAGGTGTCGTGCAGGTGGACGTCGGTGGCGAGCGAACCGAGGAACAGGCCGGTCAATCCGCCGATGCTGAAGAGGAAGATGAAGGCGAGGGCGTAACACATCGGCGTGGCGAGGCTGATCGACCCTTTGTACATCGTCGCGAGCCAGTTGAAGACCTTGATCGCCGAGGGGATCGACACGCTGAAGGTCAGGGCGCTGAAGACGATCGACGACAGCTTCGATTGCCCGCTGGTGAACATGTGGTGGCCCCAGACCAGGAAGCCCAGGAGCGCGATCGCGATGCTGCTGAAGGCGATGAACCGATAGCCGAAGATGTGCTTGCGGCTGAAGGTCGAGATGAGCTCGCTGATGATCCCCATCGCGGGGAGGATCATGATGTAGACGGCGGGGTGACTGTAGAACCAGAAGAAGTGCTGGAACAGGACCGGATCGCCCCCCAACGCGGGGTCGAACACGCCGATGCCCAGCATTCGTTCGGCGGCCAGCAGGAGGACGGTGATCCCCAGGACCGGCGTGGCGAGAACCTGAATGATGGCGGTCGCATAGAGCGCCCACAGGAACAGCGGCATCTTCATCCAGGTCATGCCGGGCGGCCGGAGGGTGTGAACCGTGACGATGAAGTTGAGGCCGGTGAAGATCGAGCTGAAGCCGAGAATGAAGACGCCCAGCCCCGCGAGCATCACGCTGGAATTCGTGGTGGTGCTGTAGGGGGTGTAGAAGGTCCAGCCGGTATCGAGCCCGCCGCCGACGATCGCCGCGAGGAAGAACAAGGCCCCGAAGACCCAAAGATAGAAACTGCCGAGGTTCATCCGCGGAAAGGCGACGTCTTTGGCGCCAAGCATGATCGGCAGGATGAAGTTCCCGAGCGCGCCCGGGATGCCGGGGATGATGAACAGGAAGGTCATCACCGCGCCGTGGAGCGTGAACATGTGGTTGTAGAGATCATGGCTCATGATCGTCGGGCCGGGGGTGAAGAGCTCGGCCCGGAGGAGCAGCGCCATCACCCCGCCCAGGAAGAACGACGTGATGACCGCGATGAGGTACATCATCCCGATCCGCTTGTGATCGAGCGTGACGATCCAGCTCAGCAGCCCGCGACGGTGGGTGAGGTAGTTGTCGCCGGTGGTTACGGCGGGGGCCGGGGCGACGGGGAAGGTGGGATGGAGGACGGTGGACATGGGGGAGATTCCTTGGGGCTGCTGATCTGCGGATGCCCGGGGAAGGCCTTCCCTGGGCGTCACGGGGCCCCCGTCATTTCAGGCTTTTGATGTAGGCGATGATGGCGTCGATCTCCGGGTCTTTGAGTTGGCCCTGAAAGGTCGGCATGATCGGGCGGAAGCCGCCGCGGACCTTCGCCATCGGGTTCAGGATCGATTCGCGGATGTAGTTGTCGTCGATGGCGACCGATTCGCCGCTGACCATGGATTGCGTGGTCCCATAGGTCCCCTTGAAGGTCGGGCCTTGCTTGGCCGAACCGTCATCGGAATGGCATTGGACGCAGCCGCGGCGCTGGACCAGAAGTTTCCCCGCCGCTTCGGGGGTCATCCGATTGAGGAAGTCGGAGGCTTTGGCGAGCCAAGTCTCGAACTCGCCCGATTCGTGGACCACGACCTTGGCGAGCATGTCGGAATGCCGCGTGCCGCAGTATTCCGCGCAGTACAAAACATACTCGCCGGTTTGCGTGGGGGTGACCCAGCAGTTGGTGTAGCGCCCGGGGACGCAGTCCATCTTCACGCGGAAGGCGGGGACGAAGAAACTGTGGATCACGTCGTCGGACTGCAGCCGGAACTTGACCGGCGTATCGAGCGGCAGATGGAGCTCGCTGTCGATGTGGCCGTTGGGATAGCGAAACGACCACGACCACTTTTTGGCGATCACCTGGATTTCATAACCGTCGGGGGGCGGAGTCCGCAGGTCGAGATACCCGGTGAAACCCTCGTAAAAGATCACGATGAGGATCAGTCCCGGGATCACCGACCAGGTGACTTCGAGCGTGGTGTTGTGGTGGGCCGAGTGCTGCGGGGCGACGCCGGGTTGCCGACGGTAGCGCCAGACGAACCAGGTCATCGCCGCCACGATGCCGACGAACGAGACGATCGAGATCCAGAGGATCAGATGGAACAGGCCGTCGACCTCGCCGGCGAAGTTGCTGCTCGACGACGGGAACCAGAAGGTTCCGGGGGGCGACGCGGGAGGGGTGAAGGTTTCGGTGTCCACGGCTGACTCTGAAGCAAAGTTCGACGGCGATCATGCGATCTGAGGGATGCTAGTCCGGCGGACTAACCGGTGAGGGTCGGCAAGGGGCCGGTGTCGGGAACCGCAAGCGGACGGTTCGGGTTGGCGACTCGCGAGCGCCATTCGCGTCGGCGCAAGACCAGTACCAGCCCCCCGACAGCCAGCAGCGTGGTCACGCCGGCGAGGCGCATCAGCTTCCAGGCGGCGGGAGTGTATCGGCCCGAGCTGCTGTCGTAATGAAGGCAGTACAGCAGAAAGCGATCCCACGTGGTTCCCAGCTTCCCTTCCGCCGCCTCGACCAACGAGAGCTCGAGGGTCCGCGGCGGAAATTCGATGCCGTAGACGTAGCGGGCGATGCGGCCGTCGGGGGTGCAGATGACGAAGACGGCGGGGTGGGAATACTCGCGGCGTTCGCGAAGGTAGCGGTACTCGAAACCGATCGACTTGGCGAGGGCGTCGATCTCGGCGGGGCGGCCGACCAGGAAGTGCCAGCCGTCGCCGGTTCCGGGCCGCCCGTAGTGCTGGAGATACCGCTGCTGGGTGATCGCGGCTCGTTCGGGGGTTTCGAGCGGATCGATGCTGACGCTGACGACGTCGAATTCGGTGCCGGCGTTCCAATCGATGCCGCGCAGGCCCTCGACCAGGCCCGAGAGCTGCAGATTGCAGAGCATCGGGCAGTTGGAATAGTTGAGCGTCAGGATGACGGGCCGGCCGCGATGGAAGAAATCGCCGAGCTTGACCGGCTTGGCGTGATGATCACGGAAGTCGAGATCGAGCGGGGGGATCGCGCCGGGGTGTTCGTCGACGCCGACCCCTTCCAAGGCCGTCGGCAGCGGCTCGACTCGTTGGGCGTGGGCCTGGGGAGCGGCTGCCAATAGACCTGCAAGAAGGATGCAGCCGCGCAAGAGAGTCTCGCACATCCGGAGATGAGCGAGGGAAGTCGGCCGACTCTGGCTGGCGGGGGGGATCACGCAGCAACCATCAGGAGGGTCCGCGGCGGGGACCTCCGCACGCTGCGGATGCCCAAGGAAGGCTTTCCCTGGGCGTCCGGGGGGAAAGTTATTGAACGTCGACCGGCTGCCCAGCGACGGCGGCTTGTTCCTGAATCACCAGGGACATCGCCTGATCGATGGGGATCGCGACCTTACGGGCGTCGCGATCGACCCACGCATAGTCGGCGAGCCGGCCCCGCTGTTCGGCGAGGATCGTCTCGTTCTTGGTCGGACCGACGGCCTGGGCCTTGGCGACGTTGACCGCCGATTCGACGTAGTAGTAGCCGGCCTGGAAGCCGACGATCGCCACGAAGGTGAAGATCGCCGAGACGAACCCCACGATCGCGATCAGCGGCGTGTTGAGATCGTCGTACTTCGCTTTCGTCGACATGATGTCCTTTTTGTGTGTTTGGGAAGCCCAGGGAACGCTGTCCCCGGGCTTCAGGCCACATCAGATGTTATGGAACGCGAGCGACTCGGGGAGTCGCGGGTCTTTTTGCGGGGTCAGGACGTGGTCACCGGTCAGCCAGAACCAGGCGGCGAGGAGCAATCCGCCGAGGCCGACCAAGCAACCCAAGTCGATCAGGCCGACCGTCGGTCCTTGGGGGGTCAAATGGGGGAGGGTCAGCCAGTAGAGGTCGACCCAGTGCATCAGCAGCAGCCAGAGCGACCAACCGACCATCGCGGGAAAACTCCGTTTCACCTCGCGCGACATCATGCCGAGGAAGGGGACCGCGAAGTGCCCGACGATCAGGACGATCGACACAACCTCCCAACCGTGTTGTTGGCGCTTCAGGTACCACTGCGTCTCCTCGGGGATGTTCGAGTACCATATGAGTAAGTATTGCGAAAAGGCGATGTAAGCCCAGAAGCAGTTGAAGCCAAACAGGAGTTTTCCCAAATCGTGGAGATGCTCGATGGTGAGCGCTTCCCTGAACAATCCCATCCTTCGGAATGCCGCCATCGCGAGGATCGTCACGGCGAAGAAGGTGACCAGCGAACCGGCGAAAAAGTAGACTCCATAAATCGTGCTGAACCAGTGTGCATCGAGCGACATCAGCAGGTCGAATGATGCGAAGGTGGTGGTCAGCGCCAGGAGGATCGTCGCCGGGCCGGCCCATTGCTCGCAGGTCTCACTCCAGCGGACGTCCCCGGTCTCATCCAGTAACCGCGACCATTGCCGGAACTTCACCGCGATCGCCGTCCAGATCGCGAAATAGAGCACCCAGCGGACGGTGAAAAACCCGGCGTTGAGGTAGGGTAGCTTCTTCTGAATGAGCAAGTCGTGGGCCACGACGTCGGCATGATTCCATTCGTATAACGGGGATTGCCCCCCCAGCACCGGCAGCAGAATCGGCACAAACAGGATCGCGAGGGGGATCACCAACAGCGACGTCAGCTCGGCGAACCGGCGAACCACCACGCTCCAGCCGGCCCGGGTGATGTGCTGAATCAGGACGAAGAACAAGGCCCCCTGGGCAAGGTTCAACCCGAAGGCATACGCGACCACGTAACGATACGACAGCTCGCGGAAGCCGTCCCGGGCCAGCACCCCCAACACGATGGCGCACGCCAGCCCGATCGCCCCGACCGACAGGCATAAGGGGACCAGACGCAAGCCACGCCCTCCGAGGGTCTCGGCGTGGTGTTCGACGGCGTGTCCGGCGGCATGCATGGGAGCGGGCTTCTCGGGATTCGGCGGGATCACTGGGGCAGCGGTTGGCGCACGCGGCGGCTACTGGGCATCCAGTTGCGGGAGCAAATCGGCGGGAACGTCCCGCACATCGGCATTCCGGGCCCTTTGCAGTGCCCGCAGATAAAGCAGAATCGCCCAGCGATCCTCCACGGGGACCAAATCCCCCATCGGCGGCATCTTCCGGACGCCGTTCGTGATCGAATGGAACAACCGGCCGACCGGTTGCGTCCGGATAGTGTCGGCGTGGAACGAGACCGGCTTCACCCAGGTCCCTTGTTCCAGTTCCAAGGCGCGTTGCGTGATCAGGCCGTCGCCGTCGCCCACGAGACCATGACACGTCGCGCAGTAGATGTTGAAGCGCTCCTGACCGCGCTTCATGACGGCGAGATCGATCGGCATGGGAAAGGTGGTGATCCAGGGGAGTTGGTCGAGCGGATCGACTGGTGCGCCACCATCCACCGGCGCCGCGCCATCTTGAGTGGTTTGCAGGCTGACCGGTGTCGTCGCGAGCAGCGGCGTTCCCTCTTCGAGTCCGCGATACAGCCGATCATCGGCTTGCAGATCGCCGCGGGCGATCGTCCCCAGCACCTGCGGGCGTTCGGCGCGACCGTCGGCGAAGAGGGAATTGTCGGTTTGCGGCTTGAACTTCGGCTGGAAGTCCATGTCGTGAATGAGGTGGATCCGTGGTTCGCGGGAATCGGTGGCCCGCATGCGGAAGACGATGACGGGGGGAATGCACAACAGCGCGACGACGATCATCGCGAGCTGCGCGAAGCGGGCGGGAATCTTCGCGTCGGCCGGTCGCGACCAGCACGTCTCGATTCCCAGCGTGCCGGTCGATTGCAACAGGCTCGTCAAGCCGGCGAGCTCGAATTTGGGGTCGCGGGCGTCGACGGTGAGGAAGAAGCGATCGTTGGTCGACCGGCGGAAACGATCGCTGGAGAAGACCGGATTCGACCATCGCGGCAGCCCATTCAGCAGCAGCATCGCCACCAGCGTGGTGATCGAGGCGAGGAGCACCGCGCAGGCGAAAATCACGGGCATGTTCGACGGCAGACTGACGATCGGCTTGCCGCTGATGAGGAACGGGTAATCGACCCCGTTCATCCAGTACTGCATGGCGAAGGCCCCGCCCCCGCCGACCGCCGCGGCGGCGAGCGTGAACCAGGGGAGCCGGGTTTTGCCGATACCGAGCGCCGCGTCGAGCTCGTGGAACGGGAACGGCGTGTGGGCGTCGAGTTTGGTGAAGCCCGCGGCGCGGACGGTGCGCACCGCCGACGTGATCGCCTGCGGCGAGGCGTACTCGGCCAGGACCGCCGCGAGGGTTTGTCCCTCGGACGCTGGTGACGCGGATTCGTGGGTGGGGGTTGTGGTCATGATGATTGCATTCGGGAAGGCCAGGGAACGCTTTCCCTGGGCTTCGACAAATCAATGCTGCGAATCCACCTGCCGCGGCATGATCCCCTTCACTTCCGCCATCGCCACCACCGGCAGGTACCGGCAGAAGAGGAGATAGAGGGTGAAGAAGATGCCGAAGCTGCCGAGGAACATGCCGATGTCGACCCACGTCGGGGCGTACATCCCCCAACTGGAGGGGAGGAAATCGCGGTGGAGCGAGGTGACGGTGATCACGAACCGCTCGAACCACATGCCGATGTTGACGAAGATGCTCACGATGAACATCAACCACGGGGACGTGCGGAACTTGCGGAACCAGAAGAGCTGCGGGCTGATGACGTTGCAGGCGATCATCGTCCAGTAGGCCCAGGCGAAGGGGCCCAAGGCGCGGTTGATGAACGCGAACTGCTCGTACCGATTCCCACCGTACCAGGCGATGAAGAATTCCATCGCGTAGGCGTAGCCGACCATCGTCCCCGTCGCGAGGAGGACTTTGCAGATGTTTTCGAGGTGCCGCGGCGTAATCAGATCCTTCAATCCGAAGAGTTCCCGTCCAGGCACCATCAGCGTGAGGACCATGCCGAAGCCGCTGAAGACCGCCCCGGCGACGAAGTAGGGGGGGAAGATGGTGGTGTGCCAGCCGGGAAGCTGCGAAGTGGCAAAGTCGAAACTCACGATCGTATGGACGCTGAGGACCAGCGGCGTGGCGAGCGCGGCGAGGAGCAGATAAGCCCGTTCGTAGCGGTACCACTGACGGGCCGACCCGGTCCACCCGAGGGCGAAGACGCCGTAGACGAACTGTTTGAACTTCGACGTGGCCCGATCGCGGAAGGTCGCGAGGTCGGGAATCATCCCCATGTACCAGAAGAGGAGCGACACGGTGCCGTAGGTCGACACGGCGAAGACGTCCCACAGCAGCGGGCTGCGGAAATTCGGCCAGATCGCGTTTTGGTTCGGTAGCGGCAGCAGCGTGTAGATCAGCCAGATGCGGCCGACGTGCAGCGTGGGGAAGAGGAGCGCGCAAACGACGGCGAAGATGGTCATCGCCTCGGCGGCGCGATTGATGCTCGTCCGCCAATTCTGCCGGAAGAGGAACAGGATCGCGGAGATCAACGTCCCCGCGTGACCGATCCCGACCCAGAAGACGAAGTTGACGATGTCCCACGCCCAGAAGACGGGGGCGTTGTTCCCCCAGACGCCGATCCCCTTCGTGACGAGGTACCCGGCGAGCCCCAGAAACAACGCCGTCGCCGACGTCGAAATCGTGAAGGCGATGTACCACGCGAGGGGAGGCTTGGGGGCCTCGGCGACATCGCAGACCACCTGCGTCACCGAGGTGTAGTCGTGCCCGCCGAGGACCAGCGGGGCGCGACGGCCGGGGGTCTCGAGGGTGTTGTCGTAGGTGGCGGTGACGGTGCTCATAATTTGTGATCAGGACGCCCGGGGAAGGCCTTCCACGAGCGTCAAGGGTCAATGTGCGCTCTTGTGTCCGTGCGAGTCGTGCGCCGGCTCGTCCCCCGCGAGCCATGGATGCGGGTTGCGGATCCGCGCGAGGTACTTGGTCCGCGGCTGGACGTTCAACTCGGCGAGCATCGCGTAGGCGCGGGGGCTTCCCTCCAGCTTGGCGACCTGGCTGGAGCTATCGTTCAAATCGCCGAAGACGATCGCCGACGCGGGGCACGCCGCCTGACACGCGGTGACGATCTCGCCGTCGCGGATCGGGCGTTGTTCGTTCTTGGCGACGATCTTCGTCTGCTGAATCCGCTGCACGCAGTAGGTGCATTTCTCCATGACGCCGCGTTCGCGGACGGTCACTTCGGGGTTCATCAGCATCCGCATCAGTTCGGTGTTCGCCGCCTCGTACTTGGCGTTGTAGTCGAAGAAGTTGAACCGGCGGACCTTGTACGGGCAGTTGTTGGCGCAGTAGCGGGTCCCGACGCAGCGATTGTACGCCATGTCGTTGAGCCCTTCCGGGCTGTGGACCGTCGCCGCGACGGGGCAGACCTGTTCACACGGGGCGTTTTCGCAGTGATGACACGCGACGGGCTGCGTGACGATCTCGGGATTGTCGACCGGGCCCTGGAAGTAGCGATCGATGCGAATCCAGTGCATCTCGCGACCGTTGGCGATCTGCTCTTTGCCGACGACGGGGACGTTGTTCTCCGACTGACACGCCACCATGCAGGCATTGCAGCCCATGCAGCGCGACAGGTCGATCGACATCCCCCACGCCCGGCCGTCGCTGCTTGGTTCCTTCCACAGCGATTCGAGCGGGGGATGATGGACCTTGTGCTGGGCGAAATCGGGATGGTGTTCGTACTCGCTGACGGTCCCTTCGCGAACCAGTTCCCCGATCCGGCCGGCGATTTCCTCGAGCCCGACCTTGTCGATGGCGTGATGGTCTTGGGTCGTCGCGAGGGGATAGGTCCCGCCGGTCCCTTGCAAGGTGACACCCGTCGCCACGGGCGTGGACCGGTTCCGCAGCGGATAGACATTGACGCCGACGGGGGGAATCTGATCACGGGTCAAGCCGCCGACATGGCCCGCCGCGGTCCGGCCATAACCAAGCTGCACGCCGATCGAACCGACCGCTTGTCCCGGGAGGACGTAAACCGGGAGTTCGACCGTGCGATTTTCGATGGTAAGGGTCGCCAACGCCCCGGTCTTGAGTCCCAGTTCATCGGCCGTGGCCGGAGCCACCAGCGCGACATTGTCCCAAGTCAACTTGCTTAAGGGTTGCGGCGTTTCCTGCAGCCACCCGTTGTTCGCGAAGCGGCCGTCATAGGTCGCCGCGCTCGGTGTGAAGACGACTTCGAGTTTGTCGGCGACGGCGGGGGCGGGTTCCAGCACGAGATTCGAGGCGATCGGCGGCGCGAGCGATGTCTGAGGAGCGCCCCAGAAGCCATCGTGGACCAGTTTCCGCCATTCACGGTCGGCCCGATCGGCGGGGAGCAGTTGCTCGGTCGCGGTCTGCCGCACCAGTTCCTGAGCGGAGCGGGTTTCGCCGAGCAACAACGCCAGCAGCTCGATCTCCGACTTGCCGCCGAACAGCGGCTCGATGAGGGGTTGTTGAATCGTCCACACCCCGGAGGCGGAACGGCCATCGCCCCACGCTTCCAGGGGATGCGCCATGGGGAGATGCCAGCCGCAGGCGAGCGTGGTCTCGTTGACGTAATCGGAAAGATGGACGGCAAGGGCCGCCTGCCGGAACGCGGCGGCGACATTCACCCCCGCGTTCGCCGTGTAAATCGGGTTCCCCCCAAGGACCAGCAGCAAGACCGAAGGCTCCGCAACCAGTTCGGTCATCAGTTTCGAGAACGCCTCGTCCTGCCGAGGATCGTGTTCGACCGGGAGATATCCGACCGTCTTGCCGACGTTCCCCAATTTCGCGTTGAGGCGTGCGGCCCGGGCCTGCACAGTGGGGGGTTGCTGCGGACCAACCGTGATGACGCTGCGGCCGAGATGGGCCAGCAAATCGGCGGCGACGGTCGGCAAGAAGCGTTCACGCGGATCTTCGGTCGCGGGGGCTTCGAGCGTCGTCCCGGCGAGCCCTTGATCGATCAGGCTCTCCAAGGCTTCCAGCCAGCGGGCGATGTCGGACGACCGGACCGGGAGTCGATGATCGGCGGTCGCCCCGGCGGTCGAGAACTGACTCTCGACGGCGTAGAGCCGGTTCATGGTCCCGGTTTCGGGCGTTCGGCGGTCGGCCCACTCGCGAATCAACCGGGTCGCTGCGGGATGGGTCCCGAACAGATCGTCGTCGATCGTCAGAATGACATCGGCGTCACGAAGTTGGAACTGGGGTTCGAGCGGCTTCCCTAACGCGAGTTCGGTCCCTCGCCAAACGTTCGAACGCGAGACCGGGGCGTATTCGACCCACGAGCTCTCGGGAAACTGTGCGAGCCACGCCGCCTTGAGTCGCTGCCTGGTGGGGGACGAAGTTGGCTCGGCGAGGACCCGCAAGCCCTTCCCTTGCCGTTGCTTCAGCAGGTCGAGCATCGGCCGCAACTTGGCGAACGAATCGTCCCACGTTCGCGGTCCCTGACTCGGTCCCGCCGTTTCGAGCGGCGTCGTGCTGCGGTCCGGATCGTAGAGGTGGAGGATCATCGCCTGCGAGAACGGGTCGCTCGCTCCCAGGCTGTCGGGATGTTCGCGGTTTCCGTCGACCTTGATCGGTCGACCGTCATAGCTGGTGACGACGAGGGGCCGGGCGACGCCCCCCCATTCCCAACTGGTGGCGAATAGTTGCGTTTCACCGGGGATCCGATTCCCCGCCCGATTGACCGCCGGTGCGAGCTTTTCTTGCTCCCAACGACAACCCGCGATGCCGGTGAGGGCGAACGAGGCCCCCATCAATTGGAGCCAACGCCGGCGCGACACGCCGGTCGGAAACTCGGACGCGGCGACGGGAAACTCGCGATGCAGGAATTCCGTGAATTCCGGCGTCTGCTGGAGTTGGTTCAGGCTCCGCCAATACTGGCGCGCGGCGGCGGAGGGGGCCGTTACCGATGACATGTCGAACAATTCTCCTGCGGATGAATCCCCAAGGATTCCCGCAATTTCGCGCCGAGTACCGCGGGGTCTTCCGGAGCGACCCAATCGAGTTGCGTCACAAGCTCTTTGGGTCGCAGATGGGGCGCGGGATTGCGATGGCACTCCAAACACCACGCCATGCTCAACTCTTTGACCTGCTTGACCTCGTCCATCTGATCGACGCGGCCGTGACACGAGACGCAACTCACGCCGCGGGCGACATGCGCCGAATGATCGAAGTAGGCGTAGTCGGCGAGGTCGTGGACTTTGGTCCACGGAATCGATTTCCCCGTGGCGACACTCTCCCGCACGGCGAGGAGCTTGGGGCTATTGGCATGAATCGAGGTGGTGGTCGCGACGCCGTTCATGTCGGTCGCGCTGTGGCACTTCACGCAGGTCGCGGTCGCGGGAACGGCGGCGAAGCCCGCCTTTTCCACCGTGGTATGGCAGAACCGGCAGTCCATCTTCAGCTTGCCCGCGTGCAACGCATGGCTGAAGGGGAGCGGCTGCTCGGGTTTGTAGCCGACGTCCAACGTCGAAGGGGCGGCACCAACGAAGACCATGCCGCCGACGTAGACCACGAAAATGACCGCGGCGACGGTGGCCCAAGGGAGCAACCGATCGAGCCAGGCGGGAAAGCGAAAGCGATCCATCGTCGACATCAATAACACACCACAGTGACTACGGACGATGAACGGGACGAATCTTTCGATCCGCCTTAAAGGTTCATAGGACCAACGGTACTGCGGGTCAACTGGGCCGGGGCGGAGCCGGAGCTTGTCGGCGGCCGACGGCGGGGGTGATTGAGGCGAGCAGACGCGGAATGCTAGACCCGTGATCGGACTCAGGCAACACGTTCCGGAATCGCGCGGGACGAATTCCCAGAGTCGATAGATCAACGGACCAGCACCCATCGCGGGCGATCTGTTCCGATGTTCCCGCGACCGGTGATGCATGGCGGATGAGCCATGCGATCCGGCACGTCCCATCAGGTAACCCTGCGGCTGACAGGCGGAATTCGCCGATTCCTCCGGTTGATTGGCGCAGTCCGCGATGAGAACCATGACCGTCCGCGATTCCCAAACTTGAGAGTCGCGCGGCAGGTCGCGCCTCACTCGCGAGAGCCCACCACGACCATCACATGCCTGGCTGGTTGTCCCCCGACCCGTTCGGGAGACATCCGCCGGACAAGCCGCGGGGGACCGTATTCGACCATGTCGCGTGCCGGCAAAAGATGAGCGCCCGTTTGGAAGTCAGCCTGCGATCCATGCCACCAGTAGCCCCAGTGCAAGTCGGGAAAGTGACGCCGCCAACCGAGCGCCAACCGACCCATGGTCCAGCGCGCGTTGATGTCTTGCAGCGGCCGACAACGAATCACGCCGGCGGCATCGCGGTACCACATCGCATCGATTCCCACCGGCCCGCGATAACCCAGTTCGGCCATCCTTGTGACGGCCCGGGTCGCCACCTCCACGGCGGGCCTCCAATCAAGTCCCGTCCCCGCCGGTCGCGCGAACCAGCTTCCCGCGTACTGACCGGCGCGACTCGTCAGCATCTCGACCACGCCAAGTAGGCTCACGTCGCCGATCGCGTCGACCTCGAACTGGAGCCCCGCCTCGCCCAACGACTCGACCCAGGGCTCAATCGAAACGCCCCCTTGTGTTAACCGGCGGACGATCCAACCTGCCTGCTCTCGGCGGACGGCCCCCCTTCCCAGCAGCCGCTCGCGCCCCGACATCCCATGATCGGCCTTGATGACCCATTCGCGATCACCGGACACATAGGGACTGAGCGCTTGCTCGACCTCGGCGGACGTCGTCGCCCAATGCGCCCCTGGAAGTCCCACGCCCCATTCCTGTTCCAAGGCCGCCGACCACCGTCGGGCATTCACACGCTGAATGATCGCCGGATCGCAGGGGGCCTCAAATTCCTTCGCCAACGCGGCGGTCCAGCCCCATGGCGTGACGACTTCATCCGCCAACGGCCGGATGGCGTGCGTCCCGACGACGCGCGGGGCTCCCGCCGCTTGAAGTGGCTCCCAATCGGAAACGGCGATCGCTTCCGGCGTCCAGAGACGATCCCCGTCCTCCGCGACGGCGAGCCACGCACACGCCAATTCGGCGTTCAGTCGACGCAACCCCCGTGACGCCCCGCGCCCCGGCGTCGCGAGTTGGTGCTCGAAATCAAAATTCCCAACCCACAACCGCGGCATCCGCGACGGGCTCCTTCCGGTTGAATCGACGATTCCGGTGACTACGACTATTTGAGATCACACCCGACGATCAAGCAGGCCGGGGCACCCGCCCCGGCCGCGTTGACGGACGAACCCCGGAAATCGACCCGTGCGAGGGGCGGGTGCCCCTCGCTATTTGGAGCGCCCGTTGGTCGGAAATCGCGTGATGTCAGCGGCAGGTCACATGTCGGGGCCTGTGGAAACGCCGCTTGGGGTACCGATCATGCCATTTGTAACGTTTCCCGCCTGGTCCCGGGGAGACGCGGGGGGGAATCTCCTTGACCGTCGGATTTCGAGCGGCCTATCATCCTGTTGGATCGTAAGCATTTGCGCGATCACGCAGGGTGCGGCGGGTGGAGGGCAGCGGCCTCCGTCCGGGTGCCGATAGATCGCTGAGAGATCACGGAACGTGGGGGCGTCGCGGCTTGGTCGCCGCCCCGTGTCGCCGAGGACATCATGCACATTTCGGGCAAAATCTTCGCCTTTCTCGTCATCTGCTGCGGATTGGCGTCGACGCTCCTGACGGCGAAGCTGATTCAGGTCCGTAACAGTTGGACCGCGAAATCGCAGCGGTTCGAGACCGACTATCCTAAAACGCGAACCGAACTCGAGAAGGCCCGCGCCGAGTTCACCGCCCTCCGCAGCGGCATCGAAGCGACGATTCGTGATTGGGGCGGCACCTTCGCCGTGGAAACGCAGATCGCGAACCCGCTCGAAGGCCGGCTCCAGATCGCCGCCGGGACGAACCTCGGCCTCAAAGAGCAGATGGTCATCCATGGCTTCCAGCTCTTGCCCGACCAAACGTCGATCTATCGCGGCCCCTTCGTGATCGCCACGGCCCAGGCCGACGCTTCGCTGGTGGTGCCGCAATGGCGGTTACGGGGCGATGACCTGCAAGCCTCGAACGACGTTCCGGCTTGGCAGGGGGGAACGTGGCGGTGGCGGACGATGATTCCGTCCGGCTTTTCCGATCGCTTCAACGATCAGGTGACCGCTTTCACCCTTGCCGACGAAACGCTTGCCGACCGTCAGCAAAGCCTCGCCCTGCAGCAGCGGATCGTCGCCGATTCGGAGCGGCAACTGCAATATCGCACCGCGGAACTCGTGGGGGGCCAGGAACTGCCGCAAGATCCCGCGCTCAATCCCGAAGATCGCGAGGGGCTCGTCGCCCCGCTCGAAGCCGAGGAAGAGTCGCGCAACAAGATTCTGCTGACGATCGCCGACTTGCGGCTGGCGGTCCGCCAGGAGCGTGACCGGGTGCGGCAGCTCGAGCAGGAAAATCTCGATCTGCTGCGGCAACTCCCGCAGCCCGCCAATCCCGCGACCGTCTCGAAGCGCCCGACCGGGTCGACCAACTGACCCCCCCGCAGAGAGTGATCACGCCGGCACACGGAGGGACGAGCGCGGCATGGGGATTTCGAACCGGGACTATCTGCGCGACGATGAAGGCTCCTCCCGCGGTCCCGGTTGGCTCGCGGACACGCCGGTCGTCCGTCAATTGATCATCGCCAACGTCGTCTGTTTTATCCTGCAAATCTTCACGCAAACCCCCGGCGGCCTGTCGCTGATGGACCGGTGGTTCGCCATGACGCCCGACGCGCTCTTCTCGGGGCAAATCTGGCGATTCTTCACCTACGGGTTCCTGCACGACATCCATTCCCCCTGGCATATCCTCTTCAACATGCTGGGGTTGTGGTTCCTGGGGACGGCGCTGGAAGGGATCTATGGCAGCCGGGAGTTCCTGGCGTTTTATTGCGTCTCGGTCGTCTTCGCCGCCGTCGGCTTCGTGGCGCTGATGTTCCTGACGCGACTGCCGATGGGGATCATGCTGGGGGCCTCAGGCGGGGTGATGGCGGTCTTTGTCCTCTTCGTGATGCACTTTCCCCATCAGACCTTCTACCTGTACTTTTTCCCGGTGAAGGCGTGGGTGCTGCTGCTGATCTACATCGTGATGGACGGCGTGCCGATGCTGAACGCGCTCGCCGGGCAAGGCGGCGGGGGTTCGGTCGCCCACGGCGCGCATCTCGCCGGGCTCCTCTTCGGCTGGCTCTACTATCGCAACCGCTGGCGGGTCTCCGGATGGTTCGGGCTCGATCTCGCGCGTTGGCGGATGAGTTGGCGACGGATGACGAGTGGTCGGCAACTGCGGGTCTACCGTCCGGCCGATCCGCCGGAGGCCGCCGCGTCCGTCGACCTCGAGGCGGAACTCGATCGGATCCTCGCGAAGATTCATGAGCATGGTTCGGAAAGCCTCACCGATCGGGAACGCCGCGTGTTGACGCAGGCCAGCGAGGCGTTCAAGCGGCGATCTTAAGCCTCTCTCCGGATCGCCCGACGAAAATTTCTCTTCGCCCCCCCGTCCCGTTGAACCCGCTCGCGGTCGACGGTCGATTCCCTCCGCAGGACCAGGAGGTGGATGATGAGCTCACGCGACGGATGGCACGGCGGGTTACAGTTCCGGGGGGTGATGCTCATCGGCCTTCTGGCAAATTCCGCCGGTCCGGCTTGGGGGCAGATCGCTCCGCCCACATCGTCACCGAACGCCGGCGAAACTGCTCCAAGCCCCGCCGCGGCCCCAACACCACAGAATGACACGGCCGCTCCGACCAACGCCGTCCCCACCACGTCGGCGGGAGCCACATCAGCCGTCACTGGCCCCGGCGCGACAGCGGGAGACAAGCCCCAGGCCAAACCGAGTACGCCAAGTGATTCGTTCGAGCAACGAATGCGCCAACTGGAACAGCAACGGCGTCAGGCTTGGGAGGCGGCCGCGCGGCGGCCCAACGGCTGGCAGCTTCAGCATCCGTCCGGCGCGCACAACAACTCACCGACGGAACTGACACCCAGCGGCCCGCTCGCGCCCAACACCTACTTTGGGCGTCAGTATCACGATTGGCAGTCCTTGTCGGCCCCTGCGTGGATGCCGAACTACCCGCCGCAGCAATGGGGGGTTCCCGCGATCACGCAAACCAATGTGATGCTCGCCCCGCCCGCGCTCTATTACGGCTCGGCGAACCAAAATTGGCTGCAACTCGCCCCCGCGTCCGCGACGCCGAATCCGCTGGGGGGGTGGAACGTGCGCTAACGCTCAACGAACAATCGTCCGCAGAGAACACGGTTGAGGCGCGGACCCCTCGACCGTGGCGCCCTGCGTCTTCGCCGCGGCCTGCGGGACACGGCGGGCTGACGCCGTGCCGCTCCTTTAGTTCCCGTGATCGTGGTCGTGATCATGGCCGCAATCGTGATGGTGCGGGTGAGGGCTTGGGGTGGGGGGCTCCACGTCGTCGGGGAGGTCTTCCCCGCGGTATTTCAGGCTCGCGCCGATCTGCTCGAAGCGGGACCTCAGTGTCTCGAACTCGCGGTCCTCGGCCTGATACAAGACGACGGCGGTGAAGGCGCTCGTCGCCTCCGCGCGAATCACGGCGGTCGAGACCAGATCGACGCAGACGAAGTCGAGTTCGCACCCGGCGGCGGGACCATCGAGGCCGGTGTCCGGATTGTCGTACAGATCGAGCTCCCGATAGGCCTCGCGAAAGCCGGCGACGACGGCGTCAACCGCCTCCCGGGCCGTGGGGCGACTCGCGAGCAGCGACATCGTCCAGAACCCCGTCCCCGGCGTCTGGAGATGAAACGACACGTCTTGCCCTTGATCGTCGGTCGTCAATTCCCAGTCATCGGGATAGAGAAACCGTACGCCGGACGCTTCACAGACCGCCATCGAAACCTTGCCCCCAGGGAACGGGATCAGGACCAATCAGCCCTTGAGGCATGATACCCATCCGGCGACGCGTCAGCCCCCGGAAAGACCCTCCCGTCGCCGCGCGATCGCTCCGGCCCCTACAACCGTCACCGCGAATATCTTCCGGCGAGTTCCCGTGGTTGACCGGCGACCCGCCCAAGCTAGGTTTCCGGATGAGGTCGTGATCGACCGCGCGCGGCGATCGTGCGCGGAGCAAGCCCCGAATCCGCCCGGATTCGGCCAGACACCGCGGTGCTGCCCATGTCTCTCCTGCCGGAAACCGCCTACTACGAAGCCGCCTCCCCCGCGGAGTACGAACCCCTGCACGTGCCGCGCGGCCGGCAAGAGTCGTCGCGGAATCTCGCGCTGTTGATGCGGCTGGCGCGCGTCGCCGAGATCGACCGGACCGAGACCACGTCGGGCGAACAACTCGAAGGGATCATCAATCGTTCGATCCTGCGCAGTCTGCTGACGACGCTGCAATATCGCGATCGGGCGACGACGACGCATTGCCGCCGGACGGCGCTCCTGGCGGTGGCGCTCGCGGAACATCTCGGCTGGGACGGCCGCAATCTGAAGGTGATGGAGGTCGCCGCGCTGCTGCACGACATCGGCAAGATCGGCGTGCCCGACCATATCCTCTTCAAACCGACGCGGCTCAGTCCCGACGAACTCGAGCTCATCGCGCTCCATTACAACATCGGGCTCGACGTGCTGCAGGCGTGCCGCGTCGATCGCATCGTGCTCGAGATCGTCGGTCAGGCGCAGGCCCGCTACGGCGGGGGCGATCCCCTCAAATCGAATGGCCGCGACACCCATCTGGGGGCGCGGATTCTGGCGGCGGTCGATGCGTATGAGTCGATGAGCGCCCCCCGGGCCGATCGCCCCGCGCGGTCGCACGCCGAGATCATGCGGATCCTCACCGACGAGGCGGGGACGCAATTCGACGGGAACGTCGTCTCGGCGCTGGGCCGCTGCATCGACCTGCATGGGCTGCCCTACGAAAGTGATCCGCAAGGAGGGGACCTCGGGGATTCCTTTTCGCCCAGCTCGGCGGAAGACGTCGCCGAGGCGAACGCCCTGTGCCACGTCTTCTCGAACCTCTATGTCATGGAAAGTCTGTACGACGGGTTCGCGGTGCATGATCTCGATCTGCGGACGGTCGTCTGGAACCGCAGTCTGCAACAGTTGACGGGACATCCCGCCGCGGCGGTGTTGGGATCGCATTGGAACAGCCGCCTGCTGCAATACGCCGACCCGCAAGGGAAAGCGCTCGCGGACGCGGAATGTCCGATGCAACAGGTCGTGCAGACCGGTCAAGCCGCCGTCCGCGAAGTGCAGCTCACTCGACAAGACGGCCGGGCGATTCGGGTCGAATTGCAGACGCTGCCGATCCACGACGAATACGGCCAACTGCAGGGGGTCGTCGAAATCTTCCGCGACCTGACCCGCAGCGGCGCGCGGCGGCCGCAGGAGTTTCGCGATCTCAAACTGGCGGCGACCCGGGATGCGCTCACCTCGGTGGCGAATCGCGGGGAACTGGAAACCCAGCTCACGCTGCTGCTGACCGAATTCACCAAACACAACGACAAGCCGTTCTGCCTGATCTTCGCCGACGCCGACCATTTTAAGAGCATCAACGACACGCACGGTCATACCGTCGGGGATCAGGTCCTGATCGACATCGCGCAGTTGCTGCAGCGCGAAACGTACTGCGGCGAGCTCGTGGCGCGGTACGGGGGCGAGGAATTCGTGATCCTGTGTCCCGACACACCGCTCGAACAGGCCGAAAAACGGGCCGAACGGCTGCGCAACGCGATCCGCTCAGGGCGGCTGGGCGGGAACAGTCGGCTGCGGGTCACGTCCTCGTTCGGCGTGACGGAAGTCGAGCCGGGGGACTCGGTCGAAAGTGTCCTGCGACGCGCCGACAAGGCGCTCTACACCGCGAAACAGACCGGTCGCGACAAGACCTGCACGCTGACCAACACTCAGATGCTGGCGACGGAGTCACCCGCCGACGAAGGCCACGGGGACGGCCTGCAACAGTCGATGACGTGGTTCACGGCGGTCGTGGCGGCCGACATGGTGGTTTACAAACTTGGCGGCTACGTGCAGGACTACGGCGCGAAGATCGTCGAAGTTACTCCCGATCACGTCCTGTTGCGACAAGGCCGGACCACGTGGTTAGGAGGCTGGGGCGCGAACCCGGAACGGCAACCGATCGAAATCGAAGTCCTCTTCAGTAACCCGCTGGGAGTTGGGGCGACCCGCGGCCGGTCCGCCGCGAAGATCAACATCGGCGTGAAAATTCGGCCGCTCGGGCGGTGTCGCAATCGCGAGTGGTTCCAAACACGGGTGCGGCGGGTGCTCCGCGAAATCAAGCATTATTTCGCGGCGGATTGAAGCGCGCGCTCGCCGTTGGCTCGCGGCTAAACGGCGCGATGACGACGGCGCGGTTATGTGGCGACGGCGGGACGCGAAACGATCGTGCCGCGGGCGGCGATCGCGGCGTCGATGTGCGCGATTTCCGTCGGGGTCAGCCGCCAATCAAGCGTCGCGGCATTGTCCCGAATCTGGTCGGGGCGCTTCGCGCCGCATAACGCCGTCGTGATCCCCTGCCGCTGGATCGTCCAGTTCAGGACGACCTGCGCGACGCTGACCTGCCGCGCCGCCGCGATCGGCCGGAGCTGATCGAGAAAGTCTTGATTGCGGTCCCACTCCGCTCCCTGGAACATCGGATATTTCCGGCGACCGTCCCGTGGATCGAACTGGTGTTCGCGCGGCAGCTTCCCGGCGAGAAGCCCTTTCATCAGCGGCCAATAAATCATGACCGCGACATGGTTCGCCACGCACCACGGCAGTTGGGCCGCTTCGATCTCGCGCTGCAGCATGTTGTAGTGCGGCTGGTACGCCGTCAGGGGACAGACGGCATGAAACGCCGCGAGTTGTTCGACGGTGGCGTTCGAGAGTCCCGCCGCGCGGACTTTTCCCGCGGAGATCAATTCGCCGATCGCGGCGGCCGATTCCTCGATCGGGATCGTCGGGTCGGGGGCGTGCAGGTAGTAGAGGTCGAGCAGCTCGATCCCCAACCGCGCGAGGCTTTCCTCGGCCTCGCGGTGTAATGTCACCCGGCGACCATCGCGACACTGCTTTCGTTCGGCGTCGTAATGAATCCCCCCTTTGGTGGCGATCACGACCTCCGAGCGATGCGGCCGCAACATCTCGCCAACGAGGCGTTCGCTCTCCCCGTCATAGCCGTAGCAGTACGCCGTATCGAAATGATTCAGCCCGGCGTCGAACGCGGCGGCAATTGTGGCACGGCTCGCCTCGGGCGTGACGTCGAGGCTGGTGATCCCCGCGATCGGCCAGCAGCCGAGCGCCAACGGCGTGACGAACAAGCCGCTGCGACCGAGTTCTCGACGGGGGAACTGTGAGTGAGTTGTCATGGAGAAGTTTTTCAGGATGCCCAGGGAAGGCCTTCCCTGGGCTTCAACATCGCACTCATCCGCGCAGCTTCCGTTGCACGTAATCGACGACTTCCTTCACGGGGACGCGGTCCTGCTGCAGCGTGTCGCGATCGCGGATTGTCACCGTCCCCTGCGTCTGCGTCTCCCCATCGACCGTGATGCAATACGGGGTGCCGATCTCGTCCATCCGGCGATAGCGGCGACCGATCGCGGCCTGTTGATCGTACGCCACCGCGATCCCCGCCCGCTTGAACTCGCGGTAGATCTCGGCGGCCTGTTCCGGCATCCCGTCCTTCTTGATCAGCGGGAAGACGGCGACCTTGATGGGGGCGAGCTTCGGATGGAGTTTCAGCACCAGGCGTTCCTGCAGCGTCCCCTTCTCATCGGGCTGCTGGTCTTCGTGATACGCCTCGCAGAGGAACGCCAGCGTCGCGCGGTCACACCCGGCGGCGGGTTCAATCACGTGCGGAATGAACCGTTCGCGGGTCTGATCATCGAAGTAGGTCAGATCCTTGCCGCTGCCGGCGTACTTCGGTTTGCCGTCGGGACCGAGCTCGACGACGAGTTGCCCATCCTGCTTGCAGAGCTTCCCTTCCATATGCGAGCGGAGGTCGAAGTCGCCGCGATGGGCGATCCCCTCCAGTTCGCCGTACTCGCCCGCCGGCAGGAACGGGAAGGCGTACTCCACATCGGCCGTGCCGACCGAGTAATGCGACAGTTCATCCTTCGAGTGCTCGCGGAGAATGAGGTTTTGCGACGCGATGCCGTGCGTGGTGTACCACTTGTAGCGGCGATCGCGCCAGTACTGGTACCACGCGAACGACTGCGACGGATGGCAGAAGAATTCCATCTCCATCTGCTCGAACTCGCGCGAGCGGAACGTGAAGTTCCGCGGCGTGATCTCGTTACGGAAGCTCTTGCCGATCTGGGCGATGCCGAACGGCAGCTTCACCCGCGAGCTGTCGCAGACGTTCTTGAAGTTGACGAACATCCCCTGCGCGGTTTCGGGCCGGAGGTACGCGGCGTCGGCTTCGGTCCCCAGCGCGCCCAGGGTCGTCTTGAACATCAGGTTGAAGTCGCGGGGCTCGGTCAGTTGGCATTTGTCATGCTGACCCGGGGCCTTCGACGGCTTCATGGGGCATTCGCTCGACGGGATATGGTCGATGCGGAACCGCGCCTTGCATTCCCGGCAATCGACCATCTTGTCGACGAACTGGTCGTAATGCCCCGACGACTTCCAGACGCTGGGGTGCATGATGATCGCGGTTTCGATGCCGACCATGTCGAACGCTTCCGGCGCGCCGGGCGGCGTCGCCAGTTCGTCGTGCTCGGTGATCATGTCGGCCCACCACGTCTGGCGGACGTTCCGCTTCAGCTCGACCCCCAACGGACCATAGTCCCAGAAGCCGTTCTGGCCGCCGTAGATTTCCGAATCCTGAAAGATGAACCCGCGGCGTTTGCACAGCGAGACGATCTTGTCCATCCGACTTTCGGGCATGGGAATTCGCGCTTTCATGAAGCCCAGGGAAAGCGTTCCCCGGGCTTCCGGTGTCATGGGGTGGAGATCGTGATTTGTTCCGTCGCGGCATGATACTCGGGGACGATGTCGAACAGGTCGCGGGTCGCCGCGCGGGCGATCTGGTCGTCGAAGCCGAGTCGCCGACAGTTGCGGCCGCCGTAACTCGATCGCAGCAGATTCAGCGTCCCGTCCGAGGAGGCCCGCGCGTCCGCTTCCAACCGCGTCGCGAGTTGCAGCGAGTCGTCCGTCCAGTCCGCGAGGTCGACCCCCAACCGCTCCGCGAGGGACCAGGCGATCGCTCCGGCGCACGCGACATCCTCGAGCGACAGCTTCCCGCGCGTCCCGGCGCAGACCAGATGGACCGGCGCGTCGGTGCTTGCCAAGAGATCGACCACGCCCTGCAGGTTCACGAACGAGCCGATGACGACGCGGTCGGCGAGCGCGGCCCGATGCAGCGCTTTGGTGCCGTTCGTCGTCGTGAAGACGATCGTCTTGTCCGCGACGACGTCCCGCGTGTAGGCGAACGGGTTGTTGTCGAGGTCGAACCCCGGAATCAGCAGCCCTTCCCGCTCGCCTCCCGTCAGGACGCCGCCGGCGGGGAGCTGCCGGGCCACCGCTTGGGCGGTCTCGACATCGAGTGTCGGGATCACTCCCCGCGCGCCATGGGCCAGCGCATGGATGATCGTGGTCGAGGCCCGAAGGATGTCGAGGATGACGGCGATTCCGCCGCGCAACTCTTCCGGCTCGAACAACGCCGGCAACAGATGCACACGTACGTCGCGAGTCATGGCGGGGATCATAGGGAAGCGTGCCGGGGCGGGCAACAGCGGCCCGATCGCCTACCGCTCACGAACTTGCCCCGTCGATCGGTTGTCCATCGTGGTGGACTGGCGAGGCCTCTCGGCGGTCGCGATGATGCTCCCCGCCGGCGGGAACGCCCGCCCCTTCAGGAATGCTCGAACGCCATGATCACGATCGTCGACTACGGCATGGGGAACCTGCGCAGCGTGCAGAAAGCCTGCGAAAAACTGGGGAGCCCCGCGCAAATCGTCACCACGCCCGAAGCGATCCGAGCCGCCGAGCGATTGATTCTCCCCGGTGTCGGGGCGTTCCGCGATGCGATCGCCGAACTGCGGCGGCTGCACCTCGTTGAACCGCTCCTTGAGTACATTCGGGCCGATCGTCCGTTTCTGGGAATCTGCCTGGGACTGCAATTGCTGTTCGATGTGAGCTACGAAGATGGGGAATGGTCCGGGCTGGGGGCCTTCGCGGGAGATGTCGTTCGGTTTCCGACGTCCCCCGAGTTGAAGGTGCCGCACATGGGGTGGAACACGCTGCTGCCGTGTCAGCCCGCCGTTCCGCTATTGGCCCACCTGCCGAGTGACGCCAGCGTCTACTTCGTTCATAGTTATTACGTCCGTCCAAAAGATCGCGCGTTGATCGCCGCCGAGACCGAGTACGGCGAACGGTTCACCTCGATGATCGCCCGCGGCAGGCTCTTCGCGACGCAATTCCACCCGGAAAAGAGCCAGAAAGTCGGCCTGCAACTGCTCCGCAATTTCGCGGAGCTGCCGGTGTGATCGACCCCGCCTGGCGCGATGAACGGGGTGTGACCCCCACACGCGGCCAGGGCGGGTGCCCCGGCCTATGGTTGCCAGCGGACCATGGAGGCTGACACTGTCATCGGACAACGTCCCCCCGCCTTGTCTGACCCTCAACCCTCAACCTTCAACCCTCGACCTCCCTCCCCATGCCCCTCGAAATCCTTCCCGCGATCGATCTCCGTGGCGGTCAATGTGTCCGCCTCAGGCAAGGTGATTACGCCCAGGAGACGGTCTTCGGCCGCGACCCGGCGGAGATGGCCCGCCGCTGGGCCGCCGAGGGGGCGACGCGGTTGCATCTGGTCGACCTCGACGGCGCGAAGGCCGGCCGACCGGTCAATGTCGACGCGTTGCGGGCGATCACCAAAGCGATCGCGATTCCCTGCGAGCTCGGTGGCGGCTTACGTGACGACGCCGGCGTCGAGTTCATGCTGCACGACGTGGGGATCGACCGGGCGATCATCGGCACGCAGGCCCTCAAGGAACCCGAATGGTTCCGCGCGCTGGTTCGGCGGTTCCCGGGACGGATCGCGTTGGGGCTCGATGCCCGCGATGGCTTCGTCGCGACCGCCGGCTGGCTCGAGGTCTCGCAGACATCCGCGATCAGCCTCGCCGAGCAATTCGTCGACGATCCGGCCGCCGCCGTGATCTACACGAACATCGCCAACGACGGGATGATGCAAGGC
>CAYRVS010000011.1:9879-12026 GCA_964427725.1 uncultured Planctomycetaceae bacterium | reverse complement strand
ATGCAAGGCATCGATCCCCAAACGCTGGCCGATCTGGAAGCGTTCGCCCGGCGGGGGCTGCCGGTGATCGCCTCGGGCGGGGTCACCACTTTGGAGGATATTCGCGCTCTGACCGCGATCCACGCCCGCGAACCGAACCTAATCGGCGCGATCGTCGGCCGGGCGATTTACGAGGGAACGATCCGGGTCGCCGACGCCATCGCCGTGACTCGGCAAGCCGCTTGAATGGGTGAATCCCTCGTGGAGATGACTCCCCTGTGGAGGTGGGGAAGCCTGGTAACCTTGCAATCAGGCACGCCCTCGGTTCACGGGGACGACGGAACAATCGCCGGGAGGCGCAAGTCGGGCTGATGGCGCGCCGGAACATCCCGGAATCGGCATAAGGCAGCTTACTGCGCTCAAGACAGTGCGGTACCCGCCTATGATGAGCGGAATGACGGCGGCTGGCGGCTCCGGGATGCATACCCCAGTCCCGCCACTCCAAGCCCGCCCAGTAGCACTCCCACGATGAACGAGTCGCGGCGCCGGCGCGCGGCGGCGAGTTCCTCGGGCGAGAGCGACTGCTCTAGCTCCTCCGGGGACAGTTTGGCTCGCCATTCTTCCGGTGTGATCCGCCGCATCGACCCGTTTCGCCGGACAAGATGTTTACCGCCGTCGCGACCATAAATGTCGACGATGGTCCCCGGGGGAAAGGGAATGGTGAATCGCTCGGGGTCGATCGGCTGATTCGTCGTGACCGCGAGCACTCGGCCCGAACTCGTCGAGCAGGAGCCGGTTTCGTGGTCATGCACGCGGACCCGACGCCAGCCAACCAGCATCGGCGGACGTCGGTTGTCGTATTCCAGATCGTAGCGAAGCTGCGGTCGTCCCCGAGACTCCACCTCATACCGTAAGATGAGGTCATGCCGGGCGGGATCGAGCCACAACACCGAACGGGTCTCCTGACGTTCCGCGACCAGCACGCGGCAAGCGATCTCTCCCAGGCGGACGAGCGCGGGCTCCGGGACATACGCCGCGGGTTCCAAGGCCGTGAATCCGGGATTTAATGGGCGAAAGACCCAAGCCAGCGGCGCCCAGTCGGGTTGTTCGTAGAGCGCGAGCAAGCCCCGCGCCTGGGGTTCGAGGCTCCAGGCATCGGGAGCGGCATCCTTGGACTGACGGTATTCGCGACGTTCCAACCCGTCGAAGCACGTGATCAGTCGACGGGGTTGGACCAACGAGGCCGCCGCCGGTTCGGTGCGCACCTCCACGTCCACCCGCCCCCGCACGTCATCGAACTCGAAGACCCCCCGAGTGACCACGGTCCCCGGTGGGGATGGATGGGAAGCCGCCTCCCGAGGAGCTGCGGCGTCGACGGCTGCCGCCGGAGCGCTGGTGGTCAACGACCATTCCACCCGACCCGACTGGTAACGGGCTTCGCGGACACGCCATCCGTGGAGGACATCCCGCAGCCAGGGGGCGGGATTGTCGGCGTCGACGGGTGGGCCCGACAACAGTCCGCCGACCAGCAACCAAGCAGCCATCGACGGGGGTCGAACGTTTCTTGGCCACCGCTCCAAGTCGTCGGTCAGCCGACGGAAGATCGATCGCAAGGACAAGAATCGCATCAGTGACATGCCACGAGCCGTTGACCAGTTGCTTCGCGATGCCTCGGCGGAATGGAACGTAATGTCGCGTGTGTTCGAATGCGCCGGCGGCCACGTCTCCTTCACGGAATTCTCATCAACACGCTCGGGCCTTGTTGCTTGGTCCGGTCGGCTGAGGACCTACTCCAGGCGGACCCGTCGCACCACAACCGCTTGATGGGCGGGCTGTGTATCGTTACGATTGTTCAAACAGGTGTTGTGCTCCCCATGACGCGGACCGGCGTGGTCCGTCGCCCCGAATGTGGCTCTCCGTCGTCGCCCTAGGATGCCCCTCCTATGAGTCTCTCTCGACTTGTCCTGCTCCTTGTTGGGATTGGTGTCGCCGGCTTCGCGGTGCTTGCCGAGGAGTCGTTCGCGGCCGAGCGGGTGGCGGGGGATCCGCTCGACTGGCCCTACTGGCGCGGGCCCGAGATGAACGGCGTCTCGCGCGAGAAGAATCTCCCCGCGAGCTGGGATCCCGAAGGGGAGAACCTGCTGTGGAAAAGTGAAGCGCTCGGAACG
>CAYRVS010000011.1:0-9869 GCA_964427725.1 uncultured Planctomycetaceae bacterium | reverse complement strand
GAACGCGGTCGACCCCGATCGTGATGCAGGGGAAGCTCTACACCCTTTGCCGACATCAACCCGCCACGCTGGAAGAGGCGGAGAAGGTCGTCTGCGCCGACGTCGAAACGGGCGAGATTCTCTGGGAACACGTCTTTAACGTCTATCTGTCGGACGTCCCCGACACCCGCGTCGGCTGGTCGAGCGTGGTGGGGGATCCCGAAACGGGGAACGTCATCGCGCTGGGGGTCTGCGGCTACTTCGTCTGTCTGAACGCCGAGGGGGAGGTCGTCTGGTCACGGTCGCTGAGTGAAGAGTTCGGGCTGCTGACGACCTACGGCGGCCGGACCAACTTCCCGCTCGTCTTCGAGAACCTCGCCCTAATCAGCGGCGTGGTGATCGGCTGGGGTGATCAGGCGCGGCCTGAGCATCGCGTCCTCGCGTTCGACAAACGGAACGGACAACTGGTCTGGCAGCAGGGGACCAAACCGCTCCCCGAAGACACCACTTACAGCGGTCCCGTGATCACCGTCGCGAATGGTCAGGCCCAGTACATTCTGGGGACCGGGGACGGCGGAGTCTATTCGTTCCAGCCCCGCACCGGTAAACGGGTCTGGAAGTATGACGTCTCGCTGCGGGGCCTCAACACGGCCCCCGTGGTCGCCGGGAACCTCGTGATCTGCGGGCACAGCGAAGAAAACATCGACGACACGAAGATGGGCGCGCTCTTCGCGGTCGATTCGAGCAAGACCGGCGACCTGACCAAGACGGGCGAAGTCTGGCGGATCAAGGAACAGTTCATCGGCAAAACGCAGCCGGTCGTGGTGGGCGATCGGGTCTACTCGATCGACGACAGCGGCAACTTCTTCGTGAACGAGCTCGCCACCGGGAAACTGATCGGGAAGCAGAAGCTCGGGACGATGGGTCGCGGCAGCCCGCTGTACGCCGACGGCAAATTCTACTGCACCGACGCGAACGGCCGCTGGTACATCTTCGAGCCGAGCGACAAGGGGCTGAAGAAAATCCATCAACTGCGGCTCGACGCCGAGATCAACGGTTCGCCGATCGTGTCGCATGGCCGGATCTTCCTGCCGACCGACACGGCGATGTACTGCATCGGGTTCAAGAACGCCAAGCCCGAGGCCGATCCCCTTCCCGGATTGCCGGAGGAGGCTCCGATCGACGCCGATCAGAAGCCCGCGCAAGCCGTGGTGATTCCGGCCGAGGCGCTCCTCAAGCCGGGCCAGAAGCAGCAGTTTCAGGTGCTGCTCTACAACGAGAAGGGCCAGTATCTGGGCGAGGCCCCGCAGGGGAAGGTGAAGTTCACGCTGGAAGGGTCGGGGACGATCGATGAAGCGGGCAAGTACGCTTCGGTCGCCGGCGGTGGGCAAACGGCGGTGATCGTGAAGGCGGCGGTCGACGACATCACGACGTCGGCCCGCATCCGCGTGATCCCCGACTTCCCTTGGAACTACAACTTCGATGACGGCCGGGTTCCCGTCACCGGCGTCGGGATGCGCTACCGGCACATCGCGATCGATTACGACCTCTATCAGAAGCTGAAACAGGACGACCGGCTGACGGCCCGGCTTTACATCTATCTGCTCACGCAGTTCACCAACATCCCCGCGCCCACCGCGAAGTACGACGACACCACCGCCGCGCAGGCCTGGACTAACTTCAAGCGTTACCTGGGGATCATCGAAACCGCCGTCTCGCAGGATCAGGCGAAGGCGCTCCTCGACGGCCCGCTGACCAAACTCCAGGAGATCAACCTGATCAAGGGGTGGCAGTGGACCGGCGATGACGCGGTCGGCGTGCGGCTCGAGATCGAGAAGAACCCGGCGTACAAGGTCATCGGCAACGGGGTGATGTGCAAAATCACGACGATTCCGAAGGGGACCCGCAGCCAGGGCTGGTTGGGGCACCCCGACTCGGCGAACTACGAGATTCAGGCCGATGTGTATGCGGAAGGTCAACCGGTCGCCGCCGACGCCGATCCGAACTCGAAGATGCCCGACATCGGTCTGACGTGCCAGCGGTATCGGTTCGACATGATGGGGGCGAGCCAGCAGCTCAAGCTCTACTCGTGGATTCCCCACGATCAGAAGTACTTCGACAAACCGTTCGCCTGGACCGCCGACACCTGGTACCGGATGAAGTTCCGCGTGACGACGGCGGAGCAGGACGGGAAAATGGTCGCCAAGCTGCAGGGGAAGTCGTGGAAGCGCGACGAGGCGGAGCCGGCGGAATGGTCGATCGAATGGACCGACAGCCCGGCGAACCTGAACGGCAGCCCGGGGATGTTCGGGAACGCGAAGGACACCGAAATCTTCATCGACAACCTGACGGTGACCGCGCTGCCGGCGGCCCAATAGCGGCAGCGCTGACGCCCCAGCCGTGTGAGTCCTGATCATGCCGACCACCACCCCGTTGCTCGAACCGTTGGAACCGGAGGTCTCGCCGACCCGGCCGCTCGGTCCGTGGGCCAACGGGATGGAGTTGTCGCCGGAGGAGTACGACGCCGCGACCGAGTGGGAACCGGGTTACCGCTACGAGTTGGTGAAGGGGTTGTTGATCGTGACGCCACCGGCGGACTTTGGTGAACGGAGCCCCAACGACTATCTCGGCTATCTGTTGTGGTCCTATGCCGAGCATCATCCGCACGGGAAAGCGTTGTCGGAGACGGCCCCGGAACAAGAGGTGAAAATCGGAACCCAGCGACGACGGATGGATCGCGCGATCTGGATTGGGTTGGATCGGCCTGTCGATCCGGAAACCGATGTCCCTTCGATCGCGTTGGAATTCGTCTCGGACACCTCACGGGATCGACGTCGTGATTTCGTCGTCAAGCGTCGGGAGTATGCCTCGATCGGGATCGCGGAATACTGGATCCTGGATCGCTTTCGTCGCACGCTCACCGCGATTCAAGGGGATGACATGCAGGTCGTCAAGGAAGGGGAAATTTATCGCCCAGCGCGGCTGCCCGGCTTCGAGTTGCCGGTGTCTAAGCTCTTGGCCCGTGCCGACCGAGGATCGAAACCCGATGTCGATGGCTGAGACCGTCTCCGCCGCGACCGTGACGCATGTGCGAATTGACCAAGCAAGCTCAATCGTCATGACCACCACCCTGGCCCCGCCGAACGTGCTGGAACCGAAGGTCTCGCCGACCCGGCCGCTCGGCGTGTGGGCCAACGGGCTGGAGTTGTCCGCGGCAGAATACGACGCCGTCACGTGTTGGGACGACGATTTTCGCTACGAACTTCGCCAGGGGATCCTGGTCGTGATTCCCGCCGCCGGCGAAGGGGAACGGAATCCGAACGGAGAACTCGAGTATCTGCTCCGCGAGTACCGTGATCGTCATCCCCAAGGAGCGTGCCTGAGTCTGACGCTGTCCGAACAGGAAGTGGCGATCGGCGCCGATCGACGACGGATGGACCGGGCGATCTGGATCGGCTTTGATCGGCCCGTAAAGCCCAAAGTCGATCTCCCCACGATCGCCGTCGAGTTCGTCTCGAGCACGTCGCGCGACCGCCGGCGGGATTTCATCACGAAGCGTCGGGAATACGCCGCGATCGGAATCGCCGAGTACTGGATCATTGATCGCTATCAACGTTGTCTGACGGTCTTTCGCGGCGATGACGTGCGGATCGTTCGTGAAGGAGAACTGTTTCGCCCCGAGAAACTTCCCGGATTCGAACTGGATGTCGCCCGGCTGTTGGCGCAGGCCGACGCCGTGTCCGACCCGGACGACGTTTCCCAATCCTAAGTCCCTCTGTCCACTGGCACCGACCGTAAACCCAATCACCGAACCACCAAGGAACCCCCATGCCATATCGATTCACACTCGGCCTCGCGGCCGGCCTCGCCGGGGCGTTGCTCCTCGGTTCGGTGTATGGTTTCGACCCCTCGGAAGAGGCGGTCAAGCACATCGCCACGCTGAAAGTCCAGGCGGGCGACTGGCCCAGTTGGGGGGGCAGCCCCTATCGCAACAACACCCCCGCCGTGAAGAACATCCCCGAAAGCTGGGATCTCGACAGCGGCGAGAACGTCCTCTGGACCGCCGAGCTCGGGTCGCAGACCTACGGCAATCCCGTGATCGCCAACGGCAAGGTCTATGTCGGGACCAACAACGGCTCGGGCTACATCAAGCGGTTCCCCACCAACGTCGACCTCGGCTGCCTGCTGTGCTTCGACGAAAAGACCGGCGACTTTCTGTGGCAGGCCTCCTCGCCGAAGCTGCCGACCGGTCGCGTCCATGACTGGCCGCAGCAGGGGATCTGCTCGACGGTCTACTGCGAAGACGCCCGCGTGTGGTACGTCACCAGCCGCGGCGAAGTCACCTGCCTCGACGCCGAAGGCTTCCGCGACGACGAAAACGACGGCAGCTTCCAGGCCGAGCCCAGTGATGACAAGTACGAAGCCGACGTCCTCTGGAAGCTCGACATGATGGGGGAACTCGGCGTCTCCCAGCACAACATGTGCAGCTGCTCGGTGACGGCGATGGGGGATTACCTGTTCGTCGACACCGGCAACGGGGTGGACGAGTCGCACATCAACATCCCCGCCCCGAACGCCCCCAGCCATCTCTGCATCGACAAGAACACCGGCAAGCTGCTGTGGTCCGACAACAGCCCGGGGACGAACGTCCTGCACGGCCAGTGGTCGAGCCCCTGCTACTTCGTCGCCGACGGGCAGCCGCAGATCGTCTTTGGCTCGGGCGACGGTTGGATCTACAGCTTCGACCCCGCCGGCGACGGCAAGGGGAACGCGAAGCTGCTGTGGAAGTTCGACGGCAACCCCAAGACGTCGCTCTATCTCCTGGGGGGCCGCGCCACGCGGAACCACTTCATCGGGACGCCGGTCTTCTACGACGGGCACCTCTATGCCGCCGTGGGTGAGGATCCGGAACACGGCGAAGGGGTCGGCCATCTTTACTGCATCGATCCGACCAAGCGGGGCGACATCAGTCTGGAACTCGCCGTCGACGCGAGCGGTAAGGAGCTCCCGCCGCGGCGGTTGCAGGCGGTCGACGAGAAGAAGGGGGAGAAGGCGATCCCGAACCCCAACGCCGCCGTGGTTTGGCATTACGACGCCGTCGACCGCAACGGCAACAAGAAGCTGGACTTCGAGGAGGTGATGCACCGGACGATCGGCAGCGTCGCGATCAAGGACGATCTCCTCTACATCGCCGACTTCAGCGGCCTCGTGCACTGCCTCGATGCGAAGCAGACCAGCGAACCGGGCAAGCCGGTGGTCCATTGGACGCACGACATGTTCGCGGCGTCGTGGGGTTCGCCCCTGATCGCCGACGGGAAGGTCTTCATCGGCGACGAGGACGGCGACATCACGGTGTTCGAGCTGTCGAAGGAGCTGAACATTCTCGGGGAGATCAACATGATCAACTCGATCTACAGCACCCCGGTGGCGGCGAACGACACGCTGTACATCTCGAACAAGTCGACGCTGTTCGCGATCAAGCAGGGGGCGAAGCTGGAGGGGGGCTTCAAGCCGACGCCGCGCGACGCGGGGGGGGCCGATTGAAATCCGGCGGCCGCCTGTTGGATTTCCCGCGGAACCCGGTATCAATTTGTTGATGCCGGGTTTCTGCATGCTGGGACCCGGTTGGTGACGTGCCTCAGCCAGCCGAGGGAATTGTGTGCCACTGGCTCCGCCAGTGCGATCGCTCCACGGTGATCCCACGAAGAAAGCCATGAAACTTGATGTCAACGATGCGGCGATCGACCTCGTCGAGGATGACAATACGACACAAACCCAGAGGGTCCTGAAACATCCACCGGAAGCCGAGGGGCCACGTCCCTTCGGTCGGCGAGACCACCGCGCCCAACCCAGAGCCCACTGGCGAAGCCAGTGGCACACGCTGCTCCCAACACTTGAGACCAAGCCGTAGGCTATGATGCCGAGGCCCGCATCGAGTTCCCTCGCCTCCTCCGCCCGCCATCCTCGATGAACCCGCCCCATGCCCGAGACCGCCGCCACTTCGCACGGTGAACCCCTGCCGCCGTTCGATTTCGACCCCCGCACCCGGGTCGTCTTCGGGTCGGGCGTCGTCGCGCGGCTGGGGAGCTTGGTCCAAGAGTACGGCGGGCGACAGGTGCTGGTGGTGACCGACCCGGGGATCGAACGGGCCGGTCATACCGAACGGTGTCTGGCGAGCCTGCGCGCCGCCGGGCTCCCGTTCACTCTCTTTCGCGACGTCGAACCGAACCCCACCACCGCCGATGTCGCCCGCGGTTTGGAAGTCGCCCGCGCCGCCGGGATCGATTTCCTCGTCGCGGTCGGCGGCGGCAGCGCGATGGACTGCGCGAAAGGGATCAATTTTCTCCTCACCAACGGCGGGCGGATGCGCGACTACCAGGGCGTCGGCAAGGCGAGTAAGCCGATGCTCCCGATGATCGCCGTCCCCACCACCTCGGGCACGGGAAGCGAGGCGCAGTCGTTCGCCCTCATCGCCGACGCGGAAACCCACATGAAAATGGCCTGCGGCGACAAGAAGGCCGCCTGCAAGGTCGCGCTCCTCGATCCCGACCTCACCGTCAGCATGCCCGCGGGAGTGACCGCCGCGACCGGGATCGACGCCCTCAGTCATGCCGTCGAATCGTTCGTCACCACAAAACGGAATCCGATCTCGCAGCTCTTCAGTCGCCGAAGTTGGCGGTTGTTATCGAGCGGCTTTCCCGCGGTGCTGCGCGACCCGACCGATCTGCAGGCGCGCGGAGCCATGCTCTTGGGAGCCCATCTCGCGGGGGCGGCGATCGAGAACTCGATGCTGGGGGCGGCCCATGCCCTCGCCAATCCCCTCACCGCCCATTTCGAGATCACGCACGGATTGGCGATCGGGCTGATGTTGCCTCATGTGGTGCGATACAATAGGCCTGCGGTCGGCCCGCTGTATGGTCAACTTGCCGCCGATGCCGGACTGTGCGCCGTCGACGAGCCTGCCGCCCCCGAACGGTTGGCGGGTCGGCTGGCGGAATGGATCGCAGCGGCCGGATGTCCCACGTGGTTGGTCGACTGCGGCGTGACGCGCGAAGCTTTGCCCGTGATGGCGGCGGAAGCGGCCCGGCAATGGACCGGCACCTTCAATCCCCGCCCGGTTGATGCCGCCAGCCTGGAGGAACTCTACCGATGCGCCTTCGATCCCTCATCTGTGGCCTCACCGTAGCGCTGGCCGCGTCCCTGGCGGCCGCCGAACCCGCCCCACCCGGCCCCGATAGCTGGGCCTCCTTCCGCCGCGATTGGAGCCTCACCGGCGTCGCAACCGCCCCCTTGCCGGAGAAACTCGAACTCCTCTGGGAGGTCGAGATCGGGGACCAGATCGTCGCGACCCCGGCGATCGTCGGCGACGACGTCTACGTCCCGTGTCTCTCGGGGGAACTTGTCTGCCTCGACAAGGCGACCGGCCGCAAACGTTGGGGCTATCGCACCGTCGAAGAGGTTCCGAAAAATTCCTTCGCGCCCGGCTTCAAGTCCTCCCCCACCGTCACCGCCGACCGCGTCTATCTCGGCGACGAGGACGGCGTCTTCCACGCCATCGATCGCCGCACCGGCAAAAAAGCCTGGACCTTCGCCACCGGCGGGGAAATCTACAGCTCGGCGTCGATCTATCAGGACAAGCTCTTGTTCGGCTCGTACGACAACCAACTCTATTGCCTCAAAGAGGCCGACGGGAGCCTCGTCTGGAAGTTCGGCACCGAAGGCTACGTTCACTGCGCCCCGGCGATCGCCGACAAATTCACCTTCATCGCTGGCTGCGACGAACATCTGCGGGTGATCGACATCGAAACGGGCAAGCAACACGCCGACATGCCGCTGGAGACCTACCTCATCGCCTCGCCGACGGTGGTGGGCGACACGCTGTACGTCGGCACGTACGCCAGCGAAGTCGTGGCGGTCGATTGGCGGACGCTGACGGTGACGTGGCGGTACAGCGCGGGGGCGGGCGAGTTTCCGTTCCATTCCTCGGCCGCCGTTACCGATCGCGCGCTGGTCGTCGGCGGCCGCGACAAGTCGGTCCACGCGGTCGATCGAACCACCGGCAAGCGGTTATGGACCTTCCCGACCCGTGCGAAGGTCGACAGTTCGCCGGCGATCGTCGGCGACCGCGTCTTCATCGGCTCGCACGACGGCAACCTGTACGAACTCGGCCTGAACGACGGCGCGCTGAAGTGGAAGCACAACACCGGCAAGGCGATCTCGGGCGGCCCCGCGATCGGCGAAGGGGTGCTGGTGGTCGGCAACGAAACCCGCGAAGGGAAGGTCTTCTGCTTCGGCAAGAAGTGAGCGCGCTCGCTTCGTGTTCGACTCCGGGCGCCGACGCCGTATGAGGTTCCGCATACCGTCGAACAGCTTGTTCGAGATATGCTGCGTCGGCCGAGTTCCCGCCGGGAGACCCTTCAGTTGCCGTCGCGGCCGACCCCCATCGTACGCCCCTATTCTCCCCCGCCGGGGGGCGTGACGGGGCTGGCGTGCGGCGGGTTTGGCTGGTTGCTGGCGCTGGGATCGCAGGCTTACGGACTCTCTCCGTTGCTCGCCGTCCCATGGGAAATCCTGCTGGTGGTGGTCGCGACGTGGCATTACGGCCGACGCCCGGGATTCGCGATCGGCCTGTTCGTCGAAAGCGTCCGACTCTGCGCCGCGAGCCGTTCCGACGAGTTCGCCGTCTGGGGGCCGGAAGGGGTCCACGCGATCGGGGGTTTGATCCTGACGTGGATATGGGTCGACCGCCGACGACGGGCCTGGGATCACATGCGGAAACTCGCCCGCCGCGACTACCTGACGCAGATCGCCAATCGGCAGGCGCTGGCCGAAGCGCTCGAGGCGGAATGGAGTCGGCTGCAACGGCTCGGGCATCCATTCGCCGTCGCCGTGCTCGATTGTGACGGCTTCAAAACCCTCAACGACACACTCGGTCATCTGCAGGGCGACTCCGCCTTGGTGCGGATCGCCACCACGTTGCGGCAAAATCTGCGAAGCTACGACACGGCGGCCCGGCTGGGCGGGGACGAGTTCGTCATCGTGCTCGCTCAGACCGACCTTGCCGATGCCGAGCATGTCGTCGAACGATTGCGGACGATGCTCCATCACGAGGTCGAATCGCGGTTCCCCGGACTCGGCGTGACGATCGGGGTCGTCGTCTACCGCACCCCGCCCGAGTCCCCGCAAGAGTGCCTGAAACTGGCCGATGCGGCGATGTACCGCGCCCGCCAACAGGGACCGGGCCGGACCGAGTTCGAAGTCCACCAGCGACCGACACCCACCATTCAGATCCTTCCGCGCTGATGCGCGGATCGCGGCTGATCCCCGCGGCTCCCGACCTGAAGGCCGGACGCGGCATCCGCCATCACCGCCGGTCCCAGGCGTGTCATGGACGCTGCGAAGGCCGTCGTGACCAGGGTCGTCCGAAGACGGGCCTTGGGGGCGACCCTCCACAAGGTCCAAGGAGGTCATCGCGGATTTCCCAAGGCAACATCAGCGGCTGAACGGGCCTTATGGCACAACGATGGACTCATGACGTCCGTCGCGATCCGATGCCGAGCATGATCGTGCTCCCGAGCATCTCCTCGAGCTGCCCACCAACAGTGATCTCAAACATCGGATGGTGAGATTTGACTGCGACCCCGCGGGGTTCGCGGCGAGTAGCCGGTGGTCGCCGCAGGCGCACCACCGGGTGACGGTCCAAGCGGAATCGCACCCCGGTAGGGGTGCTGGATGCGAGGGAAGGTCTCGCGGCAAGTTGTATAATGATGCGATCTTCCAGCACCCCTCACGGGGTGCGCCGCTGAGCATGCTCCCACAACCGGTGGTGCGCCTGCGTACCCGTTTAGCGGCCGTTTGCGGGGAGCATCAGTTTTGGGGTGAGGGCGTCG
>CAYRVS010000010.1:50569-69669 GCA_964427725.1 uncultured Planctomycetaceae bacterium | reverse complement strand
GTTGGGCGGACCGGTTCCGGCCGCGATGGGGGCGGTGGATCACGTCGTTCCTGATACGTCTGTTGAGCGCCGCGATCGGTGAAGCCGCCGTTCTGATTCGTCCCGCCGAAGCCGTTCCCCTCCCCGCGGACCACCTCGACCCGGTCGGCCGGTCGCCCCAGTTGCTGCAACGATTCCTGCAATTGCGGCAGGCGATCGGTGAGGAGTTGTTGCGTCGCGGCGGACGACGCTTCGAGCCGCACCTGCAACCCTTCGACGCCCGAGCGGACATCGATCACGATCGACCCCAAGTCGGGAGGCGTGATGCGGACCGACAGTTCCTGACCCTGATCGTGCGCCTGCAGGACGAACCGCGCGAGTCGATCGGCGAACGTTGCCCCCGGCTCGGGCGCCAACGTCACTTCGCGTGTTCGAACCGACCCGTCGCCGGCCACGGGCGTGGTGGTCGATCCCATCGCCGCCGGCAAGTTGGACGTGGTGCTCTCGCGGGGTCCGGTCTCATCCGGCAACGCCTGGGTCATGACGGCGGATGAGTGGCCGAGCGTCGTCGGCTCGGCTGGTAAGTTCGTCGAGATGGGACCGGTCGAGGCCTGCTGCGACGGGTCACCGAGGGCAGGTTGCGTGCCCCGATCGGTCACAAGCGACGCGGACTGACTCGCCGTGGTCGGCCGTGTCGTACGTGCCTCGCGGGGTGCGTCCGACGACGGGTCCGGTTTGGTGGTCGTCTCCGAACCGGTGGTGCCGTCCTTCGTCGTCACGATCGGAGTGGGAATCGTCGGCCTGGGACCAACCTGTGTGACCGGCGGAGTCACTGCGCCGGCCGTCACCTCCTGCGTGGCTGCGGCGGTCTGTGTGGTGACAAGGACCGGAGGAGGCACGACGATCGGCGTCGCGATTACCGGTGTGTTCGGGGTGGCGGCCGATGCCTCCGTGGGTTCCGTCCCAGGGATCGCCGGAGTCTCTTCCGTAACCGGCAAGGGGCGTTCGATCGGCAGACGCAGACCCGGTTGCGCCAGGATGTCGGCCAAGGCCTGGGGCACGGGTGTCGATGACGCTCCGATGGGATTGACCGAGGAGGTCGAAGAAGTCGGTTCGCTGTCCGGCGTCCGGCTGGTGGGAGTCGTTTCGACGGGGCGTGGACTCAACCAGGTTTGCCACAGGGCGGACAACCCCGCCGGAACCGTGGCTGGCTCCAGCTCGATGGCGACCGGGGATTCGATCGCGGCGTCTGTTGTCACTTCGGCGGCCGTTTCCGTCACCACGGAAACGGACTGATCGGTGGAGACGATCTCCACCGGGATCGCCTGGATCGAACTTGGTGTCCGCCAGGCCCATTCCGCCAGCAACGCCGCGATGCCGGGAAGGCTCGGCGAGGGATCCGACGGCTCGACGGCGGACTCATCGGTCGATGCCGCCGGGGCGAGCGTCAACGCCGTCAGATCGAGGAGGACCGTCGGTTGCGGCACCTCCAAGGTCGGAGCCGCGATCTCGGAGAGCGCCGCGAGTTCGGCCGCCGTCGTCGCATCCACGACCTGCTGCGCGACCGCCGTGGCGAGCTCACGCGAGAACGTCGTCTCGCCGCCGTTGGGGGAAACCGCTCCCGTGGTCCCTTCATTGGCCGGGGGACCGCTCAGATTGAGGAGCGCGGCGACGTCGGTGCGGGGAACAGCGTCGACGACGTCCATGTCGGCCCTCAGTTGGCGGCGGCTCCCGTGGGGGGAGCCGCGGTGGTCGGCGGGGGATCAAGCTGTTGTTGGGTGTCGTCGATGAGTTTGCGATTCGGGTCGCCGCGGTACAGGCTCTCGAACAGTTCCTGACCCCGCGTCACCGCTTGCGGATCCTGCTGAAAGGCGAGCAGGATTCGGGCGATCGACTTCTCGGGGAGCCCCCGCAGCAGGTTCACTCCCTCGTCCTTCGTCAGCCCCATCAGCCGTTTGACGGCTTCGTCCGGAGGACTGGCGAGGAGGACGGTGCGGGTCTGCTCGGTGGCGGCGGCGGTGGTTTGTTCCAACAGGGTCGAGAGTTCCGCGCGGAACTCGTCTTTCAATTGATCGAACGACTGGCGATCCGAAATCAAACGATTCGCCGTTTCCGTCGTCATTCGCTTGAGGAGCGACAACTCGTTTTCGCGGGAATCGAGCTCGAGCGCCCGCCGAATCCGCAGCTCCCGCACCTCGGCTTCGGAGGTCTGCACGGTGTCGGTAACCTCTTCCCCGGATTCATCTTCCGTCACCGACTGGCCGCTGAGCGCCAGGCGGATTTCGCGCAGCGATTGGGGCGTGAGATGGCCCCGCGACCACAACATCCCCACGGCGGAAACCTCCGCCAGGACGAGGACCGTCGAGAAGATGCCAACCATGTACAACAGGGCGCGCAGCATAGTTTAGGTGTGATAGGGTGGATGGGACGACTGCGCTACTGAGGTCTCCGCCTCAACTCGCCGCACGATGCGCAATTTTCCCTGCCTGCCAAATCTCCTCGCGTTCGCGTGACTCCTTGGCTTCCCGGGTCTTCTCATGCTCCAGCCGTTGCCGGGTTTCGAGTTGTTCGAGAACCTTCACTCCTTGATCGGCCAACGAGAGCAACCGACGACACTCGGCGATTCGTTCCGCCACCGAGTCCCGTTCCAACTCGACCCGCCGCAGCTCCCCCTGCAACTGCCCGGCGTGATACCGGCGGGCCGCGACCTGCTCGACCGCCAGGTACGGCTGGGCTTGCAGACGTTGCATCTCGGCGAGGACTTGCTCGCGCGCGGCGGTGAGTTCCTCGACTCGTTGGACGAGGGCCGCGTCTTCCGCCAGGACGACGGCGAGCGCCTGCCGACAGCGATCGCGCAAGTGCTCGCGGTAGCGCTGCAGCGGTTCGAGCTTGAAGCGAAAAGGCATCGCGTCACCGGGTGCTGTGGGTGGATGTGTTCGCCTGGAGCGGGGGGAGGTCACTCCCCCCGGTGATTGTTGAATTCGCCGGGTGTTCCATCACCGGGGGGACTGACGTCCCCCCGCTCATCAAATTGAGGTCACGCCGCGTGCCGTTTGGGGAGCGCGTCGCGGAGTTTCGCCAGCTTTTGTAGGTGTTCGCGGGCTTCCTGGGGAGAGGACTTTTCGTCGGTTCGTTGCTGCAGGAACTGATCGATGGCCCCTTTGAGCGAGATCGCCGCGTCGACGGTCGGGTTCGAGCCGGGTTGATACGCGCCGATCGAGATCAAATCCTCGGACTGCTGATACGCCGCCATCAATTGGCGGATCGATTGCGCCGCCTGTTTGTGCTCGGGCAACGCAAGTTCGCTCATCAATCGCGACAAGCTGGCGAGGACGTCGATCGCGGGGAAATGCCCCTGCTGGGCGAGCTTCCGCGTCAGAACGAAGTGGCCATCGAGGATCCCGCGGACGGTGTCCGAAATGGGTTCGTTGGTGTCGTCCCCTTCGACGAGGACCGTATAGAACCCGGTGATACTGCCGGCGGTCGTCCGGCCGCTCCGTTCGAGCAATCGCGGCAACAGGGCGAAGACGCTGGGGGGATAGCCGCGCGTCGCGGGGGGTTCGCCGGCGGCGAGGCCGATCTCGCGCTGCGCGAGCGCGAACCGCGTCACGCTGTCCATCATCAACAAGACGTTGCGGCCTTGATCGCGGAAATACTCGGCGATCGACGTCCCCAGATACGCCGACCGCAACCGCAGCAGCGCGGGATCGTCTCCCGTGGCGACGATGACGACACTCCGCGCGAGCCCTTCGGGACCGAGATCGCGCTCGATGAATTCGCGGACTTCCCGGCCGCGTTCGCCGATGAGGACGACCACGTTGATGTCGGCGGTGGTCGACCGCGCGATCTGACCAAGGAGCGTGCTCTTGCCGACGCCGCTTCCGGCGAAGATCCCCAACCGCTGTCCCTGACCGCACGTCATCAGGCCGTCGAGGGCGCGGATGCCGGTCCCCAACACCTGTTCGATCCGCGGCCGTTCCAGCGGCGACAGGGGCGCGGGATGGAGCGGCACGCGATGTGGCAGGACCACGGGAGAGAGCCCATCGATGAACCGCCCGCGGCCGTTGATCACGCGACCCAAGAGCGCGTCGCCGACCCGCGCGCCGGGGGTCGACTGCACCAGCGTGACGGGGGTGCCGCGACGAATCCCGCCGAGTTCCCCATACGGCAGCAGCAGCGTCTCGTGGTCATGAAACCCGACGACCTCCCCCTCGACGGGGTCGCCATGCTCGCGCTCGAGCCTGACGATCGCCCCCAGCGGCGCGGGAAAACCGGCGACGGCGGCGGTGAGCCCCACCAGCCGCGACACGCGTCCGGTCAGCCGCGCGGGGAGAATCTGCGACAGTTGCTGCGTCCAGGTGGGCATGGGTGGGGTCGAAGGTTGAAGGTGGAGGGTTGAAGGTTGATGCAGGTCGGGGTCATGGCCTGCTCGGACCTTCAACCCTCCACCTTCAACCTTCGACCATTTACGTTTCCAGCAGTTCCGCGGTGATGCGTTCGAGGATCGTTTCCAGGCGGGCGTCGATCTGGCCGTGTTGGGTGTCGATGACGCAGCCCCCGGGGGTCAGCTTGGGATCGGCGACGAGTTCCGGTGAAGCACACGCCGTCAATCGTTTGACGACGTCCTCCGCCTGCGGGCCGAGCCGTTCCAGATCGCCCGGGTGGAGTCGCACTTTCAAATGGGTTTGTCCGGCGGCGAGTTGCAACGCCTCGCTGATCATGCCGGTGGCGAGTTCCGGCCGCGTCGAGAGTTCGCCACGCACCAGCTTGGCGGCGATCGCCACGCTCAATTCGACCGCGGCGCGTTCCCAGCGCAGCAGCCAGCCGTCCCGTTCCTGCTTCAGCCCGTTCGCGGCCTGCTGCAACGCCGGGAGAATCCCCTTCAGGTGTTCCGCGAACCGTTGCTGCGTGAGTTGTTGCGCCTGCTGTTCGATGAGTTTCTGCGCGTCGGCCAGCCCTTCGCAGCGGCCTTGTTCGCGGCCTTCAGCGGCGGCCTGTTCCTTAAGCTTCACGGCTTCTTGTCGCGCCTGCTCGACCAGCGCCGCCGCGTCCTGGCGGGCCTGCTCGAGATGCGCCGCGGCCTGTTCCCGCAGATCCTCGAAATTGAAGGCGACCCGCGGCGGCAACTCCCGCGCGGCGTTCGCCTTCAAGATGCGTGATGAGGATTCGGCCATGATGTCCGGGATTCCGAAAGGCTCGCTCGCTGATCAACACGACTGACAGGGTCGACTCGCCATGGACTTCGTTCCGGGATCACTCCACAACTCACGCCGCGATGTCGGATCAGGTCTTGAGCGCTGAAGGGCGGCAGACTGTAGCCCCACGCGTGAGCGTGGGGTGTTTGGTCTGTTCTGTCGCAGAGCCCCGGAGGGGCGACACATGGATCACCCCTGAAAGTGTCGCCCCTGCGGGGCTGGTCTTCATGGTCATGGTTTTTCCATCAGGAGCATCGTCACCGCATGCACGGCTGAGCGAGCTCGGCCGTGGCACCGAAAGCCCGCGAACGTGGCCTCGGTCACGTGATGAACTGCTCCCCGCCGCCGCTGGTGGCGACGACGATTTCGCCCGAGTCCTCCAGCCGCCGAACCGTGTCGACGATCTGCTGCTGCATCGCCTCGACGTCGCTGAGCCGCACCGGACCGAGGAACTCCATTTCCTCCTTGAGCATCTCGGCGGCCCGCTGCGACAGGTTGCCGAACACCTTTTGCCGAATCTCGTCGTTCCCCCCCTTGAGGGCGACCGCCCATTGGCTGTTGTCGACCTCCTTCAGCAGCGACTGGATCGCCTTGTCATCAAGCTTCAGCAGGTCGTCGAACGTGAACATCAGCCGTTTGATCTCGTCGACCAGCTCGGCGTCGTCCTGCGCCAAAGACTCCAGGATCCCCTTGTTGGTCATGCGGTCGGCGACGTTGAGGATCTGCGCCACCATCGGCACGCCCCCCCGTTTCTCCGTCTGCTGATTGAGCGTGCTCATCAGCCGGGTTTGCAGCGACCGTTCGACGTCGGCGATCACTTCGGGACTGGTCTGCTCCATCGACGCGATCCGTCGCACCACGTCGAGCTGCTTATTCGAGGGCAAGCCGCCCAGCACTTCCGCCGCGAGCTGCGACGGCAGATGGGCCATGATCAAGGCGATCGTCTGCGGATGTTCTTCGGAGATGAAGGTGAGGAGGTTGTCGGCCCCGACCTTCTTCAGGAAGCCGAAGGGGACCGAGTTCATCGACTGTTTGACGCTGTCGAGAATCTGTCCCGCGCTCTCCTTGCCGAGCGACTGCTCGAGGAGCTCGTTGGCGAAGTTGAGGCCGCCGCGCTCGATGGGGACGAGGTCGCGATACTGCGTGGTGAATTCTTCGAGGACGCCGTTCTGCTGATCGCGGCTGACGTCCTCGACCCGGGCGATCTCCATGGTCAGCCGCTCGACCTGTTCGCGCGGCAATTGGCTCATCACCTCGGCCGCCAGGGGCTTGTCGAGGCTGAGGAGCATGATCGCCGCTTTGCGATGGGAGTCCATGGGGTGGAGAGTTCAGGGTTGAGGGTTGAGAGTTGAGAGTTGAGAGTTGAGAGCCGGAAACTCCGTCAGGTCGCCACTTGGGGCTTGAGGCCGCAGGGCGTGTGCCACTGGCTTCGCCAGTGGTCTGTTCGGGGGACACGCCGTGTGCATCGCACTGGCGAAGCCAGTGGCACACCGAGAACATGTCTGTTGGGCTGGCGGATGGAAAACCTCTGCTATTGGGCGGCTTGCAGCCATTTGCTGATGATGGCGGCGGTCGCTTCGGGGTTGTCGCGGACCAGATCCTGAATGGTGTCGCGTTTGCTCGTTTCGCCGACCGCGACCGCCGGCTCGGGCTTGGCGGTGGCGGCACGGAGTTTTTCCGGCGTGATTTCTTCGGCGGGTGTCGGCGGAGCCGCCGGCATTGATCGTCGTAACGTCATCAAGGCGTAGAGCGCGAGCAGCGTCAGCCCGATCGCCCCGCCCCATTCGCGGCCCAGTTGCCAGACTTGATCGGTAAGCGGGACGGTCAGGACCGGGGTCGGCGGAAGGACGCGATCGACCGATTGCACCGTGACCGCCGTGGTCGGGGAATCGGCGGGGATCAGCGCCTTCACCGACGCCGTCACCGTCGTCAGGACCGCCTGTTCGATCTTGGCGGGATCGAGCAGGTTCTGATCGGTCTCGCCCGCGGCTTGCCGCTGCGCGGCGACGCTGCGGTAGTACTCGCGGGGGATCGAGACGTTCACCTGCACCGCCTTGGGCATCGCGGCGATCAGTTCCTTCTCGGTCACCTCGAACGAGACGCCGTTCAGGGCCTGCGTGCTGGCGTCGGTCCAACTGCGATTGCGGTCGAGCCCCGGCGTTGCGGCGAGGGCGGCGGGGCGATTCGCCGCCTGACCCGGTTCCCCCTGCACGGGTCGTTGCTGCTGCGTGTCCTTAATGTTCGTTTCCTGCGAATAGACCGGCGCGAACTTCTTGGGGTCGACGATCTGATTGCGGACGACCGACGACTTGAGGTTCTCGACGTCGACATTCACCGTCACGCCGACATCGGGGATGTAGGCGAGGGCTTCGGAGATCTGGCCTTCGTACTTGCGCTGAAACTGCTCGATCCGCTGGACCAGCTCGCCATCGAGCGCGTCGTCCGCCGTGCCGCCGGTGTGCGACATACCGTTGAGGACATCGAAGACGGTGACGTCGGCGGGTTGCAGATCGGGGACCATGCTGGCGACGGCGGCGCGGATCGACCGGACCAGCTTCGGGGCGAGCTCCTGTCCCGCCTTGGTCCGCACGGTGACGTTCGCGGTGACTTTCGACTTCTGCGACCACCCGCGACGGCTCGACCCGGCGATCATCACGCGGGCGTCGGCGACTTCCGGCACGGCCCGCACCACGCGGGTCACTTCCTGGAGCAGCATCGCCTCGCGGCGCTCCTGGCGTTCCTTCTCGGTGCTGAAGGGGCCCAGCGATTCGTACTGTTTGAGCATCTGCGACCCGATGTCGGTCGGCATGACGTCGAACGTCAACAGCGCGGCGTTATAGCGATCGATCTCGGCGGCGGGGACCATCAGCCGCTGTCCTTCGCGGCGGAAGTCGGTCAGCCCTTCCTGAATCAGGGCCTGTTCGACCGCCATCAGCTCTTCGCTGGAAAAGACCTTCCCCCACGACAGCGCGGCTTCGCTGCCGGGCTTCCCCTGCAGCAGCAACCAACCGAACCCCGCGAGCACCAACACCGGCACCAGGACCAGCGTCGCCCGTTGACTTGGCGCGAGGGACTGGAACAGCGTCGTGAATTGACGGTAGAGGGATTGGAGGAACGGCATAGGAGGAAAATCCTAAATTCGAAATCCGAAGGAACTGCGAAATCCTAATTACGAAACGGTGTGGACAGAACTTGGTTTTCCTCTTGGAACATTAGGATTTCCCTCGGATTTCGGATTTCGTGCTTCGGATTTGTCTTTAGCCTAGAATCTCATCTGCTGCAGTTCCTGATAGGCGTCGATGAGTTTATTGCGGACCTGCATCATCAGGCGAAGGGCGATGTCGGATTCACGCATGGCGGTGAAGGTTTCGACCATCGCCAGGTCGTCGCCGATCAGGCTCGATTCGACGGCGGCCCGGGAATTGCCGGTGAGTTGCTGGGTGTCTTGCCAGGTGCGGAGCAGCAGGTCCTGAAAGCCGCCCGCTTCGGACGGAGTCGTCAACCCGGTCGCGGGGGCGGGCCACGCGAGGGGCGAGAGCTGCGGCGTCAGGGTGATGGGCGTGGTCATGGTGGTTGATTTACGGTCCATGGAAGCCCAGGAAAAGCTTCCCCCGGGCTTCTTCAATGATCATGAATATCATCCCAGCAATCGGAATGAGCTGTCGATCATGTTGCGGGTGATTTGCATCGTGGACAAATTGGCTTCATAAGCGCGGGTCGCCTCCAGGGCATTCACGAATTCATGGATGACGTTGATGTTCGGATAGGTGACGTAGCCCTGCGGATCGGCGTGGGGATGCCCGGGATCGTGGATTCTGCGCGGCAGGCTGGTGGTGTCGGTTTCGACATGGGAGGCGACGCCGACGCCGCGCGGTCCGCGCGAGTTGGCGGCGTCGGCTTCGAACACGACCATCCGGCGTTGAAACGGACTGACCTGACCTTGTTCGTCGATGGTGGTGTGGGAATGGGCGATGTTCCCCGCGATGGTGTCCATCCGCAGCCGCTGGGCGGCGAGTCCCGACGCGGTGATGTTGAGGGTGCGGAACATCGCGAGAGCTCCGGAGAAAGCTGTTGTTGTCAGGATGAAGCCCACCCAGAGCCATGGGTGGGCTTCTGGACGATGTCACACACGTTCGCTGATCACGGTTTGCAACTGGTCGAACTGGCCCCGCATCACTTCGAGGGCGAACTGCTGCAGGATCGAGTTCTGGGTCATCATCAGGAATTGGTGTTCGATGCTGCGGTTGTTGGCGTCCTGAAACGTGATGTGGTCCTGCTTGAGACCACTGTCGGCTTGGAACAGCCGCTCGGGGAAGAGGTCCTCGAGGAGTCGGGAGGGATGCGTTGGCGACGCCGGACTCGCCAGGCTGACGGATTCTCCCGGCGAGGGTCCGCCGCGGCGGCGGGCAACCGCCATTTGGAGCGCCTGCTGAAAGTCGCCGACCGGGAGATCGCGCATGCGATAACCCGGGGTGTCGAAGTTGGCGACGTTGCCGGCGAGGACTTCCTGCCGCCGTTCCGCGAACTTCGCCACCTGCTTCAGCAGCGGGATGGTGGTGCCGTCGAGGAGTGGTTGCAACATGGCGGATCGTCCCATGCCGGAGCCGGAAGCCGTGTGGGGCCAGGGCCTTGCTGGTTTCAAACGGGAGAAACAACCGTGGTCGAGTGCCGAGAGCCTAGTGTCTAGCGTCAGAGAAAAACCCTGAAAATCGCGAGGTTTCTTGCACTCGACTCTCGACACTCGACCAAACGTAACCGCCAACCATAGTCCAAGGAGCGTAGGCCCGGGTGTGACGCGGGGGGAGCGGACTCCCCCGCGCGTCGGGGTCAACAGAGATGGAATCCGATCACGCGGCCCGTTGTTCGGTGGCGTCGTCGTCGAAGCCGACCGTCGACGGGGTCCACGCGCGGAGGTTGGAGCCGGGGCCCCCGCGCGGCGGATAGCCGTACTCGCGGAGCTTGCCCGACAAGGTGCGGATGCCGATCTGCAGCGCCTTGGCGGTCTTTTCGCGATTCCCGGCGAAGCGGGCGAAGGTGCTTTCGATGAGCTGCCGCTCCATCTGGGCGAGGGTCAGCCCGACGGTGGCCTCCTCCTGCGAGTTGGCCAGCCAGGGTTCGAGCATCGTGGCGGTGAGCTTGCGGCCGGCGTTCACGCCGCAGGCCCGCTCGATCACGTGTTCGAGTTCGCTGAGGTTCCCCGGCCAGTTGTGCGCCTGCAGCCGATGAAGCGCGTCGAGCGTCAGGCTGCGCGGGGGCATCCCTTCGCGGGCGGCGAGCTTGCGGAGACAGGCTTCCGCGAGCGGGGCGACGTCTTCCGGTCGCGACCGCAACGCGGGGATGTCGAGCCGTTGCCGCGTGACATGAGCGAGGAGCTCGACGCGGAACAGGCCGCGGCCCTCCAGTTCGTCGAGATTGGCGTGCGTGCCGCAGATCAGGCGGACGTCGAAGCGGACTCGTTCGCCGGTCGCTTCATGCTCGAAGCGTTGATCGCGGAGGATGGTGGCGAGCCGGCGTTGAAGCGGCAAGGCGATGGTGTCGACGTTGTCGAGCAGCAACGTCCCGCCGTCGGCCTGTTCGAGCCGGCCGGGTTGCCGGGTCATGCCGACGCCGACGGTCGTTTCGGCGTGACCGAAGAGCTCCTGTTCGAGCGTTTCCGCCGAGTGGACGCTGCAATCGATCGAGACGAACGGGCGGTGGGCCCGCTTGCTTGCCTCGTGAATGCCGAGGGCGACCAGGTCGATCCCGCAACCCCGTTCGCCGATGATCAGGCAGCCTTCGGCGAGATCGGCGAGCTGTTGCACGCGATCGCGCAGTTGATGCATCGCGGTGCTGTGACCGACCATGTCCCGCGCGTTGCGGTTGCTGAGTTGCCGCCGCAGCTTGCGGACTTCCGCGGTGAGCTTCGCCTTCTGCCAGGCGGCGGCGGCGACCCACGCCAGATGCGCGACTCCCAGCGGCTGGGGGAACCAGTCGCAGGTGAGGGCCTCGGCGGGGGTCTCCGGCATCCAGACGAGTTGCGTGGCCCAGCCGTGCTTGGCGATGGCCGCTTCGAGAGTCGACGTCGAATCACTCGCCGACAAGGGCCCGACGAGGCAGACGTCGGCGGGGGTCGACTGCAGCCACTGCAACGCCGACTCGACGCTGGCGGCCGAGCGCGTGCCGAACCCCTGCGACTGGAGTTCATCGGCCCATTGCTGCGAGACGGCCAGATCGGCGGAGACGATCAGCACGAGGGGACCCGCTTCCTGCGGGACGGCCGCGGCCGGTCGCCCGGGAAACGGAATGATATCGGGATGCGCCAGTGTCATACGGCCCACCATGTCAGAGGGAGAGGGGAGAGATGGGAATTTGCATCGAGACGGGAGTCGGCGAACTACGACAAAACGTTTACAGACCGAGGTCGAGCCGTCGCGAAACGGCGACTTCGGCGGGGGGCAAATAGCCTTCCAAAGCGAGACCGGCGTGATTCACTTCGGCGAGGGCGGCGGCGGTCGACTCACGCTCGGTCGACAACGTCGCGGTCCCCGCCGCGTCCAAACTCAACAGTTCCGCGAGCAGCGTTTCGGTCTCGTCGAGGACGGCTTCACAGGCCGCCCGCTCGCCGGGAGCCAGGCGCTCGCGATCGGTCTTCCAGCCGCGCCACCAGGGGCTTAACCCCCCGTGCGGCGCGGCCAATTCGTCGATCAGTTGCTGCTTATGTCCGAGCAGATCGATCAGCGCCGCATAGTCCCGCACGCTGATCAGGTCCGCCTGCCGCCGCGACAACTCCAGCAACGCGCGGCAGCAGGCCCGTCGCGTGCGGAAGGCGTCGAGGTAGCGGTCGGCGAGCATCGGGAACTCCAAAGTTCGGGCGGTCACGCGGCGGACGAAACGTGGCGGATCAATCGCGATGGACTTGTCGGGCCCGTTCGAGCCATTGCTCCCACTCGACCTTGGTGAGGGACGTGGTGGGGGCGTCGAACGCGGTTGGGGGAATCTGTTCCTGGTCGAGGATCACTTTGGCCTGTTCGAGCATGCTGCGGGCCTCGACCGGGCGGTTGAGCTGGGCGTACGCCTCGGCCATCTGGACATAGGCGGTCAGGACGCGGACATCGTGCGGGTAGCGATGAATCGTCGCGCCGTATTCGGTGATCGCCTCGTCATGGCGACCCAGCGAAAACAGCGTATGGGGAATCTCGAACCAGACGTTCTCCAACAGATGCTGCGGCAGGGGTTCGAGCCGATCCTGCTTGCCCAACGGGTCGAGGGTGTCGCGGACGGTCCGAAAGAGCCCCAAGGCACGGTCGAGGACGCGGGACTTTTAGGTGTGAGCCTGGGCGCGGGCGTTGTCGGTTTCGGCCAGATCCCACTTCCGCCGCCACAAATCCCCTTGCAGTTGCAGCGCCTTTCCGAGCTCGTACTGGACCTCGGTGAGTTGTTCCGACTGCGGATACCGGGCGACGTATTCCTCGAACAAGGTGGTCGCGTCGCGCGAGCGGCGCTCGACTTCCTCCCACAACGTCTCGATCGCCGCGGCGTTCAGCGTTTGACTTTCCAGTTTCCGCCAGGCGTAGCCCGCGCGGTCCCCTTGCAGCTTCGCGACGGCGAACAGCGACTCGCGCCATTCCTTCGCCGGCGGGGTCAGCTCGTTCGAGGACAAGATCGCCCGCCACGCGGCGTCGGCCCCATCCACGTCTTGCTGTTCCATCCGACACACGGCGATCTGATAGGCCGCCGTAAACGCGGCCGGACTCGACGGATACTCTTTCCGGACCAGCCGGAAACTCTCTTCGGCTTCGGCGACGCGATCGAGATCGAGCAGAATTTGTCCTTTAAGGACCAACGCGACCGGCCGCATCGACGCCGCGGCTTCCTTCAGGAACTCGTCGAGATGGACCAAGGCGGTCGGGAAATCGTGACCGCGGTACGAGTTCTCGGTCGCCCGCCACAAGGCATCGGGATACAGGACCGAATCGCGACGAACTTCGGCGAGCTTGGCGAAGCCCTGAGCCGACTCCCGCCACAACCGCCGGTTCTCCACCGCGAGTTCCGCGCGTATCGCGGGGGTGACCTGAGACAGTTTCGCTTCGGTCAATTCGGCCCAGCGCTGCCGCGCCCGGGCCGACAGCTCATACGCCTGGTCACGCGGGAAAGTCGGCGACATCAAGTCGGCCAGGACGATCGCCTCCGAGAAGCGTTCCGTCTCGACCCAGCGATTCCACGCGGCGAGGACCCGCACCCGCAGGTCATCCAGGCTGATCCAGCGATTGGCGAAGTCGGTGTCGCGGGGGACCGAACGGAGCACGGTGCCGAACGATTGCACCGCCTTCTCGTGCGCCCCGTCCTCTTGTTGGAGTCGACCCAAGTGGAGCAGCGCGGCGCGGGCTTCATCCGAGCGTTCAAACCGGGCCGCCGTCTTGCGGTAGTACTCGATCGCCCGTTGCCGGTAATCGACCGAGTCGGCCGTCGCGGTCAGATTGCGGGTCGTCTCGGTCAATTCGGTCCGGGCTTGGACCGCTCGTTGTTCGGCGGCATAACCCATCAGGAACGAGGCCCGCGGCGATTGCGTCGCGTCCTCCAGGCCGACGCTCGTGACCCGCTCCAACACCTCGATCGCTTCGCGATATCGTCCCGCGGCGATCAGCAACCGCCCCTTCATCACGTCGGCGGCGGCCCGTTGATCGGTCTCGACCGGCAATTCCTCGAGCGCCGCCGTCGCCTCTTCCAGACGATTCATGTGCAGCAGGATCTCGATCCGCTGCAGTTGCGCCTCGAACGTCTCCGGCGCCCCCGGGGCGAGCGCCGTGCCGACCCGCTCGCTCAGCGGCAGCGCCGCCGCCAGTCGTTCCGAGGTCCGCCAGCCGGGCACCAGCGTGATTTCGATCAGGTCCTGCGCGGCGGAAAGCTGATCGGGATGCTCGGGGGCGACGCATTGTTCGAGATAGGGGAGCGCCTTGGTCCGCTCGTTCATCGCATACAGCGATTTCCCCATCGCGTAGTTCCAGGCGGCGACCCGTTCCGGCTTGAGCCCCAGTTCGTACGCCTCTTTGAGGTACGCGAGCGCCCCGGCGAACTCGGCGAGTTGATCGGAGGTCGGCGGGGTGCCGCGCGTCCCCGATTTCATCGCCTGCTGGAACAGCGTCATCCCCAGGATGTACTCGACGCCTCCCGCGAAGTCTTCGTCGTGATACTTGAGCTCGGCGAGCTCCTCGGCGAGGCCGCGGGCCGCCAGAGGTTGACCGTCGTCATACAGTCCGAGCGCCCGCGTCAGCTTTTCTCCCGGCGTTTCCGGCGCGGGAGTGACGAGGTACCAGACGCCCGCTCCGGCCAGCAGCATCCCCCCCGCGCCCATCAGGATCGCGTTCCACAACATCCCCGACGGGCGACGCGGCGTGGCGTTCGCGGTCGAGGCGTCGGTGGGGGCCGATCCTTGGGACATGGCAAGCAGCGATCCTGCGCGACGATCGCTGAAGCGAACGACGCGGGCGGTGACGGGAGTTGGAACACCGAGATGGGAGCACGAACCAGTCGACGGGAGAGGGTGACTGGGGTCTCCCGCAGCGCGCGACCCAGGGTGGTCGAGCCTTCTGCGGGGAACCGCGGGCAACCTCTGCGTGACGCACATTGCGGCGAGGATCGGTCGCGAAACCAATCACTTCACGCGCTGAACGGCACGTCGCCGAACGGATCAAACAGGATTCAGGAAACGGGCTCGGGAGAGCGGCGGAGTGATATGCGCAGGGCCTGCCGGTGTCAACGGCGATTCGTCGAGTTCCGCCGAAAACGCCCACGAATCCGCAAGAATCACCGAGGGATTCACGTTTCACGGTGTGTGTGGACGTGAAACATGGGTTGTGCATGATGCCCAGGGGGAAGGCCTTCCCTGGGCATGTGCTCCACCACCCCTCACAACCCCAACACGTCCGCCATGCCGTACAGTCCCGGACCTTGCGTCACCAGGAACTTCGCGGCGGCGAGCGCCCCCAGCGCGTAGCTGTCGCGCGATTGACCCCGCACCGTCACTTCCAGCGTCTCGCCGATCAGCCCGAAGATGATCGTGTGCTCGCCGACATTGTCCCCCGTGCGGACAGCGTGATAACCGATCTCTTGGGGCTTGCGCTTCCCGATCCGTCCTTCGCGGCCGTGAACATGCTCGGTTTGACCCATCGCGTCGGCGACGATCTGACCGAACTTCAATGCGGTTCCGCTCGGCGCGTCCTCCTTATAACGGTGATGCCGCTCGATGATTTCGACATCCACCCCGCCGGGATGCTGCTTCAAGACCCGCCCCGCGTCGCCGACCAGCTTCATCGCCAGATTGACGGCGTAGCTCATGCTGGGGGCCATCAAGATCGGTGTCGTTTGCGCGGCGGCGGCGATCGTGGCGCGCTGCCCTGGCGTGAACCCCGTCGTCGCGATCACCAGCGGAATCCGTCGCGCTTCGCAACGCGCGACCAGTTCCAACGTCGCCTCGGGAACCGAGAAGTCGATGATCACCTGCGGCGCGACGTCGATGCCATGTGTGAGCGCCACGCCCAATTTGCCGACGCCGGAAACCTCTCCCGCATCCAGTCCCAGCTTGCTCGTCGAGGCCCCTTCATACGCGCCGAGGAGCTTGAAGTCCGCGTCCTGACTGGCGAGCGCGATCACCCGTTGCCCCATCCGCCCCGCCGCCCCCGCCACGCCCAATGTCACCGCCGTCATCGCATCCGCCTTGAATGGTTGTCACGGCACGGGGCGCGCCGCCATCACGGACAACCGTATCAGGCAACCGCAACGGCCGCTTCTCGACAGACGACATTTTGACCGTTTGCCTGCCGGTACGCGAGGGATGGTTGACCGGGAGTTTACGTCTTGTGTGGATTACCGATCGGCGCGGGGACGCGAATGCGTCACGGAACACCGCCGGCAGCTCGCGGCGCCGAACGACATCGGGCCGCCGTCGCGCATCGGAATGCTGACCGTGCGGGCGGTCGATGCGGCATGGGGACACCATCGCGACCCGTTGGTTGTCAGCCCGAGGAGCCCCCTTCCCGACGCGCGCCCCGATGACGGATTACTTCGTCCACCCACACGTTCGGACTGGCCCTTTGGGCGGATTCCTGGCTGTCCATGGTCCTGCGTCGCGGAATTCTCCTCACTTCTCTCGCGTATTCCGTGGTTCCCTGACCCGCCCGAAAGGCGAAATCGGTGGATGGAATCACGGTACCCGTGCCGGCGATCCGCGCGCGGGCTATAATCCGACGCCACGAGACCGCTGGATTCCCCGTATTTGGAACCGATCGCCGATGACCGCCGCGAATGAGATGTATGATGCCGCCATCAAGCTGCGCGACGCCGGCGACCTGGAAGGGGCGGCGGCCAAGCTCGCGGAGATCGAGGCGCTCGATCCTACGCACGTGCTGACCCATTCGGCCCTGGCGGTGATTTTGCAGAAGCTGAAACGATTCGACGAGGCGATCGCGCATGCGACCAAGGTGACGGAGCTCGAGCCGACCGACCCGTTCTCGTTCACGCAGCTTTCGGTGATTTGCCAGCGTTGCGGCAAGATCCCCGAGGCGGAAGACGCGATGGCCCGGGCGCGGATGTTGCAAGCCGCCGGCGGCGGGCATCGGCATTGAGAAATGCTCCGGGAAGGCCTTCCCGGGGAATCATGATCCCAGGTGTTGCTTGACGATCAGGCAGGCGTTGTGCCCGCCGAAGCCGAAGCTGTTTGACAGGATGTTCCGCGCGGTCAGCGGGCGGGCTCCGGTCGCGCAGTAATCCAGATCGCACTCGGGGTCTTGATGTTCGATGTTGATCGTCGGCGGGACGACCTGATTCAACAGGGCGAGGACGCAGACCACGAATTCCACGCCGCCCGACGCCCCCAACATGTGGCCGAGTTGGCTTTTCGTGCTCGAAACGCAGAATTTCGCGGCGTGCGACTCGAAGAGCCGTTTGATCGCCGTCGTTTCGGCCTTGTCACCCAGTGGCGTGCTGGTCCCGTGAACGTTGATGTAATCGATGTCGGCGGGGTTGAGTTTGGCGTCGCGGAGGGCGGCGGCCATCGCCCGCATCGCGCCGGTCCCGTTCGGATCGGGGGCGGTCATGTGGCTGCCGTCGGAAGACATCCCGAAACCGGTCAGTTCGGCGAGGATGGTCGCGCCGCGGCGTTTCGCGTGCTCGAGTTCCTCGAGGACGACGACCCCCGCCCCTTCGGACAGGACGAAGCCATCGCGGTCCTTGTCGAACGGACGGCTGGCGGTTTCAGGCGATTCGTTACGGGTCGACAAGGCCCCCATGCGGGCGAAGCCCGAGAGCCCCATGGGAGTGATGGCCGCTTCGCTGCCGCCGGTGACCATCACGTCGGCCATGTCATGCTGAATCATGCGCATGGCGTCGCCGATCGAGTTGTTGGCGGACGCGCACGCCGTGGCGACGGCACTGGAGGGGCCCTTGAGGCCCCATTTCACCGAGACGTTGCCCGTCGCGGCGTTCACGATCAGTTTGGGGATCATGAACGGCGAAACGCGCGAGGGCCCGCGATCGTACAGCGTGGCGTGTTGCGCTTCGATCTCGTTGAGCCCGCCGATCCCGCTGCCGATGATCACCCCGCACCGATACGGATCGGGATGATTGGCGAGATCGAGGCCCGACTGGAGGACCGCTTTCGAGGCCGCGACGAGGGCGAATTGCGTGAAGCGGTCGAGCCGCTTCTGCTCTTTCGGGTCGATATACTCGTCCCGCGGGAAATCCTTGATCTCCCCGCCGAAACTCACCTTGAAGTCGGTGCAGTCGAAGCGCTCGATGCGGCTGATGCCGCTTTTGCCGGCGCACAACCGCTCCCAGAACTCCGCAAGCTCGCAGCCCAGCGCAGTGACGACCGACATCCCTGTGACGACGACGCGCCTGGTCATCCGCCCTGCTTCTCCGTGATGTACTTCACCGCGTCGCCGACCGTCCCGATCTTTTCGTAATCTTCATCGGGGATGGTGACTTCGAATTCGTCCTCGAATTCCATCACCAGCTCGACGACGTCGAGCGAATCGGCCTTGAGATCGTCGATGAACTTGCTGTCGGTCTTGATATCTTCCTTCGGGACGTTGAGCTGTTCGCTGACGATCCCGATCACTTTTTCTTCCACGGACGACACGCTCGCACTCCTCTGGCGCTGAACCGGGGGGGCTCCCCGCGGTCGGGACGGGTTGTTGTCACTGCGCTCCACACGTTCCGAACGCGACCAGGAACGGAGCCGTCACCGCCCCCGTTCGCCACCGCACCAAGAACTCCCATCGACGCCCCGCCGCACGACTTACGGCGACCCGGCTCGGGAACGGGCAAGGTATAACGCGCTCCCAGAATCGTGTAAACGCCAACGCCCGACCCGCGTGAAGATTTTGCGCGACCGGTCTATGCCGTGAATTCGCCCAGGTCAGTCGCCCGTTCCCGGACGACGCGGACGACGTCCGCCCTGACCATGCGGTTGCGGGCCACGCGGTTGCGGACCACGCGTCTCGGCAGGTCGACCATCACGCGGCGGACCACCTTGCGGACGGGCTCCCGCGGATCGTCCTCCTTCGGGACGTCCGCCGTGAGGGCCTCCCGACTTAGGCCGGCCTGACTTCGTAGACCCCGCCGGACGAGCCGCCGCCGAACGGTCCCCCGTCGAGCTGAGCTCCCCAGCCCGCGCCGCTTCTCCGGACGAACGGCGAGCTCCCGCCGGACGCGGCGGACGATCTTCCGTCGAGGCTGCGCGCGCGGGCCCCGGTCGCGGACCGCGAGCACGACCGCCGCCACCTTGCGGCGGCCGACGCGGACGCTCGCGGCGATCGGAGTCCTCCGCCTCGGCGGGCTCGGCGAGCGGCGTCACCACCGGCAGGTTGGTCTCGACCCGCAGCGCCCGCTTCAGCAGCCGCTCGATCGATTTCAACATCCCCCGTTCTTCGCGATCACAGAACGAGACCG
>CAYRVS010000010.1:46476-50559 GCA_964427725.1 uncultured Planctomycetaceae bacterium | reverse complement strand
CGAGACCGCGACCCCCGACGCTCCCGCCCGGGCGGTCCGGCCGATGCGATGAATGTAGGTTTCGGGCTCGATCGGCAGATCGTAATTGAAGACGTGGCTGATGCCGTCGACATCGATCCCCCGGGCGGCGAGGTCGGTCGCCACCAGCACATGGACCTGATTGTCGCGGAACGCCTGCAACGTCCGCTGCCGGGCGTTTTGGCTTTTGTTCCCGTGGATCGCCTCGGCCTTCACGCCGGCGGTTCCCAGTTGGCGGGCGACGCGGTCGGCCCCGTGCTTGGTGCGGGTGAAGACGATCGCCCGCGTGACCTGATGATCGGCGAGCCATTGCCTCAAGAGCGCCGACTTCTGCGCGCGGGGGACGAAGCAGACCGTCTGTTCGATCCGATCGGCGGCGGGCTTCTCCGGCGCGATCGAGATTCGCACGGGATCCTCGAGCAGATCGTTCGCCAACCCGGCGATTTCCGGGGGCATCGTCGCCGAGAAGAACAGCGTCTGTCGTTGGTCCGGCAACCGGGCGATGATCTTGCGGAGGTCGGGCATGAAGCCCATGTCGAGCATGCGATCGGCTTCGTCGAGGACGAACGCCTGAATCGTCTCGAGGTCGCCATACCCTTGTTCGAGGAGATCGAGGAGCCGGCCCGGCGTGGCGACGAGGATGTCGATCCCGCGTTTCAGGGCGTCGATCTGCTTCTGATAGCCGACGCCGCCGAAGATCGCGGCGAAGCGCAGGCCGCTGTCGGCGCCATAGGCTTCCAGGCTTTCATGAATCTGCACCGCGAGTTCGCGGGTGGGGGCGAGAATGAGGACCTGAAGGGGACGAAAGGGCTCTTGCGGCCGCGTCGGGCGATGTGGACCACGTCGGCCGCGCGGTGGGGCTTCGCGCACCGGGCGCGGCGGGGGCGCGGGCGGGAGATTCGCGCGGGCTTCCCACAAGCGGTGCAGCAACGGGAGGGCGAACGCCGCCGTTTTGCCGGTGCCGGTTTGGGCGCAGCCCAGAAGGTCTCGGCCCAGCAGGGCGGGCGGAATAGCCTGCGACTGAATGGGCGTGGGCGTGGTGTAGCCTTGCGCATCGAGGGCGCGCAAGAGCGGGGCGGCGAGCCCCAACTCGGAGAACAACATGCGTTTTCCATGCGGTGAAGAGATTCAGGACCGCATGGAGTCACGCAAACCGGCGTCGACTTCAAGGCCACGGGACCTGACAGTGATCCCAGGTGCCGAAGCCGCCAACAGGATGCCACCGCCGGAAGTGTAACAGAATCGCGGCGGCCGTGGGACCGAATTTTCCCGCTCACCGGGATTTCATCGGAGAGGGGTCGGGTTGGGGGAGGCGAGGTTGTGGGTCGGCACAGACAAAGAGGTTCGCCGGAATGATCCGACCATCAACCATCCCTCCGCGGCGGTCCGCCCGCGCCGCTCGGTGGACACACGGTGTCGTCCATGAACCTTGCGGACCGCATCACGCCGGATTCGGATTCAGACGCGGGTAGAGCTGATAGGCCGGAAATTTGACGCGGAAGATGCCCGGCGCGGTCCGCTTGCCGAGCGCCGCGATGCGATCGCGAGGACTGGGGTGGCTGTCGAGCCAACCGGTCGGCTGATGCATCGCTTTCTGGATCCGCTGCGGGGCTCGTTCCGCGATCACGTCCGCCGCCGCGACGATCTCCGCCGCGAAATCCTCGAGCCCGTCCGCCGCGGTGGCGAGCGTCACCAGATACGACAAGCCCCGTTGCCGGATTTCCGTCTGGCCGAGCGCCAATTCATGGATCCGCCGCAACGTCGCCGCGAACGGGTCGCCGCCGATCAAGTCGCCGGCGTAGCGATCGGCATCGTATTCTTGTCGCCGCGAAACGAAGCCCGTGACCAGCAGTCCCAGCATCGCCATCAGCCAGGTGAGCCCCGCGCCCAAAGACTGCGCCACCCACAACACCCCCCGCAGAATCACGGTGAGCCCCGAATCGTCGACCTCGCCCGCGGCGAACTGATCCGCGAGGGTCTGTTGTCCGCCGTAGGCTGCGGCGCACCAGTCAACGAAGGACATGACGAAATGCCGCAGGAACAGGCCGCCCCGTTGACTGAAGTGTCCCAGTTCATGGGCGATCACCCCCCCCAGTTGCTGCGTCGTCATGCCGGCGATCAACGGCGCGCCGATCGACAACACCAACCGCCGCCGCCAAAGTCCCCACAGACCACCGCGAAAGGCGGCGCCGGCGTTCACGCCAAAGGTGATCCGAATTTCCCTCGGCACGGGAGCCCCCAACGTCTCGGCGAGCTTCGCGACAAAGGAATGAAGCAGCGGCGCATCGCTGGGTTGCAGCTTCTGACCGGGGAAGCGTCCCGCGCGCCGCGGCCAAAGGGGCGTCAGCAGCGAGTAGACCAGCAGACCGCCCCCCAGCACGACCGCGGTATGCAAGGCGAGCACATAAACCTTGATCCGCCCGGGAATGCTCAAGGCCTGTGGGAAGAATCGCGCCGCATACCAGTAGACGCCATAGCCCGCCGCCGCGAGCACCGCGAAATAGAGGACGAACAGCAGCCCGATCGCCAGCGCGGTCATCAGTAGCGCGAAGCGATAGCCGATGCCGGGGCCGCGTCGCGGAACCACCCCCTCGAAGCCCGCGAGGACTTGCCGCAAGACGACGGCGGACTGGTTGGCTTGGGGCTTGGCGACCGGCAACGGGGGCGCGGGGGGCAAGGGATCATCATCGTCGTCATCGGACGAAGTGCGCGGCGTCGGGGGAGCTTCGAGCTCGATGACTGCGGCGCAATTTGGGCATTTGAGTCGCTTTGGGGGCCGGGCGGATTTTAGGGTCCACCGTTTTCGGCAATGATCGCAGACAACGGACCGACTCATGGATCGATGGAGCCTCTCCCGCGCCATCCGTGGAGCGCTTCCGTCGCACGAGGCTCCCAGCCCGTGATTCCGCTCGATCGCCCGCTTGAGCAAGACGCCGCCATCGTGAATTGCAGCGGTTTCAGCCGTCGTCGTCAATCCGCCGGTTCAGGAAGTGATTCCGACGTTTGCGGTGATGGGCCGGGAATCACTATGTGTCGTGATGAGAAGTCGCGACGAGCCGCTCGGACTAACGAAATCATGGCCCGTGAAAGGTGAGCGGCCGGTCGACCCTTGCGGATCGATCGGCCGTAGCGAGGCGTGAGGTGATGAGGTGTGGTGTGGGCAGAGGAGGCCCGTCTCCCGTCGGGCCGGCAGGGTATACAAAAAACGATCCACAGGTTGTTCGCGCAACCTGAGAAGCTCCATCGAGCGGTTGGCTGTCGCCGAGTGAATCATAAGCACGAGCCGTGCCATGGCCTTGGGATTCTCGGCGTCACGCCGGATTGTCCGCCCGATCTCTAGACGTCATATGCTTTTACGCGGAGATGAAAAATTCACCATCGGATGCCTAGGCCCTCAATCGAGCGCCGGTTGTAACCATTACAACCGGAATCCGTTGCAAGAATTGCAATCTTGCAATGCACTTACCCCAGCGTCGCGGGGAACCAGGTAAATTGGGGGGATCGACTTTGGCCGAGACGACGGGCATAGTCATCATCGAGCTACGTCTCCGTGAGCCTCTCAATCTCGTCCCGCGTTCCTATTTCACAGTTCGGCCATGCGTCTGCGGGAACCCAGAGCTGCGGGATGTGGGACAGCAACTCCGCTTGGCGCTCGCGGAGACCATAATCCTCGACTTCGATGATCTGCCGCGGGCGGAGGTCGAGTTGGGAGGCGCGCCGGCCCCATCGGGTACCGCTTCGGGGACGAATACCGATCGCGCCGCGCAATTCCCGCGGCTGGATAAGCATGCCGACGGGATCCTCTCCCGGGGGGAATTCTCCGCCGGCCGCGCGCCCGAACAAGCCGTCTGCTTCTTCACTCGCCGCGACACCGACGCCAACGGAGTCCTTGGTCGCGAGGAGTATCTGCCGACGGCGGTGCCGCGCGCGACGCCGGAGTGATAACGACAACACGCGGCCGGGGCAGGTGCCCCGGCCGCGTGTCGCGTGGTTGAATGGGACGGAGAATCCCGCGATGCTCACCCACACGGCCGGCTGACGCCGCGTCGCTCGTTAGTGCGAGAC
>CAYRVS010000010.1:0-46466 GCA_964427725.1 uncultured Planctomycetaceae bacterium | reverse complement strand
CGCGACACTGTTCTGGCACGATGCGGTTGTTGCAGGTTCGTGCGGTGGACGCCGGGTGGGTCTCACGTTGTCGAACCCCCGCGTGGAGTCCGTCCGACCGTGTCTCGTTCTCCGTTACTGATCATCTTTCTGGTCGTCTTCATCGACCTGCTGGGTTTCGGGATCGTCCTGCCCCTGTTGCCGCGATATGGGCAGCACTTTCAGGCGCAAGGCTGGGAACTCGGCCTGCTGATGGCGTCGTTCTCGGCGATGCAGTTCCTGTTCGCGCCGGTGTGGGGCCGGCTCTCCGATCGTTATGGGCGTCGACCGATCCTGCTGGTGGGGTTGTTAGGCTCGACGTTGGCGTACGGCGCCTTCGGGCTCATCACGCAGTTGGGGAACAACGGGCCGATTCTGGGACTGAGCCCGTTCCATTGGCTGGTGATCTCGCGGATCGCGGCGGGGATCGCGGGGGCGACCATTCCGACCGCGCAGGCCTACATCGCCGACACCACCACGCAAGCCGGGCGCGGCAAAGGGATGGCGCTGATCGGGATGGCGTTCGGCGCGGGGTTCACGTTTGGTCCGCTGCTGGGGAGCCTGTTCGCGACTGGGTCTGAAGGGGAGCATCTGCCCCCCAGTTCCGCGCCGGGCTATCTCGCCGCGGGGTTGTCGGGGCTGGCGTTCATCGCGGCGCTCGGCATGTTGCCCGAGACCCGCCGCGAGGTGAATGGGGTCGGTCGACATCGGGAACTGTTCAGCGTGACGACGCTACTCGCGGCGCTGCGGCGGCCGTACGTCGGCTGGGTGCTGGCGGCGATCTTCCTGACGACGTTCGCCTTCGCGCAATTCGAGAGTACGCTGTCGCTGCTGACGAAAGGGCTCGGCGTCAGTGATCGCGGCAACTTCTATCTCTTCGCCTACATCGGGTTCATTCTGGTCCTTGCCCAGGGCTTTCTGGTCCGGCGATTCCTGGGGAAGCTGGGCGAGTATCGGATGAGCCTGATCGGCATCACGCTGATGACGTTGGGTATGGCGTTGCTCGCGCGGGGGACGCTGCCCGGGACGACGCTGAACTATCTGGCGTATGTGCTGCCGGTGGTGGTGGTCGGGTTCGCGGGGATCAATCCGTCGCTGCAGGGCCTGTTGTCGCTCCATGCGGGGGACGACGAGCAGGGGGGGGTGCTCGGCATCGGCCAAAGCATGTCGTCCCTGGCGCGGATTCTGGGTCCGCTGGTGGGGCTGACGTTGCAGGATCTGGGACCCGGGTGGCCGTATTGGTTCGCGACGGCGCTGATGGCGGGCTGTATCCTATTCATCGCCGTCGGACTGTCGGGCACGCAACCGCGACGACCGACGACGACCGATGCGGCGAACCCCGGTACGGGGCACTGATGGGGAAATCCCAAATCCGAAGCACGAAATCCCAAGGAAATGACAAATCCCAAGAGGAAAACATGCCCCATCAGGACGTTTTCCTCTTCGTGCTTAGCGGTTCCTTCGGGTTTCGTGCTTCGGATTTCGGAATTCCCTGCCCCTCACGGATTCATCGCGAGTTGACTCTCCGCGAAAGTCACGGCCTTCGGAGCCTGCCGCCATGACCGCCCTGAGCGTGAACCTCAACAAGATCGCCCTCGTGCGGAACAGCCGCGATTCGGGGCTCCCGAATGTGGTGAAAGCGGCCGAGACGGCGATCGCGCATGGCGCGCGCGGCATCACCGTCCATCCCCGGCCCGACAAACGACACATCCGTCCCAGCGACGTGTACGATCTGCATTATCTGCTGCGCGAGCGGTATCCCGAGATCGAATACAACCTGGAGGGGAACCCGTTCGAGCCGAGCTTCATGGAACTGCTGCGGAAACTGCGCCCGCATCAAGGGACGCTGGTCCCCGACGCCCGTGATCAGCTCACGTCGGATCATGGTTGGGAGCTCGCGAAAGACGGCGCGCGATTGACGCCGATCCTCGCGGAACTGCGTGGGTTGGGGATTCGCGTGAGCCTGTTCATGGATGACGACCCCGCGCCGATGGCGGAGGCCAAACGGCTGGGGGCCGACCGCGTCGAACTTTATACCGGCCCGTATGCCGAGGCCTTCGCGGACGGTCGCGCGGATTGGTCGATTCGCCGTTACGCGGCGGCGGCGCAGGCGGCGACCGCGGCCGGGCTGGGAATCAACGCGGGGCACGACCTGAGCCTCGACAACCTCGGCCCATTCCTACGCGGCGTGCCCGGCGTCCTCGAAGTCTCGATCGGCCACGCCCTCATCGTCGACGCGCTCGACATGGGCCTCGCAACGGCGGTCGAACGTTACGCGGCGATCTGTCGGGCGCCGTGATCACGTGAGCCAGTTCCGTAGGGCCGGTTCGACCGGCCGATCTGGGCGTCTTGCCACGACGCGGACGCTTCGCATCCGACATTCGGCCGGTGAAACCGGCCCGACCCATCTGGCATCACGCGAGTTTACGCCTTCGCGGCCATTTGGCTGATGCGGCAGATGCCGTCCTGATGGGGGCTGCCGAGGCGAACGCCGTCGGGGTGGAGCGACAGGTCGCGGATGTAGCTGCCGAGGTTCACCGCGTGGAACTCCGGTTTTTCGTCGAGCTTCCAGAAGCCGACGAAGCCGCCGGCGTTGTTGCCGGTCGCGCCGATCACGAAACCTTCCGGATGCCAAACAAGGCCCCACGTCTTGCCGTTGGGGTTCGCCTTGAGTTGCTGGGCGACGACTTCCTTCCCCTGCTCCCAATCGATCGAGGAGATGATCGGATTGCCGATCCCCGCGAAGGCGTTGGAGACGTTGGTGATGCCGCCGGCAAGGAGCCGTTTCCCATCGGGAGTGAAGGCGAGGCAATGCGGGCCGCCATAGTCGGCGGCGAACCCGGCGTCGAATTTCGACAGGCTTTCGATCTTGAAGTCACGGACCGCGGTTCCCGCGGCAAGGTCCCAATCGATGAACTTGGCGGTGAGATCGCCGGAGACGAGCCGCGCGCCGTCGGGATGAAACGCGACGTGATAGACGTGACGTTCATGACCGACGAGCTCCTTGACGAGCGCCCCGTCGGCGAGTTGCCATAGTTTGACCTTGTGATCGTTCCCCGCCGTGGCGATGTATTGGCCGTTGGGGCTGATGGCGAGGCCGCGAATCCAGCCGGCGTGGGCGTCGATCACCTTGAGCGGCGTCGGTTGCTCGGCGACGGCGGGCCAGAGGATCAACCGGCCGTCATAACCTCCGGTGACGAGGACGTCTCCCGAGGGCGAGAACCCGAGACTGCGGACCCAACTGTCATGCGCGGCGAAGACGGTTTTCGCTTCGGTCGCCAAGTCCCAACGGATGACCAAGTTGTCTTGGGCACCCGCGAAGATGTATTTGCCGGTCGGATCGAACTTGCACGAGATCAAGGCCGCGTCATGCTTGAGCTGCTGGGCGACATGCGTCTGGAGCGGATCGGCGGGCATCGGCGAGACCTCAAGGCGGGAAGGAAGCGGCAGGACGCATCAGTCTACTCCGATGGACGACCGTTGGGGAGGGTCGGTTCCGAAACGATCGGATCGCGGGAGCGAGACGGGCTTGCTTGTCCAGCCGTGGTGTGACGATCAGAGACCGCGGATTCTGCATGACGATGACTCGCCGTAAGCGAGCGCTCTGTCGGACGAGCCGACATAGGCACCCTTCGGACGCAAAGGCAGCCTTCGCGGACGGTCACACGTTGTGCCGCAACAACGTCAAGGGATTGACCCGCGTCACGAGGGGGAGGTCGACCGTCGTTCCCAGGCGATGGGAGTCGAAGACGGCGACGATCAGCTCGGTGATCGCGCGGGCGTCATCCGCGTTGCATTGCGTCGGCTGCTGGGTCTCGATGGCGTGCAGCAGATCGCGGATCGCGGCGATGTGGCCGTCTTCATAGCCGCGATCGGTCCGAGTTTCAGGTTGGCCGATTCCTTGCGAGGTGATCGGTTCCCAGGTTTTGCCGGAGCGGGCGGGGGACCAACTTCCGTCGCGCAATATCGCCGCCGGCGGCATGTACCCGGTCTCGATCTCGATGACGCCGCGCGAGCCGAAGACCTGCAGCGCGAACCGCGAGGGGTTGCCCGCCATGTTGCGGCGCGAGGCGAAGTAGCCATCAACACCGTTCGCGAACCGATAGCGGGCTTGGATGGCGTCCCCCGCGAGGGGCCCGATCCCTTCCGCCCCCGCGACGACATGAGCTTTGGTCACGGGACGCCCTTCATGCTCGACCGTCGCCGTGCAGGAAACCGGTTGTCCGCCCCCCAACGTGCGCATCACTCCCAGCACATGCGAGCCCAAGACCCAGAGGTCTTCTCCGCCGCCGCGGCGATCCTCTTTGCCCCGCGCGCGGAGTTCCAGCACCTCGCCGATTTCGCCGTGCTCGAGTAACGATTTGACGATCTTCAAGATCGGGGAATACTGGGTCAGATGGGCGATGCCGAGCTTCAGATGCCGCATCTCGAAGGCCTGACAGACTTCGTCACACTCGGCGAGGGTGGGACAAAACGGTTTCTCCATGTAGACATGGCAGCCCGCTTCCGCCGCCGCAAGGAGCATGGCGTGATGCTGGTCGATCCACCGCGGGCAGACGGCGACGATGTCGGGGCGTTCCCGCTGGAGCATCACGCGATAGTCGGCATACCCCGTCGGGGCGCCCGTCCGCTTCAGGGCTTGCTCGCGGCCCGCCTCATGGTCGTCGGCGACGGCGACGATCCGCACTTCGGGGACCTTGGTGAAGGCGACATCGACGGCATGGCCGTAGTCGCCGCGACCGGTGCTGCCGATGATCCCGACGCGATAAGGCTGGGGCATCTGAAGAGGCTCCGACGGATCCGCGGATGAGTTTGCATCATCGCATGCGGCGTCGCGCGGACACAAACGACGAGCCCCGCGACGGGGCGTCCGCGGGGTTCGGGGCGCAGCGGTGAAGCTCGCAACGTAGAAGATCGAACCGGGTCAGAAATCGCCGATCAATGGTTCACTGCCGGCGTTGGCGCGGGTGCCCAGCGCGCGCCAGACCAGCAGGTCGATGTTTTCGGAGATGGAACGGACGCTGCCGTCGAGGAGCGCCGCGTTGACGATCCCTTCGTGGTAACTCCGCGCGGTGGTGACGGAGTAGGTGGGGCTGCCGGTCGGACCGCCGACCCCCTCCTGCCACGAACTGTAGTTGCAATCGTTGACGAGGCTGGGCCCGGTGGAACAGACGGGGGACGAGTTGGGAGGGAGCGCGGTGGTGAACCCCGAGTGATGGACGTTCCCGATGAACCATTCGGTATGACCATTATCGCGATAGACGGTCCCTTGATTGAGCAACGTTTCGACCGCGGTGATGTTGGGAGGGACGGTGGTGGGGGTGGGCCCGCCTGTGCGGCGGGTCGGCGACCAAGACTTGACCTCGGCCATCATGAGCGTACTGGAGGTGCCGTCGGTCACGGAGCCGAAATCGAATCTGGCGTTGGGGTGGAACGCGCCATCCCCCACGCGACCCGTGGTGGGATCAAACACGAAGAACGTTCCATGGCTGAAGCCATACGAGGTCGGATAGTGTTGCGGCCGGCCGCCGCTGGGCACGCGAATTTTGCCTTCGTTGGGATCGCTGGGGCAGGTGAGCATGGGGATTTTCAGATTCGCCAGCACGAACTGGGTCGACCAGGGGATGCTCAGGATCAATTGGTTGTAAACGTTGGCCTGATCGACGAACGGCATCAGTCGGGCATGGACCGACCAAGGTTCGGTATCGGCCGCGCCGGGGGCAAGATTGATCGCGGCGCTCGGCGGGAAGACGTTGTTGGTCGAGACATAGTTGTGCAGCGCCAGGCCGTACTGTTTGAGGTGGTTGCGGCACTGCGTCCGTCGGGCGGCCTCGCGCGCCTGCTGGACCGCCGGCAACAATAACGCGATCAGAATGGCGATGATCGCGATCACCACGAGGAGTTCGATGAGGGTAAAACCAGGCCGTGGTGTTCGACGAGCGCCGGGAAGTGACATGCCGGGATCCTTGTGGAGTTCTCTCCAGACAAGACGGGTGGACTTAGCCCAGCTGGAGCAGCCAACTCGGGCCAATTCTCTGGCGGACCATGAATTCGACGCAGCCCGAATGTCGCGGTTCATGACGGGAATGACAGGATTTCGTGAGTCTCGAACGGAAATGAAGGCTCCCCGAGATGCCGCCCTTCAAGCACGGACGGGGCGGCCATCACGCAGGTTCCCGGGCGGTGTTCCTCGGCCCTCGGTGAACCGGCATTCCGTAGAACTCGGCAACGCAGGGGTTTCCCTGCCCTGACATCTCCGAGAGCGATCCGTTTCCGGCGTTGCAAGCCAGGATGAAACCAGTCACGTTACAAGGACCGACTGGTGACCTGCGATCCGGAACGTGAGGATCCATGACCAACGGCGAGTCAGCCCCCCCGCGAGGATGCCCATGACCCCCGACCGGCTCCATGCCTTGATGGCGAGCTTCGTGAATCGGCGAATCGCCGTCGTGGGGGACTTTTTCCTCGACAAGTATCTCGAGGTCGACCCGACGCTCGCCGAACCGAGCCTCGAGACGGGCCGGACGGCCCATCAGGTCATTCAGCGGCGGCATGGTCCCGGCGCGGCGGGAACGGTTGTGAACAATCTCGCGGCCCTCGGCGCGGGAGAGCTGCACGCGGTCGGCGCGGTGGGTGACGACGGCGAGGCGTACGATCTCTGCAAAGGGCTCGAACGGCTCGGCTGCTCGACCGATGGGCTCTTGAAGTGCGGGGAGTTGATGACCCCCACCTATCTCAAGCCGCGCGATCACGGCGTGGCGGGGCTCGTCGGCGAGCATTCCCGCTACGACACCAAGAACCGTCGGCCGACCCCCACCGCGATCGTCGCGCGGCTCGCGGCCGCGCTCGATCACGTCCTACCAAGCGTCGACGCCCTGATCATCATGGATCAGGTCGAGCTGCCCGATTGCGGCGTGGTGACGGCGGCGCTCCGCGAGATCCTCTCGGAACAGGCGGCCCGCTATCCGCACGTCCTCTTCTGGGCCGACAGCCGCCGCAACATCCGGCAGTACCGCCGCATCATCGTCAAGCCGAACCAGTTCGAGGCGGTCGGCCGCACCAATCCGCTGCCGGGCGATGAAGTCTCTCGGCACGACCTGTTGACGGCGATTCAGCGGCTGCGCGGCGAGACACAGGCCCCCGTTTTCGTGACGTGGGGCGAGAAGGGGATGTTCGTGAGCGACCCCGAGCCGCAACTCATCCCGACCGCGAGCCTGAAGGGCCCGTTCGATCCGACGGGGGCGGGGGATTCCGCGACCGCGGGAGCGGTGCTCACGCTGATTAGTGGCGGAAGTCACGCCGAGGCGGCGCTCATCGGGAATCTGGTCGCCGGCGTGACGGTCCGTAAGCTCGGGACGACCGGCACCGCGAGTCCGGCGGAAGTCGCCGAGGTCTTGGCGATCTGGCGCGATCAACACGGGACCGTGCAGATCCCGGAAGGTGGTGCGGTTCGGGAACCGTCCCGCGGGCGATGATGACATGCAAGAAGAAGCCCAGGGAACGCCTTCCCTGGGCTTCAACGTGGGATTGTGTGATCCACCGCTAGAACTCGAGATAGACCACGCGGCCCATGATCAGGCGGACCCACCGCACATCGGTCGACACGACTTCGTCGGTCTTCTTGTCGCGGCGTTCCGCCTTGATCGCGTAGATATGGGGCACCCATGGGACCAGCGGTTCCTGGGTCTCGAGTCGCCAGACCTTGCCGGTCCATTTCGCCTTCATCCCGCGGGCCGAGACGTCGACATCTTCCGGCAGGTTGACCTCGACCATCCCGAGGCGGGGGTGCTTGTCATCCGGGACGAGCGACGACCGCCGGTGATAGGTCTGGCCCAGCGTTCCCGGCGGGGGGCTGACGGCGAAGCGATTCACGCCCGACCCGACCGCCGTCGTCCCGGTGAGCGGAGCCCCCTGCGCGGGGGTCGGCAGGGTGGCGCCGTCCGTCACCACGGGAGGGAGGGGACTGGCGGGCTGATACAACGGGGCGGAGTCGAGCAGCATGTCGGGATGTTCGACATGCTGCGCGACCGGACGGGTCGAAAACCCTTGGGCCCCTTTGTTGCAGGGACATTCGGCCCAGACATTCGCCGTGAGACCATAAGCGGCGAGCAACCCCAGGGCGGGACGCGACAACCAATCGGGCAAGGCGTGCATGGCGGACTCTTCACGAACAGGAGGAATTCGTCGGAGTGGATGTTCGCGGACGCTACGACACCGCGCCGGTGACCGCGGCAAGCCTGGGGTGACCGGGGCGCGAGAGACGGCTCGACCTGTGTCCTCGAGGCGGTCTAGTCGGGGTACAGCCCTTTGGAGCCCGCGTCGCGGAACGCTCGGGAAGAGCGTGTGGACCACGAGACCCGCCGAGGGGAGCCGCTCCCTCCGACCCCGGTCACCCATGACACGGAACCGGCCGGTCCTCAACCCTATCACGCCGACCGCGTGAGGTCGGGGTTTGGCGCGACGCGGCGTTCGATTCACGCCGCGACTTCGCCGGATCCACTCAACCTACAGCGGACGAAGACCCCGCGGGAAGGGGCGACTTGGTCGGTGAGCCGACACCTGACCGCGAAGGCTCGGCAGGCGGATCCTGCCGATTTTCGGCGTCGTACGGAGCAAACGATTCCGTCGGCCCCGGTGAACGGCCGATCCGGGGCAAACGTCCGACGCGGACATTGACGATCGCGGTCTCGGGTCCAATAATACTCGGTTCCCCGCAGCACCAAGCGGCTCACGGGGACTGAAACCGGGCTGATGGTTAAGACCCGGTGGACACGGTCCGGATCGACCGTAGCCAGTCGACGTTTTTGTGGGACGACGTTGGCGCCGGAGAGACGAGGTGTGGAACGACCTCGCTTCGGAAGATGTCCCGGACGGAATCGATGGCGTTCGCCCGACGATCCGCGGGGAACGAGGAACAGGACTGTATGTCTGGGCGATGGCCTGCCTTGCCGGAACAACAATCTTTCGCACCGAGCTAGCGACAATTAAGGAGCGCTTTGATGGAGCACTTGGGTCAACACGTCATCATCGAGTTGTGGGGTTGTAACGACAGCATCAACGATGCTGCCTGGGTTCGGACGGCGATGGTCGATGCCGTCAACGCGGCGAACGCCACGTTACTCAGCTTGAACGTCCACACCTTCAGTCCGCACGGCGTCACGGGTGTCGCCGTCCTCTCCGAATCACACCTCTCGGTGCATACCTGGCCCGAGCATGGTTACGTCGCCGCCGACGTCTTCACCTGCGGCGACACCACCCGCCCCCGCGTCGCCGCCGAAGTCCTGAAAGCGGCGTTCGGTTCGACGCATTGTGACGTGAAAGAGCTGGTTCGCGGCCGGTTCCCCAAGAAAATGCCCTCGCAGGCCACCCGCCCCGCGCTGACGGCGGTGGGTGATGCCGCCGCCGTGTGAGTTTTGCCGCCGGCGCCATGGCGGCCGTGATGGCCCCCAGCGAAGGATGACTGGGGTCGGGTGTTGACTCCCGACCCCAGTCCGTCGCGCGGGGATGGTCCATTCGATCGCGACGGGCTCCGCGATCGACCTCTCCGACCCGTCGCGCTCACGCCGCCGGCGGCAAGGCGTTATGCGGCGGCCGAGGGCAGCGTTGCGGCTTGAATCCAGCGGGCGACTTCCGCGCGATCGGGGGGCGCGCCGCCACGCAAGACCCTTTGCCCCGTCGAGGTCCGCGCGTACGCCTCGATCCGTGGCGCGAGGTCATCGAGTTTCGCCCGTTCGAGCTGTTCACGGTCGATGATGTCGCAGGCGACCAGCCATTGCGCGTCGTGTCCGCGCAGGCCGGGAACCGTGCAGACCAGGGTCGCCTGCCGCTGCCACGCGCGCAACGTCGGCGCGTCGATGTGCTTCAGGTTCAGCTTGCGGGCGATGCTGTCGGGATCGCATTGCAGGAGGTCCCGGACGGTCCGCAAGCCGACGGCGTCGAGTCTCGCCGCCGTCTTGGGACCGATCGACGGCGCCGCTTCCAGCAAATCGTCCCGTCGCAGATGGTACTGCGGACCGTTGGCGGACTGGGCCTTCGCGGCCGGTTCCTTGGAAGGCGTGGGTTTCGCGGCGGGACGGGGTTTGGTCGGACCTTTCGGTCGCGCGGGAGTCCCGGTCCCATATGCCGCTCCCAACGGACCGATCGGGGCTTGGTCGAGGACTTCGATCGGCGTCTGGATCACTTCGCGGGCATGGAGCTCGCGGATCGCGCGGTCGTCGGCCGGGAGCGTCTTCAGGACTTTCCCCGTCGCCTCGAACTCACGATACATCGCCTCGATGACCGCCCGTTCCTTCACCGACTTCAGCTTCTTCGTGACCCAGAAGATCGGCACGGTCAGTTGGGCCAGCGTCCCCAACAGCGTGATGTTCGTCGCCGGGGGGACGACGTCGGCCTCGGTGATCAGTCGATCCAGAATCCGCGCGTACCCGACGACCGCCGAGCCGAGGAGCACCGCGAGGAAGTCCTTCGCCTCCTGATCGAAACCCGCCGGAGGATCCTTCTTCCCGACCGCGAAGTTGTAATGGGCGATGCTCGGCTGATAGTACTCGTGGGCGGTGAGCGCGGCTTCCTGGATCATCTCGGCGAGCCAGTCGTCGCCCGCGGGAATGGCGACGTCGGGATAGCCGCCGAAGTCCTGCTCCAGGATTAGTTGCAGTTCGAGATAGCCGCAGGCGATCGACCATTCCGCGGCGCGGTGGATCACCCCTTCGGTATCGCTTTGGCCGGTATGGAACGGTTGCCAGGGATCGCTGTAGTAATGGGAGAGGACGCCCGCCGAGTAGACGAAGTCGTTCCAGTTCCGGGCCGCGAGCGCCGCGCTCGTCTTTTGGTACCAGTGTTGGGCCGCGACGACCGCGCCTCCCCAGAAGTTTTCCTCGACGTGCAGGACGTGGTTCTTGAAGTCCTTGAAGTCGTTGTCGGGCGCTTTCGAGCCCGCGAGATAAGGTTCGATCCGCCCGAGGAAGAGATCACGCCACCGCTCGGCGTGCGCGCACCGCAGATGCCGCAAGGCATCAAGCGCGAGCTTGTGATGCGTGCTGCCGCATTTCCAGGCGAAGAGGACTTCGTAGAGCAGCGGTTCGGCCATGCGGTGGTTGAGGGTCGAAGGTTGAGGGTTGAAGGTCAGAGTCAGCGGAACGGCGCTAGCCGCCGGTCGGTCGACATACCGGTCAGTCCTGGAATTCGGCTCCCGAGACGGCGGGAAATCGGCCTGTCGGGATCATGGGGTTGGTCTGATCGAGGGAGACGAAACCGATGGCATGAAGTCCGCGATCTTGATGGCTCATCGAGCCGCCATGGCTGAGGCGATGTGATCCGAATGAGCTGACCGTCGAAATAGACCACTGGCGAAGCCAGTGGCACACGAATGCACGTACCATCCGGCCATCAACCTTCGACCACCCTCACGAGCCCTTGAGCTTCAGCCTGGGAGACTCCGTCGGCGCGGCGGGTACCTGCGCGGGGTGGGCCTGTTTGTGTGCTTCGAGGATTTGACGCAGGCGGTCTTCGGAGGATGCGGGGGCCCCGGGCGCGCTGGTCGCGTAGCCCGCCGGGACGACCCCTTGGTCGTCAGTGGTGGCCGCGTCGGTCCAGCCCGCGGTCTGAACGCCACGGTCAACGAGCGGAATCGTGGTGGTCTTGGGGAGCCGCCGCGGCGCGGGCCGCGACGTCTGATAGGCGAGCGTGTTCTCGCTGACGTAGGGCTGCTCCGCCGCGGTCATCCGCGTGCGGCCTTCGAGCGTCAGATGCGAGGCGTCCGAAGTCAGAGGTTGCCCTTCGGTGGGGGTGAAGCGGAGCCGCAGCGTGCAGTTCGCCTCGTGACTGCCCCGGCGGGTGTACGGGATGAAGCAGTGATACGACGGTCCCAGCGTCCCCACCTTCATATGCCGATTCCAGGCCTTCGCGTCGAACCGAAACTGATGGATCGGGACCGCTTGTTCCGCTTCGGTCCCGATGTCATCGAAGACATAGACGATGACTTCCCCCTCGACGGCGACGGGAGTGCCTCCTTTATTGCCGAGGAACAGAATCTGCCCCGCGAAGCCACGGCAGGGGGCCCCTTCCGGATCACGGCCTTCCGAGGCCTCCCACATGCAGACGACCTGCACCACGGGGTTCTTCGCGCTGGCCTGCGGCATCCGTTGCGCGAAGGGGAGGTCCAGTGTGGCGCAGCCCGACGTCATCCAGGCGAGCCCCGCCAAGGTCACCATCCAGCACATCCGGGTTTTCATGGTTCCACCTTGTGAGCCCACAGTGAGGGCGAACGCATCGAGCGGGAGCGGTCGGGTTGCCGAGGCCACACGCCGGCTGTGACCTGTCTGATGGGTCTGCCGGAGTCCGTGTTGGGGGTGCCACTGGCTACGCCAGTGCGAATCGAATGGTGTGTCCCTCGATCAAAACCACTGGCGGAGCCAGTGGCACACGCGGAGATCCGAGCCGCAACCAGCGTGCTTGGTCGTCAACGATCTTCGTCACCGCTTCGGCAGCCACGACTTCCGCCCCAGCTTCACCGCCCCCTTCTCTTGCGCGGGCGGAACGGCGGGCGGGACCGGTTGTAACTGCGCCTTGCCGGGAGCGCCGGGACCACGCGGGGTCGCCGGCTCCTCGAACTCCGCGACCGTTTGTTGAATCATTGACCGAGTCCGCGATGACCCGCCGTAACTCGACGTCCGCCAATCGGCCGACTGAATCCCCGACGCCGATGACGTACCATCCAGCTCCTCTTCCGCCGGCGGACCCGGAATCACCACTTCCGCGGGCAGCGCCTCGCCGGCTGCCGCGGGAAGCGCTTGCGGTAATGCCGAAGTTCCGGGCACGCTTTGAGTCGCGGCGTCGTTGGCTTCCGCAGCCGGTGGGGGCGCGATCGGGGTCGGATTCGACGGCGGGGTCGGGGGAATCGCGGGGCTCGTCACCGGGCTGGGCAAAATCGTCCCTTCCGGGTGGCCATGCATCGGCTGCGGATAGCTCGGGTCGAGCCCCGTGGGATAGAGCTCTTCCGCCGGCACGCCACGCAGCGGGCCGTGCATCTCTTCCGCTTCCGACTCGATGAAGTGGATGCGGGCCATTTCCACATCCTTGATGTGCTCGGCCTCCGCGTCGTCCCAGACGATCCGCGGCGTCAGGAAGATCAAGAGCTCCGTCCGCCGAGTCTGCAGGAAGTCGTAGCGGAAGGCGTACCCCAGAATCGGGATGTCCCCCAACCACGGTACCTTGCGATGGACTTCGTCGGTCCGCGAGGTGATCAGGCCCCCCATCACGACCGTCTGACCACTGGGAACGCTGACCGTGGTGACGGCGGTGCTGATGTCCTTCACGGGCGACGTCACCACGTTCCCGGTGCTGGCGTCGGTGAAGATCGGCACCCCGCTGTTGAGGTTGTATTGGCTCTTCTCGGCGGTGAGGGCCATCACCACGTTGCCGTCGGGACTGATCCGCGGCGTGACGGTCAGGATGACCCCGGCGTCGTCGCGCGCCACGTTGGGGTTGGCGATCCCGTTCGCGGTCAGGGTCACCCCCTGCACGATGGGCACGTTCTGCCCTTGTTGAATCTGCGCCTGCTGATTGTCGAGGGTCCGAATCTGCGGCCGGCTGAGAACCCGCACTTGCCGATTTTCCGATAAGGCCCGCAACAGGAAGCTGACCGATTCGGAGCTCGCCGACAGCACCAACCCGCCGAAGCCCAGGTCGCCGTTGGTGCGGCCGACCGAGAAGTTGCTAAGGCCCTGCGAGCCGACGCGGTTGGTCGGGCTGCCCGGAGTCGTGTTGTTGCCCAGCGGCGTCGCCGGGTTGCCGAACAGATACCCCGGCGAGGACGACTGCGAGATGATGTTCGTCTGCGTGACGGTGGTGTTGTTCTGCGTGGTGGTGGTCGTGGTGGTGAGGATGTCGTCCACGATGCTGCGGTCGAACAGGATCGAATCCTGGAAGCCGAGTTCGATGCCGAACTCGTCCGCGTCGTTCAGTTCGACTTCGACGATCAGCGCCTGGATCACCACCTGCTGCGGGGCCGCGTCGAGCTTCTCGATCAGCCGCTGAATCTCGTCGTTGTACCGCGGCGTCGCCGAGATCAGCAGGCTGTTGCTGACCGGTTCCGACACGACGATCACTTCCCGCTCCAACTGTTCGACCGTGCTGAACAGGTTGGGATCGTTCGCGGCGAGATCGCTTTGCGACGTGAAGAAGTTGGTGATCGCCTGGGCGATGCTGTCGGACGGGCTGTTTTTGAGGCGATAAATGGTGTTTTTGCGTTCGCGGACGTCGCTTTCGTCGAGCCGCAGCATGATCGCCTCGACGACGCCGAGCGCGTCCGCTCCGCCGATCGCGATCACGCTGTTGGTGCGGGTGTCGACCGAGAACCGCAGCGGAATGAGTCCGCTGCTGGCGTCCTCCGCCCCGGCGACCTGGATGCCCGTTTGCTGACGGTTGCCCCCTTGTCCCGTCGTGGAGACGTTGAACAGGGCCTGCAACTGCTGCACCATCAACGAGGCGTCGGCGTTGGCGAGCGTGAAGACCTTGATCTCGGCGACCTGACTCGTCGGCTGATCGAGGGCCTTGATCAACTCGGCGATCAGGTTGACGCTCGCCTCGGGAGCCGTGACGAGGAGCGCGTTCATCCGGGGATCGGGAGTGATGCGGATATCGGCGAGAATGTCGGAGCGCAGGACCCGTTCGCCATCGGCGTCGATCGTAAGGAACTGCAGCACCGACGAGCGGACGTCGCGGAATTCCTCCGAGACCTGCGCGCCCCCGATCCCCGCCCCTTGGCCGAAGACCGACGAGGCCCCCTGCGTCGAGGGGGGCGACAGCACGCTTTGAATGGCGAGGTTGATCACCGCCGCGAGTTCGGTCGCGACCGCGTTCTTCAGCGGAAAGACCTGCATCCGGTTGGCGGCCATCCCTTCCGCCGAGTCGATCTTCCGGATCAGCGATTGGACTTCGTCGAGATCGTTCGGTCGAGCGGAGACGATGACGCTGTTGCTGCGGACGTCGGCGCGAATCAGCACCCGCGGCCCCAGCCCCTTGCGTTCCTCGAAGAATTCAGTCAGCAGCTGCTCGACCTGAGTGGCCACCGCGGACTGAAGGTGAAAAACCTGGAACTCCGTGGTCGGATCGACCGGTTTGTCGAGTTCGTCGGCGAGCGACTTGATCCCCGGCATATCGGCCGTCGGCGCGACAATCAGGATCGCGTTCGGCTTCGAGACGGGGAGAATCGCCACGCTTTGTCGCGGCTGGGTCGCCTTCCCGGGGAACTTCGTCAGGCTCTCGTAAACCTGCGTCAGCAGCTCCGCGAGGGCCTCCGAATTGACGTTCTGCAGGAACAACAATTCGAGCTGCGGCGCGGTCTGTTCGCTGAGTTTTTCGAGCTCGCGGATCACCTGCATCACTTGATCGACGTCGGCCTGGTTCCCCTTCAGGATCAGGACCCCGAGATCGGGAACCGACTCGATGTTGACCTCGCCCTTGAGGTTCCCGATCACGTCGCCGAGTTGTCCCGGCAGCGGCTCCTCCGGTTTCGTGTCACCGGGAGTCTCGGCGGCGGGGGCCTCGGCCGGAGGCGCGCCATCGGCCTGGGCCAGTTGATCGACGTTCGCGAATGGATCGGGCGGTTCGGCGGGGATCTCGGCCCGCGCCCGCTGAATCCGGGACGACTGTTCGTCGAACTGCAGCGCAAGTTCGCAGGCGGTTTTCGTCGTCGAGACGAGTTGAATCGGCTCCCGCTCGAGTCCGGGACGATCGAGCATCCCCATCAGCTTGAGCATCGCATCGACTTCGCTCGTCCGCCCCTCGACGAGCAGTTCGTTCTTCGCCTCGTCGATCGCGAACGTGAACTGAATCGAGTCGTCGCCGGCGACCGCGGTCGAGGACCGCACGCGGAACCCGGGGAGCCCGTTGCGGCTCACCTTCAACAGTTCCGACCGTTCGCGGAATGTCCGGAAGAGATGCTTCGCGATCGATCCCGCTTTTTGATTTCGGGTCCGATAGGCGACCGCCGAAAGGGTCGTCCCTTGCGAATCCTCGGCGGCCTCATCCAGCAGAAGCTCTTCCGCCGAGGACCGTGACGGATCGGGCTCCTCCGTCTCGAACGAGGCCTGCTGGATTCCGCCTTTGGTCGCCGGGTTCGGGCGAGACGACTTCGCGGGGGCTTGACCCGTCGCGGGTTGGACCGGGCCGAACTGTCGCTGCGGCGCGGCGGCGGTTTCGGTCACGGGTTCGACCCGCGATGTCCCGGCGCGGGGGACCGTCGGGCGTTCATACCGCGGCCGCTGCGCGGGGAGGTCGAGGACCACCAGGTAGTCCCCCTTCTCCAGCACGCGGAACCCGAGCTTCTCGATCTCCTTGTTGATGATCCGCAGCGCTTCCTCGCGACTGTAGTCGTTGCGGTCGCTGCGGCTGTAGGTCCCCTTGGGAACCCGATCGGCGACCAGCGTCGAGCCGGTCTTCTCGGCGATGTCGTTGAGGACCGTTTCCCACGACGCATTGAAGTACTTGAGCTTCAGCGTGGGCCGCTCGACCGCCGCCTCCTTATCTTCTTGCGTCGGCTTGGGATTGGCGTCTTTGGATTGGAACCGCGGGGGAGCCGCCGCGAGGTAGGTCTCGGCGACCGGTCCCCCCAACATCGCGGCTCCGAGTACCAGGGGGAGCGGGCGACAATGCCGTCGGAACCATTCCGCGAGGGTCCGAGGGGGCAACGGGGGATGAGTCGTACGTTGAGCGGCCATGCGATCCCTGCCAGCCTGAAGTGCGAGGGGAGGCGCAACCACACCGCAACATCGGCGCAGTCGTTCCAATCGTTACTATCGGTAGAGTTCAACACCCCCTTGAGCGGAAAAGTTTCTTCAGGCTTCGCCGTTTGACAGTAGACAGCCGCACTTTCGCCCATCGGCAAAGGCGACATCGGCAACATTTGCCGGGCAGATGCCCAGGAGCGTCCTTCCCAGGGCGTCGTCGTGACCCCACACGTCACGACGCTCGATAGCGCCGCGTCACCCGCGACCACCACGATTCCGCCGGCGGGGCGGGGTCGTGGGGCGATTCCGAGGGATCGTGCAGAAAGGTGAAGGCGAACAGCGCCAACAGCGCCCCACTAAGCAGACAATCGCGGCGCAGCCGATCGTCACTCGCGAGGCGTTGCAAATGCGGCAGCCAAGGATCGGGCACGGGAGCCGCCAACTTCTGGTCGGGCAACCGTTGCAACCACGGATTCAGCGACAACCCCGCGTCGACAGCCAGCACCTCTTCTCCCGGGCGGGCGGCGTCGAGCTCCAGCCGCGCCAACTCCGCCACGAACTGCGGATCCCGTTCGAGCGCCTCCACGACGAGTTGCAACTGCTCGGTATGTCGTTCCAATTCGAGGAGTCGCGTCTGCTGCTCGTGAAACTGTCGCTGCAACGTCCGCCAGGTGACCCCCTTGGGGGCCAGGACCACCCCGGCATAAAGCGCCGCCGCCGTCAGCAGCGACGACCAGAAGAGGAGCGACACGACGATCCCCCGCGTGGTCACCCACCACGTAGTCGCAGGCTTCGTCGATCGCGCGGGCGTATCAGTCATCCGTCGTGCTGGGGGAGGCGAGGACAGACAAAAGTATTGGCACGAAGTGACTCTTTGGGTGCCACGGGGGGGGCATCGGTATCGACACAATTCGTCGTCCGCTCCATCCACAGACCCATGTGCGAAGTGCTTAGCCCCGGAGGGGCTGATCAATCCGGTTCATGAATCTGATGATGGCGGGCACAACCACGTGTAGAGACCTACGGGATCGGTCCGTGCGAATTCCGTGACCGGCTTGAGGGCAAGAACCATCGGCCGAGCACGTGTCGCCACGCGCGGTCACAACCTCTCCGCAGCGCATCGGAGCATCCACGCGGGAACTTGATGGAACTCCGCCACAACAGCATCGAAATCGGCGGTTCATGCCGAAGCTGACACCTTTGCCGCCGCCACCAGCGACAGAAACTCAAACACAAGGTTCGCCCCCAGAATCGCCGTGATTCCGGCGGGATCGAACGGCGGGGCGACCTCGACGAGATCAAACCCCGCGAACCTCAACCCCCGCAGTCCGCGCACCAATTGCAACGCCTCATGACTCGTCAATCCCCCCACCTCCGGCGTCCCGGTCCCCGGCGCGAAGGCGGGGTCGACGGCGTCGATGTCAAAGGTCACATAGACCGGTCGCGGCCCCACCCGTTCGCGGACCTCGCGGATCACATCGGCCAGCGTCCGGGTGCGAAACTCTTCGAGCGTGATCATCCGCGCGCCCAAGCGGAGCGCGTCTTGATAGTCCTGCGGCCCGCCCGTCGGACCACGAATCCCAAGTTGGACGTACGCATCCCGATTGATCAACCCCTCTTCGATCGCCCGAATGAAGGGCGTCCCGTGGCTGTATTTCTGCCCGGGATACTCATGGTCCCACGTGTCGGGATGGGCGTCGAAATGGACCACCGCGACGGGACCGGCCATCGCGGCGACCGCTCGCAAGAGCGGCAGCGTGATCGAATGATCCCCTCCCAACGTGACCGGCAACGCCCCCGCCTCCACGATGCGCCGGGTCTCCCGCTCGATCGCCTGATGCGTCGCCACCACATCCGGCGGGACGACGGGAACATCCCCTCCATCGACGATCGTCAGCGCCGCAAACGGCGCGATCTGCTGGACGTTGTTGTAGCCCCACAACAGCAACGAGTGCTCCCGCAAGGCCCGCGGCCCAAACCGCGCGCCGCTCCGATTCGATGTCGCCGAATCATACGGTACCCCTTGAATCACCACGTCGGCTGCGGCGAAATCCGTCCGCCAGGGCACGCGGCCGAACATGGCGATCCCGGAGAACGGCGGCGGCGGGAGCGGATCGCTGGGGGACATAAGGCGAAGTTCCATGAAGATCCAACATGTTCATGAAGCCCAGGGAAAGCGTTCCCTGGGCTTCTATCATCATCCACATCACGCATCCACCACCACCTCGCACTCGGGCAGGCTCTCGAGAAACTGCCGCCCGTACGGTTTGCTGCGGACGCGGGGATCGAGGATCGCAACGATGCCGGTATCGGTCCGGGTGCGGATCAACCGGCCGAAACCTTGCTTCAGTTTGATGATCGCCTCGGGAACCTGATACTCGCTGAAGGGCTGCCCGCCGCGCTGGCGGATCGCCTCGACGCGGGCCTCCAGCAGCGGATGATCGGGGACACTGAAGGGGAGCTTCGTGATGATCACGTTCTGCAGCGCGTCGCCCGGCACGTCGACCCCTTGCCAGAAACTGTCGGTCCCGAACAACACCCCCGCCCCGTCCTGGCGAAACTTGTCGAGCAGCAGGTTCCGCGGCATGTCGGCCCCTTGGACATACAGCCCGTAGTTCCGCTGCGCCAGCCAGGACGTCATCCGCCGCGCGACGTTCTGCAGGAACCGATAGCTCGTGAACAGGACGAATGCCCGGCCTTTCGTCCAATCAAGATACCGCTGAATCCGCGTGATGCACGCCGATTCGTACGCGCTCGGCTCGCTGCCGGGATCGGGCATTCCATCGGCGAGGATCAGCCGCACCTGCCGCCTGTAGTCGAACGGGCTCCCCACCTGCAGCTCGGTCGTCTTCGTGAGCCCCAACCGTTCACGCACGAATTGAAACCCGGAGGAACCCGTGGCGAGCGTGGCGCTCGTCAAGATGACCGACGGCGTCTTGTTGAAGAGTTCGTCCCGCATCGTTCCGCCGACATCGATCGGAGCCGATAGCAGCCGCAACCGATCCTGCTTCTGCCCGAAGGCTTCGACCCAATAAACGCTCTCCTCGGCGGTCTGCTGCCACCAGGCGTTGAGCGTCGACGCGAGCCCCACACAGCGCTCCCCCGCCGCCGTGTACTCGATCTCGTCCTCTTCCTTCGGCAACGTCTTGCCGAACTGCGTCACCGCGGTCCCAAGTTCCACCAGCGCGGGACTCGCGTGATTGACCAGCGGCAGCGGCTGCTTGACGCGCCCATTGGCCCCCCCCCGGGTCTCTTTCCAACCCCGCACATCATCGAACAGATCCCGGACCAACCCCCGGGCGCGGGTGACCAGTTGCTGTTCGTGTCGCAGTTCCGGCCGCGCCAGGAGCCCCTTTTGCTGCCGCTCTTGAAAGAGCTTATTGAGGAAGTACTCGAGCTGGCCGCTGGTGATCGTCAACCCAAGATGATCGGCGGCGACCTGTTCGACCGTGTGCGCCTCGTCGAGGATCACCACGTCGTAATCGGGCAGAATCGACGCCCCTTCGCGGCGAATCGCCAAGTCACTGAAGAACAACGCATGATTCACCACCAACACGTCGGCGTTCCAGACCCGCCGCCGCGCCTTGTAATAGAAGCATTCGTTGTATGTCGGGCATTTCTTGCCGAGGCAGTTGCCGTGCTCGCTCGCGGCTTCGTCCCAAACCTGCGGCAACGGCTTGAAGTCGAGATCGGCGAGGCTGCCGTCGCCGGTCTTCCGCGACCAACTCGCCAGTTCCTGCAATTGATCGGCCTCTTCGGGTCGGCCGAACAAGACTCCCGCCCGTTGCAGCGCTCCGTTCAGCCGCCGCAGACTGACATAGTTCGACCGCCCCTTGACCAGCACCGCCGAGAACTCGACCGGCAGGACGGCGTTCAGGAAGGGGAGATCCTTCTCGATGAGCTGTTCCTGCAGACTGATCGTGTGCGTCGAGACGACGATCCGTTTGCGCGGCGCGCCGGTCCCCTGTCCGGCGGTCGCCGCGAGAATCGCCGGCACGAGATAGGCGTAACTCTTCCCGGTCCCGGTCCCCGCCTCGGCGATCAGATGTCCGCCGTCGGCGATCACCCGCGCGACGGCGGTCGCCATCTCGAGTTGCTGCGGTCGCGTCTCATACCGGGCGTGCCGCCGCGCGATGTGACCCTCCGGCCCCAACACCGAAGCGACATCCAACCGTTCCACCGAACCGCTCACGGCGCATCCGTTCCACCGGGATCACGTTGTCGGGGAGTGACTATTCCGCCGGAGCCGCGACCGCCGCGGGCGCCCCCGCCTTCGCCAACTTCAGCCCCTGCACCTTCAGATAGCCCGAGATGCCGAGGATGATCAGCCCCAACAGCACGATCAGCCCCATCGCCCGCTTGGGATTGTTCCGCATCCGCTGACCGGCGTTGGATCGGCCCACGAGCACCGACGCGATCCCGAAGATCCCGAACGCGAGCAGGATCTTGATCCCCATCAGCATGTGGTACTGCTTCTTCATCGCCGCGGCGGGTTCGGCGGTGAGATAGTTGTAGAACCCGGTGAGCAGGAACAGCAGAATCCCCAGATGGACGAAGCGTTTCCACCGCGCGGTGACAAACTGCCGCAGTTGCTGATGGGCGTCGTCGGGCAGCTGATTCGCCGCCGGAACAAGGACGAACCGCATGAAGATCGTCCCGCCGAGGAGCGTGATGGCGGTCCCGACGTGCAGCCAGCGCGACAACAGATCGACGAAATCCAAGGGAGCCCCTTTCGAGCGTGATGTTTCATGACGGACCGGCTAAGGATGCGCGTCAGTGTAACCGGATCATCGACCAACGTCGTCTCCAGCGACAAATCCGACCCGGAACGTCGACCGTACGGTGACGCCCCCGCAACGAGCGGCGCGGCGTCAGCCCGCCGTGTCGCGAAACGTTGACCCTCGACACACATCAAGGAACCAACGTCACGGACGACCTTTCACCGCCGCGACGCGTCAAAACCTGAGCCGTTCCATGACGCTCGCCTTGGGGCATTCAGCACGGTCCCGCTCATCGCACGGCGGGCTGACGCCGCGCCGCTCGTTGTGTGCACCGTCGCGGACGATTCCCGTGGAGCCCACCGAGATTGTCGTTTACAATTTCCCGCGTGATTCGGACCGTTGGTCGACAGGCCGTAGTGGACTCCGTTCGGGAATCGCCTGATGAATCGCGTCTTCGTGATCGGCTGCCTGCTCGGCCTGACGAATGTCGCTTGGGCGCAAGGGCAAACCGTCCAACAACCCGTGGTGAGCACCTTCTCCGTGGGAACGTCCGTGTCGGTCCCCGATCGCGGCTCGACCTTCCTCGGGGGCGTCGGTTCGGGCCGCTCGACACGCTCCACGACGGGGCCGCTCCGCAACGGGTCTTCGATCGGCCTCGAACGGCAAGCCGGCTCCGTCTCGACGAGCGTCTACATTCATGACCTGCGCGCGATGGACGAGGCCATCCTCGCAACCGGCAGCGCGGACGACGCGACCGACCTTGGACCGGCGACCCGCGCGCTCTCGGCACGGTATGGTGTCGGGCTTGCCGGCGGTCAGGCCCGGCTCCCCGCCGAAACGATCATCGACCACACCGCGGAAGCGGCCCGCTTCGAGCGTCTGGCCCAAGCCGCCGAAGCCAAAGGGAAGCCCGGCGTCGCGTTGCTTCATTGGCGGATGGCCGCCAAGTATGGGTCGACGCTGGGGCAAACCCGGGTGCAAGCCGCCGCCGTCGCGCGGTGACGCATGTTCTCGCCTCCATCGGCCGCTTCATGCCGAGGGGATTCCAAGTCTTCGATATGGGGATGACCGATGCGCGGATGGGGCCGATTCGCTTGGGGATGTGTGTGGCTGACGTGCCTCGGCGTCGCGGTTCCCGCCGTCCGGGCGGAAGACGCCGATCCCAAACCCCTCATCGAAAAGACGGTCACGGCGGTCGGAGGCGAGCCGGCGCTCCTCAAGCTCTTCCGCACCAAAGAAACGGTCAACGTCAGCGCCGATCCCAATAAGCAGGTCGCCCCGCGGGTCTCGATCTACGAACCCCCGCTCTACTGGTGGACCGGCAAGAACGAACGCGTGATCGACCCGCAGGCCCCCAAAGAACCGGCGACCTTTCTCGCCTGGGCCTGGACCCTTGGGGCGCTCACCGATCCCCGCTCGAAGGTCGAGATCATTCCCGACATCGACGAAGCGGGCCGTCCCGCCTTCGGCCTGCGGATCAGCGAAACGATCACCCCCCCGCTCGACCTCTACTTTGATCGCGAAACCAGCCTGTTGGTCCGCATGGACTGGCGGAGCGACATCATGCGGTTCAGCGACTGGAAAGAGCACGACGGCGTCAAGTACGCCGCGAAATGCGTCGGCTCCAAGAAGTCAACAGGCCAGCCGTGGTACTTCAGCGAGATTCTGGAGCTCGAACGGCTGAAAGAACTCCCCGAAGGCTTCATGCGGCGCTAGCAGTCGTTGGATCGCAGGGCGACTCAGGGAACGTTTGACGCGTGTGCCACTGGCTTCGCCAGTGGAATTTCCGATGTCTATCGGACACCCGATGGCAGTCGCGCAGGTGAAGCCGACGGCACACATCAGCGGATGAAGCTTGGAAAGAGCAGCCGTCTCCGGACCGGCGTTCAGCCGATCTTCTCCTGTCCGACCCACGGTCGTAGCACTTCCGGAATCACGATGCTGCCGTCGGCTTGCTGGTAATTCTCCAGCACGGCGATCAGGGCCCGGGTGATCGCCACGGCGGTGCCGTTCAGCGAGTGGACGAACTGCGTCCCCTTCTTGTCGGGGGACTTGCACCGGGCGTTCAGGCGGCGGGCTTGGAAGTCGGTGCAGTTCGACGCCGACGTCACTTCGCCCCATTCCTTGCGGCCGGGCATCCAGGCTTCCAGGTCGTACTTGCGATAGGCCGGGCCGCCGAGATCCCCCGTGCAGATGTCGAGGACGCGGTACGGGATGCCGAGCCCCTGGAAGATTTCTTCCTCGATGGCGACGATCTGCTCGTGGACCGCGTCGGACGCCGCCAGATCTGGGGCGGTGAAGGCGAAGAGCTCGACCTTGGTGAATTGATGGACGCGGTAGATGCCGCGCGTCGCCTTGCCGTGGGCTCCCGCTTCAGTCCGGAAACAATGCGAGATTCCCGCGAGCTTCAGCGGCAAGTCGGCGGTGCTCACCGTCTGATCCTTGAGCGTTCCCCCAAGCGTGATCTCCGCCGTCGCGACGAGGCAGAGGTCGCTGTGGGCGATCGAGTAGATCTGCGTTTCGTCGCCGCGGGGCTGATAGCCGGTCCCTTCCAGGACGTCGCGGCGGGCGAGGTCCGGGGTGCTGTGGAGCGTGAACCCATGCTTGCGGACAATCCGCACCGCATACTGGATCAGGGCGAGCTCCAGCAGGACCGCCTCGTTCTTCAGGAAGTAGAAACCGTGCCCGGCGACCCGCGCGCCGGCCTCCAAGTCGAAGAGTTGATGCTTCTCGCACAACGCGACGTGATCAAGCGGCTCGAAATCGAACGCCCGCGGCGTCCCCCACGTCCGCACCGTCACGCTTTCCGACTCCAACCGCCCGATCGGCGCGGCGGGATGGGTCATGTTCGGAATCGCGGCCTGCAACTCGCGCAAGGCGGCGTCGAGCTCGGTCTGCCGCGCCTCCAAAACGGAAATCGTCTCGCGGAGCTGCCGTCCCTGCTCGATGAGCCCGGGCCGCGCCGCGGCATCGGCCTTGGGAATCTGCGCGGAGAGTTCCTTCGACCGATGCCGCGCGGCATCGGTCTCGGCGATGAGCGCGTTGCGTTGATCACGCAGCGATTTCAACCGCTCGAGATCGACGGCGACCCCCCGGTTCCGACAATTGGCGGCGACGGCGTCGAGGTGATCACAGAGGAACTGGAGGTCGAGCATGGAGGGTCCGAGACGTGAAGGTTGAAAACGCGTGATGACTGGCGCGTATCGGTGTCGACGGCTTCGGGGGTGAAGACCGCTAGGCTCGGTCCGACGCCCGAAACGCGGCCATCAAGACTTGAGCGCCGGTGGCGGGTTCATGGAGGCTAGATGTTTCGGCCAGTGACGTTTGGGGCTCGGATTCTCGGCCAGAAGCCCGGCATCATAATCAGCCATCATCTGATCAAGGATCGGCCATGCGCTGAATTTCGGGTCGTCCCAATCGATCACCCCCCCTTGGGACCGAACCATGCGATGATTGTCGAGAAAGGCCTGCGAGAATTCGATGCGAAAATCTCGTAAAAACGAATGTGTATCGTACATGGGGCCCAACAGCAACTCTCTAAGCATCGGTTTGTCGAGTCGATCGTGCTGATACAACCAAGCGACATTCTCCATAAAGTTAAGCACCTGGATCACCGATTCACGCAGTTCGGCAATGGCGAGTGATTCGGCATGGACGAAATTAGCCAGCCGCATGTCACGCGATTGTGGTGCGGCCGGATCCTTCAAGTCGGAGGGATAGATGGGAATCGTGTGGAGTTCGCGGTCTTCCCAATAGGGACCAAGAAATTTTTCAATGGTCTTGCGGGCGATGCTGATGACGGGATCGGCGTCCCACTCTTTGACGATTTGAAATGTGACTTCAGCCCGAGCGATCTTGTCCGACTCATGCAATTGCCGCAGCACCAAACTAATCCCGACCGCCGTGGCGAGAAACGTCAGGAATTCGATCGAATGATGGATCAATTCGGAGTATTGTTTGTATCTCGTCATGCCCCAGACGGTCAAGCTCAGCACAATCATCGCCACCAACAGCGCAAGGCTCATGGTGCGCGGCGTGGAGGTCAATGTCCAGATGACGATCGGCGATTCACTCCATAATCGCTTCATTCACGGCACCTCGGGAGCTTTGCGGGCCTTGGCTGAGGCGCGGGAGCAGGTGCGCCGCGGTGAAACACCCGCGATGAAAATCGTCGATCAGAAAATGCTCATTCGGAGCATGCATCCCATCGGACTCCTGTCCCCAGCCCAACAGCAGCGTGTCGACCCCCAACACTTCCTTGAAGGTCAGCACGACCGGGATGGAACCTCCGTCTCGGATCAAAACCGGCGCCGCGCCAAAGCCCGTTTTCAACGCATCATTCGCGAGGGTGATCCATGGATGATGCGGGTTGAACGCAAACGGGCGGCATCCATGATAGTCGCGGTAGGACAATCGAACTCCCGGCGCACAGGCCTTCCGAACGTGGCGCTCGAGCGCGTTGCTGAGTTCCACCGGGTCTTGGTCCGGGACCAGGCGACATGTCAGCTTCACAGTCGCCGAACCGGGGATGATCGTCTTGGGTCCCACGCCTTGGTAGCCTGCGGACAGGCCATTGACTTCACAGGTCGGGCGCGCCCACCGCCGTTCCAGCGTGGTGTACCCGACTTCACCGAACAACCCCGACACCCCGATTTCCCGACCGTACTTAGAGTCATCAAATGGCAGCCGAGCGAACGCGCGACGCTCGGCATCCGACAACGGGCGGACTCGATCATAGAATCCGGGTATCTGAATCCGTCCTTGGTCGTCATGCAGCGTGGCGATGAGCCGACATAGGGCCACGGCGGGATTCATCACAGACCCACCGAAAATCCCGCTATGTAAATCCTGCTCGGGGCCGTGAATGGTGATTTCCGCCGCGAGAATCCCACGTAACCCATAATTGATCGCGGGCATGCCTGGCGCGTATTGCGATCCATCGCTGACGACAACGACGTCGCACGCGAGTTTCTCGCGGTTTGCCTCCAAAAACCGATCGAGGTTCGCGCCGCCGACCTCCTCCTCCCCTTCGATCACGAACTTCACGTTCACCGGCAGCGAACCGGTCGCGCGCAGCCAGGCTTCGACCCCCTTCAGATGCGTGAAGAACTGGCCCTTGTCGTCCGTCGCGCCGCGGGCGTAAATCTTGCCGTCGCGGATCGTCGGCTCGAACGGCGGCGTGGTCCATTGATCAAGCGGGTCGGGGGGTTGGACGTCGTAGTGCCCATAGATCAGGACCGTCGGCGCGCCCGGTCGGCCGAGCCATTCCGCGTAGACGATCGGATGCCCCGCGGTCGGGACGATCTCCGCCGCGAGGCCCATGCCCGTGAATTGATCGAGCAGGAACTTCGCCGCACGCTCCATGTCGGGGCGGTGTTCGGGCTGCGCGCTGATCGACGGGATCCGCAGCAGATCCATCAGTTCCGCGAGGAACCGGGACTGGTGCTCGTGCAGATAGCTTTCGACCCGTCGATCCATGACGCGATATCCGTGAATGATGCCCAAGGACGGCTATCCCTGGGCGTCCCTAAACTCACATCCCTCAAATCGCCGCGACGGCCTTCTGCGCCGCGTCGGTCAGGTTCGTCCCCGTGATGATCTTCTTGCCGCTGTCGGCGAGCATCTTCCGGGCGAGTTCGACGTTCGTCCCCTCCAGCCGCACGACCAGCGGCACCTGAATGCCGATCTTGTCGTACGCCGTGAGGAGCGCCGTCACGATCGTGTCGCACTTCATGATGCCGCCGAAGATGTTGACCAGAATCCCCTTCACGTTGGGGTCGGCGAGGATGATGCGGAAGGCTTCGGTCACCTGCTCGACGTTCGCGCCGCCGCCGACGTCGAGGAAGTTCGCCGGTTCCCCTCCGTGCAGCTTGATGATGTCCATCGTGCTCATGGCCAGGCCCGCCCCGTTGACGAGGCAGCCCAAGTTGCCGTCGAGCTTCACGTAGCTGAGGCCCGCGTTCGCGGCGGCGACCTCCATCGGCTGCTCTTCGCTGAGATCGCGCAGTTCGACGAGGTCCTTATGCCGGAACAACGCGTTGTCGTCGAAGGTGACTTTCGCATCCAGCGGGATCAGTTCCCCTTCCTTGGTGACGACCAGCGGGTTGATCTCCGCCATGCTGCAGTCGTTGTCCAGGAAGAACCGACAGACTTGCCGGAAGAACTTCTCGGCGTGCCGCAACGAGTCGCCGTTCAGCCCCAAGGCGAAGGCGAGTTTGCGGGCTTGATACGGATACAGCCCCGCGTCGGCGTCGAAATGCTCGCGGAGAATCTTCTCGGGGGTATGAGCCGCAACCTCTTCGATGTCCATCCCCCCTTCGGTGGAGGCCATCAGGACGGGCATGCCGACTTCGCGATCGATCACCACCGCGAGATAAAGTTCCCGCGCGATGTTGAGCCCGGCTTCGACGAGCAGCGTCTGGACCTGCTTCCCTTCGGCCCCGGTCTGAATCGTGACCAGCGTGTTGCCGAGCATCTTGGCCGCGTTCGCTTCCGCTTCGGCCGCCGACCGAACCAAGACGACGCCCGGTTGCTCGGGCTGCTCCTTGAAGCGACCTTTCCCCCGGCCGCCGGCGTGAATCTGCGATTTGACGACCGCGAGTGGCCCACCCAGTTGGGTGAAGGCGGCGGCGGCTTCCGCCGGAGTCTTGGCAACCACATGCCGGGGCACGGCGATGCCCGCCTTGGCGAACAGCGTCTTGGCTTGGAATTCGTGAATCTTCATGCGAAACGGTGCATCCGCGCGGAGGGTTCGGAGAGAACGCGAGCGACCTTGGGGATCATAGCCGCCGCGTGGACGGGGGTAAAACGAACGCCACCAATGAGAATCCCCCTCGTCTCCACCTGTCATGGCAGACACGAAGGGGAATTCTGGTTCACGGAGCTTACTTGGACGAGACCCTTACCGATTGCGGAGCCGGCCGCGCAGTCCGCCCGCCCCCAAGGCGTTCCCGCCCCCCAGACCCCCCGCCCCGCCGCCGAACGAGACCTCACCCTGGAACGGGGCCCCTTGAAGTCGCGACCAGGCCTGTTGTTGTTCGGGGGTCAACAGGGCAAGGGCTTGGGCGTCGGCCTGTTGCTTGGAGGCTTGCAACTCCCGCACGGCGTCCAGGGTCGAGCGGAGCCGGCCGACGCCCCCTTGTTGCGGCGCCATCCGGGCGACGCGCTGAATCATCCCTTCTTGCAATTCCTTCAAATGAACGCGCTGACTCATGGTCAGGCCGACCCCTTGGGCAACTTCGGGGATCCCCAGGGCGATCAGCGGACCCGCTTGTTGCCAGCCGATTTCCCGCAGGCGGGCATACTGCTGCGCGCTGAGAATCTGCTGTTGCCCAGCGATCGCGGTTTGACGCACCTCGGCGACCCGGGCGGCGGCTTCCTCCTTCGGGAGCTGGCTCAAGCCTTGGAGCCGACCGCGCAGGCTGTCCGCAAGCTGTTTGGCATCAGCGACTTGCTGCGGTGTCGCCTGGATTTCCCGCTGGACGGAGGGCTGCTCCAGCATGACGAAATTCATGAGGACGCCGCCGCCGTGGAGGCGATCAAGGATCTCTCCCGTGCTGGGGATGGTTTGCGCCCAGGTGGTTTGGGTGATCCAGAGAAGACAGGTCGTAAGGAGCCAGGGGCGCATGATCGATTCCTTTCTGCGGCGAGGGACTGCGCGTCTGGGGGGCCAGGGCCCGTCCCCCGAATGGTTTGTTGAAGAAGTCGTCCGGTCGGTGACAGTTGGGACCGGCTGGTCCGCCATCATGCAACCGGGATGCCAAAGATTGTCGGGATCGAGTCGCGGCGGGACAAGGTTCTCGTACGACAGCGTGATCATGGTGTGGGCTGACCGAATGAGGGCGAGTCGCCCGGAAGACCCACTGGGCTGTCTCGGGATGGAACCCTGTGTCATCGGCGGAATTCGCCGGTTCTGTGGCCCGACGGCGAGCCGAAGCGCCTGATACAACCGATACAACCCCTACATTTTGACGAGGAAGGGAGATTTCGACGAAGTTCGCCCGGAGGTCGCGCCGATACAACCCGCATATCCGTCAAAGTCGGCCTGATTGCGCGTATCGACGCGGGCCCCGATGACACAGCGGAATGTTCCCACGGTCGTGAGAGACTCCAGGAAGGTGAACATGGCCAGGTGGTGTACTCTCACCTTGTGCTTGCTCGTGACGGGACTGATCGGTCCCGCCGCCGGGTGGGCGCAAGGTTATCCGGCCCCCTATCCACCCCCGGGCTCCGAAGGTGTCGTCCCCGCCGGTTGGCAGACCTCATCCCCCTATCCCGGCGCGTACCCCACCAAGGCCAAATACCGCAACGTCGGCCCCCAAGGCCCCTTGGCGCGTGGTCCCGGACGCACCATCTATGAAGAGCTGCCCGACGATCAAGGCTGGCTCTATGAAGACACGCCCCTCGAGCGGATCCTGAAGCAGACCTTCCGTCACGGCTACTTCCGCACCGATTACCTGCTGTGGGACATCAGCGACCCGGGCAACACTTTGCTGTCCGCCCCACCGGTCCCCCTGCTTGATCCGGTCAGCAGCCTGACCGGTCTGCCGATTCCGATCTCCGATGTGACCTTGTTGCAAGCGACGGACAGTGACGGAAACAACATCTTCGGCACCGTCCCCTCCCTGGCGGGGGTGTTCAACAACGAGAATAACGGGCTGCGTCTCACCTTCGGCACGACGGTGTTCGACGGCGGCGTGATCGAGGCGAATATCTGGGGTCTGCAAAACTCCACATCGGTCGTCGGTTTTCCGGATATTCGGGTCGCCGACATCAATCTCGACGGTGTCATCAACATCAATGACATCAATGATCCTCGGGTGGGATCGCTGTATGACGTCGACCTGAACGGGGACGGGATCTTCGACGCCTTCGGATCCGGCAATCTCGTCGACGCGGTGCTCCAGGGAGTGCTTGTCGACGGCGCGTCGCCGGCCGGCACCAACCTGATCCTGGTCAACGACCTCGACTACGAAGCCTCATTGAAGACCGAGGTTTGGGGCACCGAGGCGAACTACCTCTTCGAGGCCTACAATCCGAACGCCGATCTGATCGTCACGCCGCTCTTGGGGATTCGTTACCTCAATTTCCGGGAAGATTTGCGTCAACGCGGCGTGTATACGGACCCGGTGCTCGATGAATTCGCGGAGCCGGTACCTCCCGACCCGGTAACCGGCGCTCCGATCACTCAGGCCACGACGCGAAAAATTGATTCGACGGCGATCAACAATCTCTATGGTCCGCAGATCGGCGTACGGGGCGAGATCCGGCGGAAGTGGTTGGCGATCGGCGCCACTCCCAAAGTGATGCTCGGCCTCAACACTTACCGGACGGAACTGGCCACGAGTCAAGTGCTGAGCGCCTACGACGCTTCACAGCATCTCTACAAGAAGGAGACGACGTTCGGTGTGATCGGCGATCTCGAAGTGCATGCCCGCATCTATCTGGGCGAGCATCTGTCGCTGCATGCCGGCTACAACTTTATGTGGGCGGGACTCTTGACCCGGCCCGCGGACAACATCATCTACAACATCAAACAGCCAAGCACACAGTCGGACAATCCTTTCGAGAATCTGACGCAATCCGATTTTGGGCTCGATCCCAGCTTCTCGGGCGCGATCATTCAAGGGTTGAGCGTCGGGGGCCAACTGGAATACTAATCCGACCACATCACCAGTTAGGGTCGAAAACACCAGTCAGGTCGAAAACACAGGCCAGCCGCACGGTCATCGTCGGCTGGCCTGACTCTTTGGATCACGAGATGTCGCCGAGGACGGCGGCGGGAGGCCCGACGATCGCGCGTCCTGCGCAGGGTCGCGGGCGGATCATTCCTCGTCGTCGCCGGGCAGCATGGCGAAGAGGACGCGCGCCAAACCCGATGCGGTGAACCCGACGATGAGCGCTCCGGTCAGAAAACCAGGCCAGTAGGCCAGAATCTCGGCGTTCGGTGTGACACCCGGTCGAAACCAGCCGACCGCGATCATCGCTTGTCCGGCGAGAAAAGCTCCGCCGAGGGCTCCCAAGACGCCCGCCGCGCCAATCACGCGGCGATAAGGACTCCGGTAGACCTCACCGAAGAGGAGGTAGTACCCGAGGCGGAAGGGGGAACGCGGCATGAGAATTGGTTCGGCGCGCTCGGTGGTGCCACGCGGCGAAACGGGGTTCAGCGGTAGATCCACCGCGGTTGGCCCTGCAGGCGGATTTCGGGTTCGTCCTGGTCGAACTGATCGCCCGGTCGCCAGTACTCCATTTCGATCGTTTTGTGGAGGACCCCCTTGGTCCCGTCCGGCGCGTCGACCACCTTCATCCCGTTTGAGAACCCGGTCATGTAGAGGGTGTACTTGTCGGCCCGAGGATCGATCCCCACAAACGTGGCGACGCCGTAAATGGCGGTGTCGGTTTCCGCCTTCGGCGTACTGGGGGGCGGGACATCGGTCACGACATCGACCGAACTTTTGAAGACCCGGCGCTCGCGCCGACTGATCGCCGCGACCGCCTCGGGGATCGCTTGGTCATGATAAATCTTCGGGGCGTCGCCATCGGTCGTGACCAGCGTGAATTCGGGAATGAACTGCTGCGGAAGAACCGGTTTGTCGAGCGGGTTTTGGGGACGATCGGCCACCTGCTGCGCGGCGAGAGGCCGATTGATCGCCCGGTACACGATGTACCAGACATACTTCGGTTCGAGTTTCCCGGTTTGGGGATTGGTGATGTCGACCTTAATGAATCGCAGCGGTTTGAAGTTGACCTCCATCACCCACAAGGCGGGTTGGGCGGCCAGCTCTTCCCCGGTGGCGAGCGCCGGGATCTTCAGCTCGGTGTAGGGCGACTGAGCGACGGCCGAACCGACGAGGAACGACCAGCTCGCGACGAGGAGGGCGAGCGAACCGAGACGACGGTGAACGGCGGGCAGCGGCATCGGACAAGGATCCCCAGAACTGGCGGCAGACCACGGCGGAGTCGGCACGTAATCGCACGCCTCCCAGCCTAGGGGGGCGCGGCCGCGGGCGTCAAGAACTTCTCGACTTCGGGCGAACGTTCCTCTCGGTTCGATCCGGCTTGATGGTTCGACCATTCCCCGTGGGCGAGACCTCGCCGCCGAAACCAAGCCCGCCGCTCGCGCTCACGGACTCCGTCGTCAGCTTCGACAGCGCCGTTACAACCGCTACCATCCCCACCGACGGCTCAATAGTGATCGCGATTCGTGAGCAACAGTTCCACGGCGTCGGCCCGGTGGGCCACTTCGATCACGCTCCGGCGAATCTCTTCGGCATCGACCGTCGATCGGGGATAGGTATCCCGCATCACGAACAGCCATTCCCCCTCAATTTCCCGCAGGCTGACGGCACCATGCGGCAAGTCGGCATTCAACCGCAAAGCCGTCTCGAAGTAATCTGGGTCGCGTTTGGCGCATATGCTGGTGATGGTGAGAAGCCGCTCCGCCACGCCGTGTCCGCTCGGTTCGACGTAGACGGCCTGCGCCCGACCATGGGCGAACGTGACGTCGATTCGATACCCCTCGAAATGCTTCCGCCAAGAAACCCCGTGTTGTCCTTGGAACGCTTGACGGAGCAAGTCCCCCAAGTCTTCCGTTTGTCCTAGGATCGCGTAGAGATGTTGGGTGGCTTCATGGGCGCTTTGCGGACGATGCGCCGGGGTTTTCGACAACATGCGATGGAGCAGTTCCGCCATGTCGAGCGAGATTTCCGGCCGTAACACATGGGGATCGGGATACTCCTGCGTCCGGGCGAGGTTCGCGAGAATCAGCGCGTTGGGATCGTAGTAAGGAAATTGTCCGGTCAGGAGGAGGTAATAGCAGACCCCTAAGGCATAGACGTCGGTGGTGGGGTTCGCCGGATGGCTGTCGAAGAGCTCGGGGGCCATGTAGGCGGGGGTGCCGACGATCTCTTGCGAGCCGGGGAGCGCGGGATCGTGAAAGACCCGCTTGGCGAGCCCGAAATCGGCGATCTTCGGGATCCCCTGCAACGTCAACAGCACATTGTCGAGCTTGAGGTCGCGATGGAGAATCCCCTCGGTATGAGCCATCGCGAGCCCTTCGCCGATGCGGGCCACCAGTTGCGTGGCCCGTTCGGGGGTCTGTCGGCCTTCCTCTTTGAGGAGTTCGGCGAGGGTCATCCCGGGCAGAAACTCCATCTCGAGGAAGTTGTAGCCCCGTTCCTCACCGATCGCATGAACGGTCACGATATTGGGATGGACCAGCGCCGCCGTCGCTTTGCCCTCGTTGATGAACCGCGCGACATACGCCGCGTCGGCTTCGGCGAGTGCGGGAGGCAAGATCTTCAGGGCGCAGTCCCGCTCCAAATCGCGATGTCGGGCGAGATAGACTCGGCCCATCGCCCCCTTGCCCAAGAGTCGGTCGATCTCGTAGACATCAAGTGTCTCGCCGATCAGTTCGTCCACTTCGGACTCCGGTGGGTGGGCGGCTTGGCCGCCATAGAGCGCCGTGGTGTTGGCCGGACGAAACTTCGGGATCGCGCCACATTTCGGACAATTTTCCGAAACGCCCCGCGTTGTGACATACGTCAATCCGCAGTCCTCGCAGACGATGGCGAGCGAACGACTCGGGGTGGGATCGAGAGGGCCGGCCATCCGACCAACTCCAACACGGGAGGGGAACCGGGTTCACGCCGGGCGGACGGAAAGAGTTTGACCCGCCTCCCGCCAGGGTCCTACAGTGTAACAACGTTCGAGTGCGAACGACGTCGTCCATGACGCGACGGCGGCTGATCGACGCCCGCGCCGTTCCGCCGGGCATCGCGCTCGGGAAAGGTGACCATGTCACAAGCCGAATCACTCGATCCGGACGCACAGCTTCCGGCCGCACTCATTACCGCCACACCCATATCATCCGAGCCGATTTTCGAGGACGAGGCTTCGTCTGCGCCGGTGGTTAGTCTCCGATCCGCTCCGACCATGCCGCCCAGCCCTTTGGCTGCGCTCTGCGAGGCGATCGGTTGGACGTTCGGCGTCTTCGCCGCCCACCTCTTCGCCACGGTCGTGCTGCTGGTGGGGCTGTTCGTCGGTCTGTGGTGTCTCAATCCCGCGGGAGGCATGCCGCTGACGCTCGATGATCCGCAAAGTCCCCATCTCATGCTGCTGATCGGCGGCGATCAGATGCTGGTGCTGTTGATCTCGGGACTCGCCGTTCGACTCGCCTTGGGGCGCGACTGGCGACGCCGGTTGAATTTCTCATCGCTCCATCCGCTGCACGCGGTCCTGATCCTGGGGTTGATGCTGCCGCTCTCCTGCCTCAGCAGCGAGCACTACCGGCTCGCCCAGCGTGGCTGGTCCGCGCTGGTGGAGTTGTGGCCGATCTTGGGCCTGCTCGATAGCGGCAACTCGGTCGAATGGCTGCAGCAGATCGCGGCGAACGTCCCGTTATGGTTGATGGTGATCGCCGTCGGCGTCGGTCCCGCGTTGTCGGAGGAGCTGATCTTCCGCGGGATGATCGGTCGGAAGCTGGTCGCGTCGTGGGGGCTATGGCCGGGGGTGCTGATCACGTCGTGCCTGTTCGCGGTGGTCCACTTTCATCCGTGTCACGTCGTCGCGGTGATCCCGCTGGGGATCGCGATGCATCTGATTTACCTGGCGACGAAAACCTTGTGGGGCCCGATTCTGCTCCACTTTCTCAACAACAGTTGGGCGACGCTCGCCGCGCAGTGGAGTCCCGCTCCGGGGACCGAGCCGGCCGTCCATGAAGGAACGAAGTGGTGGGCCGCGGCGGTCGAGTCCTCGCCACAGATGGCCTTGGGACTGCTGGTTGCCTCGGGTGTGGCGGTGATCGTGCTGGGAACGCTGCTGTACCACACCCGCACGCGGTATCTCCTCGCCGACGGCGAGGAATGGTCGCCGGGCTATCTCTCCGTGGAGCAGCCGCCGAACGAGGTGCCTTACCGCCGCGACCACGGTCTGTCGAGCCGTCGGACGCTGATGACCGCCGCGACGGCGTGGCTCGCCTTCGCGATCGCCTTCATCGCCGAACTGACGGCGTTCGCGCGGTGAGCTCATCGGCGACTCGCCCGTCATGACGGATGAGTCCACCGGCCCCATCGAGGTTCATTCCCCTTGCAACGTCAACACCAGTGAGCGGCCGCCGCCATGGTTGCGATGTTCGCAGAGGTAAATCCCTTGCCAGGTGCCCAAGAGCAACCGACCGCGGCCGATCGGGATCAAGAGGCTCGCCCCTAGCAGCGAGCTTTTAACGTGGGCCGGCATGTCGTCGGGCCCTTCACAAGTATGTCGATGCGGAAAATCCTCCGGGGCGATCGCGTCGAGTGACGACGCCAGATCGAGCGGCACGTCGGGATCGGCGTTCTCGTTGATCGTCAGCGACGCCGACGTGTGTTGGATGAAGACCTGCAGCAGCCCGATCTCGAGCCGCGATAGTTCCGGCAGCGCCTCGACCACGCGGCGGGTGATGATGTGATTGCCGCGCGGCAGCGGCGGCAGGGTCAAACTACGTTGGATCCACATGCCGGGAATTGTGACCTGCCGCCGGAGCGCTTGCGAGGTCTGGATGCCCGATGGTCAGGTCCTTGTCGCGAGAGACTCTCCAACCTGGCGCGGCGAACCTTGCGGCCGATCGTCGACGAAAGCGAAAGCATGAAAAACTCGATTCCGCGACGGAAGTGACCAACTGGAAGCGTTCGGGCGGCGTAGAAGTTTCATGGGGCGATCTGCGTATCTTGGCGCGAGATGATGCGTAAGCAACCGCGAGTCAACCGATCCGCACGATGGCTGGCGCTGTTGGCCGGCCTGTCGCTATCGGTGCCGATCAACGCCGTTCGTCTTTGTGACTGCGCCCCGCGAATCGACTTGGTCGGGATGAGTCAAGGCTGCGGTTGTACTGCCGAACCGCCCGATCAGCGCCACGCCGCGAGTGACCCGCGACTGACTTCGGATTGCGGTTGTCATGCGGAGCCCCTCCCTTCGGATTCCTCGCCGGTCACGCCCGCTCCGGCGGAGTCGAAGGGTGGCGATGCGGTGGAGCCCGGCATTTTGCCGCCGGTATTCGCTCAAGCCCGCGTGGTGTCGGCGGACTTGCGGCCATCAGGTGGCCGGGTTCCACGACCAAGAACCGCTCTGGGGTCGTGCATCGCGTTGTCGCGCTTCTTGTGTTGAGCCTCCGCGCTGACGGCGCCTTCTAACCCGGGTCGTGCGCGACCCGTGATTGGTCCCGACCCGCTGGTCGGCGGCCGCGGAATGATCACAAGGGTGATGATTCCATCGTTCCCACAACATGCGCGGGGCTGCGGTTCCGCGTTTCAGGAGATCGTCCATGAATTTTCATACGCCCCTCGTGTCGGTGGCCCTGCTGGGGCTGCTGTTCGTGAACCAAGCCGTCGCGCAGCCGCGCGACGCCGCGTCGAAGGCGCGGGGCAACACCTATCAGTTCTGGGTCGGCCAGAGCGCGCAGACTCATGCGCGGAACGGCGCGCGGAGCCTGTACTACTACGGTCAGGCCCCGGACGTGGTCACGCCCGCCCAGGCGCAACATCATGTGCAGGAGGTCCGCCAAGGTCTGGCCACTTCGCAACACGCGCTGAATGAGCTGAAGCGGGGGAACGCCGACAATCCCGAGGTCCTTGCGTCGATCGCCAAGCTCGAGGCGCTCCACAAAAAGGTGCTCGGTCACTGTGGGGTGGTCGATGAACACCTCGCGAAATCGGACGTGGACCATGCGGAACTCTGCGAGTGCTGCCTCGACATGCACGCCGACCTGGAGGCGGCGGACGCGGAGATGCAGCGACTGATGAAGGCCCTCAAGATCGAGAAGCTGCCGATTCCCACCCGGGAAAAGCCCGCGACCGATCCGGCCCGGAAGTAGTCGTGGAGTGACGCCGGCGCCCGCATCGAGTCAACCACTCGGTGCGGGCGTTGTGTTTCCCGGCGGACCCAACGATGGCTCAGGTCTCGAAGGAACCGACCACCTTATTCACCGGGGGCTTCGCCGTTTTCCCAGGGGAGGAGTGATGCGTCCGGTCTGGTGTCCGTCGGCCTGAGACCTGCGTGAGAACATCCAAGGATTTCATGGAATCTCTCCGCCGATGGAGACCGGATTTCGGCAGTTGGCCAAATCTGGTGTCTCCAACTTCCCGCCAACGAAAGCGCCGGGGCGGCTGTCAGGGCCTTGGCTTGGTTGACTTTGGATGGCTTTTTGGGTTGGGTCGAGTGCCGAGAGCCGAGGGTCCAGTGCAAGAAACCCTTGGATTGGATGGGGGGTTCTCAGGCTTTCGACACGAGACTCTCGGCACTCGCCCCTCCGTATTGTCTCGAATTTGAAACCAGCGAAGGCTCTGGGGGGCTGTGGATCCCTCTGGCGACACTGCGTTTTAAGCGTTAGGATGCTTCCGGTCGAGCCGATCTTACGGGTTGTCCGACGCGGCGACCGGCATCGGTTCACACAGCGATCTCAATCGGGCACGGCCCAGGAGCGATGGACGGTGCGGCGCGTAAACGAGGATCGGCGGACGTGGTGGCTGCTCGCGGGAGTCGTGGTCGGGGTCGGGCTGTCGAGCCTGTGGCCGGTCGAACACGCCCAAGCCGTGGCGACCGATCGGGAGGAACGCTTCGCGATCGTCACCTGCGATACCGGGTTGCAGCAGCCCGAGACCGTCTTCGTCCTCGACTTTCTGACCGGTCGGTTGGCCGGCGCGACGCTGAACCCCCAATCGCAGAAGTTCACGAACTTCTACTTCCGCATGATCGGCGCGGACTTCCAGCTCGATGCGACCAGCAAGCCGAAGTATGTGATCATCCCCGGCCGCAGTGATCTGACCAGCGGCCGCGGGGCGACGATCGGCGCGTCGAGCCTCTACATCGGCGAATTGAATTCGGGGAAAGTGGTCGCCTACGGCTTCCCGGTCCGCGTCAGCCGGACCCCCCTGCCGCCGGCCAACATCGAGCCGATCGACATGTTCACGTTCCGCGAAGCGACCGTCGGCGAGTGATCGACCCGAGTGGCTTGTGGTGGTTCGCGCAAGTTTGAAGCCCAGGGAACGCTTTCCCTGGGCTTGTTTTATGGCATAATCCAAGCGCGTGCTCAGCACTCGACCAGCAGCCGGAACGGGTCGGTGAACATGCTCGCGAGCCGCACCAGGAATCGCGCGGCGTCGGCCCCGTTGATCACGCGGTGATCGTACGACATCGAGAACGGCAGCATCAGCCGCTCCTGCAATTGGCCGTCGACCATTTGCAGTTGCTTCTGCGACCGCGACATCCCCAGGATCGCGACTTCGGGGTAGTTCACGATGGGGGTGAAGGCGGTCCCGCCGATCCCACCCAGGTTCGTGATGGTGAACGTGCCGCCGCGCATGTCGTCGATCGACAGCTTCCCATCCCGCGCCTTGCCGGCGATGGTGGTCAGTTCGTTGGCGAGCTGCACCACCGTCTTGCGGTCGACGTCGCGGATCACCGGAACCACCAGACCGGTCGGCGTGTCGACCGCCACCCCGATGTGATAGAACCGCTTGAGGATCAGTTCGCCTTTCGCGGCGTCGTAGCTCGAATTGAAGTGCGGGAACTGCTGCAGGCACGCGACCACCGCCTTCATGGTGATCGCGGTCATCGTCACCTTCGGGGCGTTCTTGCCGGCGTTTTCCACGAACCGCTTGCGGGCCGCTTCGATGTCGGTGATGTCGGCGAGATCGTGCTGGGTGACGTGGGGAATGATCTGCCACGCCAGGCTGAGATTGTTCGCGACCGTCTTCTGCAGCCGGGTGTAGGCCTGCTTGTCAATCGGGCCGTATTGGGCGAAGTCGGGCAAAGGAGGCGCGACCAAGCCGCCGCCGCCACCCGATCCCGAATTCTGACCGGCGTAGGCGCGGGCGACGTCTTCCGAAGTGATGCGCCCACCCCGGGCCGAGCCCTTCACGTTTTGCAGGTTGATCCCGAGTTCTTTCGCCAGCCGCCGTGTGGCGGGACCGGCGGCGACGGCATGAGCGGCCGGCGTCGGGGGGGCGGCGGTGACTCGCGCCGCGACCGCGTCCGGAACCGCGACCTTGGCTTCCGCGGGCTTGGCGGGTTCGGCGGCGGGCTTGGGCGATTCGCCGTTGCTCCCCGCGCCGACCGCATCGATCAGCACGACCACCTGACCGACCTGGACCGTGTCGCCCTTCTTGACCAAGAGCCCGGCGATCTTGCCGGCCTGCGGACTGGGGAGCGGCATCACCGCCTTATCGGTCTCCAGTTCCATCAGAACCTGGTCCGCTTCGATGGTGTCCCCCACGGCGACAAGAATGTCGGCGACGTCCGCCGAGGAGATCCCTTCCGCAAGCGGCGGCAGTTTGAATTCCAGTGACATGGAACAGCGATCCGGTCTGAGTGGGACTACGGGAATGCGGGGAATGCTCGGTTCAAATGGGCGCGGTCTGTGTCACGCCGTCGCGGGGTCGACCTTCTCCGGATCGATCCCCAATTCCTTGAGGGCCCGCGGCAACTTGGCGACGTCGTACCGCCCTTCCTTCGCCAGCGCCACGAGTGTGGTGTAGGCGACGCATTCGGCGTCGATCTCGAAGTGCCGCCGCAACGTCTCGCGGGCCTCGCTGCGGCCGAAGCCGTCGGTCCCCAAGACGACGTATTGGGTCGGGACATACGGGCGAATCTGCTCGGCGACCAACTGCACGTTGTCGCTCGCCGCGATGATCGGCCCCTTCAGCCCCGCGAACTGTTGTTCGAGATGACTCGTCCGCGGCGGTTCCGTCGGATGGAGCCGGTTCCACCGGGCGGCGGCTTGCGCTTCGCGTTTGAGTTCGTTGTAGCTGGTGACGCTCCAGACGTCGGTCGCGACGCCGAACTTCTCGGCGAGGATCTGCCGCGCCCGGACGACCTCGTTCAAGATCGGTCCGCTTCCGAGGAGCTGCGGCCGCGCGGCACGGTCGCTCTTCGTGACGGCCGGGACCAGCGGGTAAAGCCCCTTCAGGATCCCCTCGACCACGCCCGGTCCTTCGGGCATCTTCGGCTGGATGTAGGCTTCGTTGTAGACCGAGAGGTAGTAGAAGACGTCTTCCTGTTCGGTGTACATCCGCCGCAGACCGTCCTGCACGATGACGGCAAGTTCGTAACTGTAGGCAGGGTCGTAGGCGATCAGGTTCGGGACGGTCCCGGCCATCAATTGGCTATGGCCGTCTTCGTGCTGCAACCCTTCGCCGTTGAGCGTGGTCCGGCCCGACGTCCCGCCGCACAGGAAGCCCTTGCAGCGCGAATCGGCGGCCAGCCAGATCAGGTCGCCCACGCGCTGGAACCCGAACATCGAGTAGTAGACGTAGAACGGACACATCGGGACGCTGAGGTTGGCGTAGCTGGTCCCGACCGCGACGAACGAGCTCATCGCGCCGGCTTCGTTGATCCCCTCCATCAGGACCGCGCCGGTTTGCGATTCCTTGTACGCCACGAGGCTGCCGGCATCGACCGGGGTATACATCTGCCCCTTGCTGGAGTAGATGCCGAACGTCGCGAACAATGTCTGCAGACCAAAGGTCTGGGCTTCATCGGGAATGATGGGGACGATGCGCTTCCCGAAGGACTTGTCCTTCATGAAGAACTTCATCAATTCGCCGAGGCCGACCGTGGTCGACGAGTCGCGGCCGAAGAGCTTCCCCAGCGAGCCGTCGAGGGTGGTGGTCACATCGGGGATATTCCACCGTTCGGTCGTCGGATAGCGCTTCGGCAACGGGCCGCCGAGGGCCTCGCGATGCTTCCGCAGGTACTGCATCACCGGACTGTCGTCGGCGGGCTTGTAGAACTTGGCCGCCTTGGCGTCTTCGTCACTCAAAGGGATCTCGAACCGGTCGCGGAAGCCGAGGAGGATGTTATCTTCCAGCTTCTTGGTCTGGTGGGCGGTGTTCTTCCCTTCCGCCGCTTCACCCAGTCCGTAGCCCTTGATGGTATGCGCGAGGACCACCGTCGGCGCGCCCTGGAACTCGGTCGCCGCCTTGTAGGCCGCATAAACCTTGGTCACGTCGTGCCCGCCGCGACGCATGTGTTTGAGTTGCTCGTCGCTGAGGTGTTCGACCAGTTTCAACAGGTCGGGCGACTTGCCGAAGAAATCGCTGCGGATGAAGTCCCCCGTCGAGACGACGTACTTCTGATACTGCCCGTCGACGACCTCCTCCATCCGGCGGACGAGGACGCCGGTGACGTCGGCTTCGAGGATCGGATCCCAATCCGCTCCCCAGACGACCTTGATGACGTTCCAGCCCGCGCCGCGGAAGATCCCTTCCAGTTCCTGGATGATCTTCCCGTTGCCGCGGACGGGACCGTCGAGACGTTGCAGGTTGCAGTTCACGACCCAGGTGAGGTTGTCGAGCTGTTCCCGCGCCCCGAGGGTGATCGCCCCCAGCGATTCGGGCTCATCGATCTCGCCGTCCCCCAGGAAGGCCCAGACGCGCGACTTCGAGGTGTCGAGGATTCCACGATGCTGCATATACCGCAGGAACCGGGCCTGATAGAGCGAGCAGATCGGACCCAGGCCCATCGACACCGTCGGGAACTGCCAGTAGTCGGGCATCAGCCACGGGTGCGGGTACGACGAGAGGCCCGTCCCGCGCGGCAGTTCGCGGCGGAACTTCTTCAGGTGCTCTTCGGTGAACCGGCCTTCGAGGTAGCCGCGGGCATAGGGCCCCGGCGAGGCGTGACCTTGGAAGTACACCATATCGCCGGTGTGGTCGGCGGTTTTCGCATGGAAGAAGTGGTTGTAGCCGGTTTCGACGAGGCACGCCGACGACGCGAAGGTGGCGATGTGCCCCCCCACGCCGCTGCCCGAGCGCGCGGCTTGCACCACCATCGCCATGGCGTTCCAACGGACGAGGCTGCGGAGCTGCCGCTCGAGCGCCCGATCGCCGGGGAACTTCGCTTCATGCTCGGCGGGAATCGTGTTGACGTAGGGGGTCGTCAAGGCGGCCGTGACGGGGGCCCCTTGCGCCGCCGCGCGGGTCTGCAATTGGGCGAGGAGTTCCCCGACGGCGGCGATCCCGTGCCGCTCGATCAGGTCATCGAGGGCCTCCATCCAGTCGGAGAGTTCCGACGGATCGAGGTGGTGCGCGCCGAGGGCGACCCCGTTCGATCCGGCGACCCCCGCCGTATGTGCCCGCAACCCCTGCGGTGCTCCCGTCATCGTCGCCGACATGCCCCGTCACCTTCGTCAGTGGGGTAAATGCTGTGTGGATCGCGTCATCACCGGCGATACTCGGACGGACTCGCTCCATGGCTGTCCAAACAAGAATGCTGGTGCTATCGCGGCTCGAGCGGACGGAGCATGGGCCAATCCCCATCCCAATCAGGATAGGGGCAATGCGTTCACCAGCATCCGTCGACTGCAAATTTTAGCAACCCCCAGCCCTGTTTGACAGCGGAACTCCGTTCGACTCGAAGTCTTCCGTCCCGTTCCGCCAGTCACCCCCGGCCGCACAATCGCCAAAAGCCCTGTAAGTGTCGAAATCGGCCGCCATAAACTTGATCTCGTTGATGGGCCCTGACGGAATTCCCATCCAATCGGCCGAGAAGCCGCTTTCGCGACCGACTATGACCGCGGCCAAGAGGCTTGTCGCTCGGTGATCCTCGGGCTGAATGTTCCGAATCCCGGTCAACTTCCGGCGCGAACGGACTCTCAAATTGGGCCGAATTTTGAGAGCGAGCTGCCCGGCATCGAGACTTGAGGGAATTTTGACAGCAGCGCGAACGATGGGGCCGCTCGGCGGCGTCACAGACCAACCAGATGGCGAGCACGCGATCTCGCCGAGCTGCGTCGCAGCAACCGTTTGGCAAGCAAAGGCTTATGGGGTTTCTCCCTAGTTGAGTTTTGCGTCAACAGGGAAAAAATGTTCTTTCGTCCAGCGCATAGGCGTTGACTATCTGTCGGAAAAATTGATAAAATCGGCGTCAGTTGCGGCGGATTTTCTCATCCTTTTTCGGGACACCACGTAACAATACCGACGACGGCGGACTGGGAATTCCGCCAAAATCGGTCAAAACGACCACCAGTCACACAAGGAGGGCATCATGCTGGTTCTGACAAGGAAGAAGGGCGAAGCGGTTCATCTGGGGAGCGATATCAAGGTCCGGGTGCTGGCCGTGCAAGGCAACCGAGTCCGGCTGGGAATCGAAGCCCCGCACGATGTCGATGTTCGCCGTGGCGAATTGGTCGTGGAATTCGACACCCAGACGCTCCCACCCATCCAAGGGCTCGATCTCCAAGGGGAGTTCTGCGACTTGTCCACCGGGCAGCGCGGCAAGCTGGCGATGGCCTGATGCCGTCCCGCCGGCAGACCTTGAAATCCTAGCCGAACGCCTCTCAGACGAGGCCGGCATCCCCGGTGCTTCGGCGATTCGAGCACCTCCGCGCGATCGATCGCAGGGACCCCTTCCTGCCGCGGCGAATCCGTCCCTTCGTCTTCGCCTCCCCTCTCCGATGAGCGTCTGGAAGTCTCCAGACGCTTTCTTTTTTTCTTGAGCAATCGTCAAGTCGACGTGGTCTCACGGCGTCACGAGGTAGTACAGCGTCTCGGGATCGAGCGTGATCCGCGCGCCATGCGTTCCTCCCTTCCCGGGACGACCATTCGCATCGAGCGGCGTGACCTTCAACTTGGCCGCATCGGGACGCCTCAAGGCGACGGTCCCCTGCAAGCGGCGGACTTGCCAAGGATCGCGACCGATGTTCGTGATCCGCTTCGTCTCGCCATCCACGGGGACGGTGGTGAAATCGGTGGCTCGTTCCTCCGACATGACCTGCAGCAGAATCTTGCGCGACGTGCTCAGTGGTTGCCCATCGAGCGACACCGCGACGATGTGTCCCAAGTCGAGGTCGCTGATGATCGTCATCGCGGGGAGTTCGATCGTCCCCGCCGACCGTAGTTCGCCGCTCGCCCCTTGCGCTTGCGGCGCGCGCAGCAGCAACCGCCCCGCGCGATAATCGAGCCGGATTTCGTCGGTGCTGCTGGTGACGGTTTGATTGGCGTGATCGATGAACCGACCAAGGTCGCCGAGCTGCGTCGCCGCCGGTTCGTCGCCGAACGTGACCCGCGCCCGGCCGACATAGTGGAGGAGCGGATCAAGCCGCTGGCCGGGCCGGACCTCGGTCCCTTGAGGGACATCCTTGAGCCGCAATTCATCGAAGGCGGCGTCCTGCGGCAGCGGGGTCCCTTTGAGGGTTCTCAACTCATCTCGATTCAAGTGGACATCGGCGACGACCGCGCCCGGTTGAATGAGCCCTTGCCGGTAGATGAGCGCCGCGGCGGGGAATTGGCCGAGCATCGCCGGCGTACACAGCGTCCATTGCTGCATCCAGAAATTCGGTTTCACCTGCCACCGCGCGCCATCGAAGGCGAAGTGGACGATGGCGTCGGTGGCCTGCAGCGCGCCGTAGGTCGCGAAGTAGAGCGGAGCTTCCGAGCGATAGCGGTTCGGCCGCGTGAAGGTCGTCTCCGAAATCATCGAGGGTTTGTCGTCGTACTGGGGGTCCATCACCGGATGAACGAAGAGCTTCGGCTTGCCGACCTCGGCGGGGTCGAACCGCAGGGCGCTGCGGTCGCTGTAGGTGTGTTCGGAGCGGATCGACCAGGCGGCGTGTTCGCCTTGATGCCGACATTCGAAGTACCCGTGACGGTCGATGAAGTCGCCGGCGGTGTAGCTCAACTTTTCGAGGGGGCCCAGCACTTCGGGCGAAGCGGTCGCCCAGTTGCTTCCATGGATCAGCCCGTGAAAGCCGAGGTCGCGCAGGAATTGATAGGTCGAGCGGTAGAACCCGGTTTGCGTCTCGAGCAGAAACGCCGCCGTGTCCTGATCGCGCGGGGTCTTCTCATTCGCGATGTTCCACAGGGGCCGAAACGCCAGACGGCCCTCGGCGGGGGCATCGCCGGTCAACCGCTGGTTGTTCCATGCCTTCAGCGTCCGTTCCAGCGACCCATGCTTCCGGACCAGCCAGGCCCCGAATTGCGTTTCGAGGAGTCGGCGTTGCGGTTCCGGGAGATTCTTCGCATCGAAGGTCCAGAAGAAGAACGAGTCCTCGTTTTGAATCTCGACGCCGAACACGGCGGGATCGTCGACCAGCTTGCGACCCGCGGCGTCGGGGGTCGTGAGCAGAGCCTTCAACCACGCGCGGTGTTTCGCCTGAAACTCCGGGTTGAACATGAGCGCCGCGAAAGGGTGTTTTTGCCCATCGTAACCCGGCAACCACGCCAGATCGGCACGCGGCGTGAACCACAACGGAAAGTAGGTCGACAAATGGGTGTAGATCCCCTCGGCCTTCATGGCGGCGACGACCTCTTGGATGTGCCGCACCTGCGCGGGATCGAGTTCGCCGGTCTCGCGGTGGAAGACCGCGCCGTGAACACGAACCAGGTTGACGCCGTAGTGCGCGAGGAGCTTCGCGCACTGCCGCAGCGGCTCCCCCGTCAACTCGTGCGGCGGCCCGTTCACCGCCCAGAACCGGACCGGCGTGCCGGTCTGGGAATGGAGAAATTGTCCATCCTTGGCGGTGATGACGCCGTGTTCCCCGGCGTACGCCTCGTTCAAATGCCGCAGCGAGAGCGGGCTGTCTTCGGCAATCTGTTCGTCAGGCGCGAAGGCGAACCAGTCGTCCGCGTTCCCCCCAGACGACGGCCAAGTTCCCCATACCGAAATCAGCAGACCGAGGCGAAGCGCGTGAATCATCGGAGCCATCCCGCGAGGCGAAGAATTCCGGGCGACATTGCCCCCGGCGAGTCGCCGGGGGGCAATGGACCATCACCATCCCATCACCATCATGCCATGCGGATGGTCGCAACGTTTCATGATCGGCCGTGTGCCACTGGCTTCGCCAGTGCGCTCGCTCAAACAGGATTCCAGGGAGACAAACCACTGGCGGAGCCAGTGGCACACGCTAAGTCCGCTCACATCACGGGTTGAACGACTCCCGTGCACTCATTCGGGGGTCGCCGGGGCCGCTCCACAAGCATCTTCCCATCACCATCACACGGCACGGACCGTCACGGCGCACCGTTCACCG
>CAYRVS010000009.1:60787-72496 GCA_964427725.1 uncultured Planctomycetaceae bacterium | reverse complement strand
CAATCGCGCCGAAGCCCTGCATATCGGCGTCGTTGCAGACGCGGACCGGTTTGCCGAGGCGGGCCTCGAGGCGGGCATCGCAATCGACCCCTTGCCAACTGGGATCGAGATTCGGCGCGGTGCGGATGACGCCATGCTGCACGACGCCGGGAAAGCCGACCGAGACCCGATCGTAGTGGGGCTGCCCGTCCGCCAATTTGGCGATCAGTTCGATCATGGGATCGGGCCGGGCCGGTTGCGGCGTCGGGAGTTTCGTGCGTTCGCTTAAGGGGTCCCCCGCCTCATCGAGGACCAGCACCTTGATGTTGGTTCCGCCGATATCGACGGCCAATGTCCGCAACCCCCGCACCGTCGTCAGCGTTCCGGTCGTCGTGATCATCGTTTCAGATCCTTTTGCGGGCACGATACCTCCGCCGGGACGACACGGCGAGCGCGTTCGGGGGCGGCCGCGGGAGCCGGTTGATGCGACCGTCCTTGGTTCAATCCCGCTTCGGCCGTTCCGCGCCGGCGACTTCCGGAACAAACAGCGCGGCATGCTCGGCGGAGCCGACCGGAACGAACGCGCGGAAGCGGATGTTCCAGCCATCGAGGTCATCGGGTTCGTCAGCCGCGGCGCGATGCGAGCCCGTGCTCTCGCCCGTGGACCGCGCGGTTTCGGACGGGAGTGCGCGCCATCGAGCTTCACCCGACTCGGCGATCATGAATTGCTCGTCCACACCGACCAACCCCCGGGTCGTGATCGTCAATTCACGATCGGTCGCCGGACCTTCGCTCATGCGGACCACGGCGCGGCGGGCGATCCAGTCCGGATCGAAGTCGGCGACGAAGGTCGCGGTCACTCCCGGCCACAGCGCGAGTCTGCCCGCGATCCGGCAACCGCCGGTCTTCATGGGTTCCCATCGATCGATGTGGCGGATTCGATGGCCGTACCCGACACCCAACGTGAACAGCGTCTCGACATACCGCCGCGTGCAGACCGCCGGCCCTCCCGCGAAGGGGAACGGGCTCCGTTTCGAGCCGACCGTCTCGGCGGCGACCAACGATCGCTCGCGACCTTGCGTCAACACGAGATGTTCCAGCGGCTCCAAGAGGAGGCCCGATCGCGCGGGAAGGTCGCTGTCGAGGATGCGGCGGCGATGGGCGAGTTCCCGCCCAAGCCACGCGAATTCATCATGGGATCGTACTTGGATCGATAACGATTCCGGCGGCGTCAACCCCGGCGTCCGGGCGTACACATCCCGCAAATCGGGGAGCCTCCAAAGTTCGATGCCCGGTGATCGGATCTGGAATGTTCGTTCGACACTCAGCCATCGGCTGTCGACTCGTTCATCAAGTTCCCGCAGCGCTTGCCGGGCCGCGTCCGCCGCGACGCCAGCGGCCGGGTGCTCCGTCTGCCAGGCGGGCAGGTGGTCGATCGAGCCGGCCAACGCCCACGCCGTCATCAGGGCCCACATGAAACGGTAACGCATGCGTCTGTTCCCGCGGGAGGCGGACTGCCGGTTGGTCTGAACGCCGCGACAGACCACCTCGAACAGCGTTTGTGATCGTACCGTAGTCCATCTTGGGGCATCAGGACCAGATCAACCGGAGGCATGCGTGGCCGAGCTTCCCCATCGATTCCCGCCGAATACGACGTGAGCTTGCGCCGACATGCCGCGGACTGGTCAATCGGTGTCGGTGACGCACAACAAGATCATCCGCCGTACATGATGGTCGCGGATCAGGAACGTGTGGTCCCATGCCAGGTCGTAGAACCAGGGGGTCCAGGGGGTGGTCGACGCCCAGGCTTGTCGCCCGAGGTGCAGCGCGGGACCGCAGAGCGTCTCCATGAACCGGCGGCTCAAGTCCCGCGCTTCGTCGACGGTCCCCGGAAAAGCCGTATACGCCCCACCCACCAGCAGCAGGCTGGTCAACGCCCCTTCCATCGCGTACGGCGACACCTCGTGGAAGACCGGGGGCCGCTTCGGCGGTGTCTCGATCCGCAACTCGGGACAAGCCGCGCTGACTTCCGGTGTGGAGAGGAACACGCCCAGCGGCTCGACGGTCTCGCGGTGTTCAAGGCGGAGCGCGTGGTCGAAGACCGCGACGTCACGCGGTTCGAAGATCCGCAGCAACCCGCCGCCATGTTCATAGACCCGCGCCAACGCCGTCAGCCAGGCGTCGATCGCCGGGTGCGTGATGCGTTGTTCCCGATAGCTTACGTCGGCCCATGCCATGTGGGATCCTGTCGCGTTGTCTGGTGGCCCTCAATACGGGGCTCCCCAAGATGTCGAGATTGTGCCGCTGGGTTGACGATATGGGGGCCTCCGAAAAACGGCAGGCGAGTGCCTGCCCTACGCGACGACATCACTCCTTGAGGTGCCGATCGAAGAACGCGAATGCGTCGTCCTGCATCGCGACGTTGAATTCGTGGGGGACGTCGTAAAACCGGCCGGTGAATTGGTCCGCCGCGTTTGCCTTGCGATAGATCGCCCGCAGCTTGTCGACGGCGGCGTGCATGCCTTCGAGCGGAAACAGGCCGTCTTGCGCGCATTGTTGCACCAGCAGCGGCCGCGGGGCGCGCAAGCCCGCGACGTCGGGGAGGTCGAGCCGGCGATGGAGTGCCGGGACGAAGTGGACGAACGAGTGGGTGTCGAGATGCCGACGGAACAGCGGGCGAACGGTCGACATGAAGCCGGTGACGCACGCCGCGCGGATGCGGTCGTCCAACCCGCCGAGAAACAACGACCGATGTCCGCCGAACGAAACGCCGACGCAGCCGATCCGCGTGGGGTCGACCTCGGGACGAGTGACGAGGTAGTCGACCGTCAGCATGTCATCAACGGTGACCAGCCCCGGCCAGGTCAGCCCGGCGAGCGTGAGCCCTTTGACGACGGTCGCCTCCCGCAGACGGCATTGCTGATTGAGGTGTTGCACGTCGTCCGGCGTGTAGCGGGATCGGTCGAAGCCCCTTGCGGCGTCGCGCGGTTGGACGGCGCGGCGCTCGCCGAACATCAGGGCGTCGATCGTGATGACGACGTAGCCCCGACGGACGAGGGCGGTCGCGGTGGGGCGGCCGCCGTAGTTTTTGCGATGGTACTCGTCCATGGTCGGACCGTTGTCGCCGAGGTCGAGCACCTTCTCCTTGCCGTAGAGGAACATCCCGCCGTGCGAATGGAGATCGACGATGGCGGGGGCGGGCCGGGTGAGTCCGCGCGGAATGAGGACGTACGCCGGGACGCGGAACGTGGGTCCGGTCGAAAAGAGCAGCTTCTCGCGGGTGTGGTCTTCCAGTTCGTCCCGCGCGACAACTTCCGCGCGCGGTTCGATCGGCTGGGGGCGAACCCCGAACGCCTCGAAGACCAGCTCCCGCGCCGCGGCCCGATGGTCATCGACCGAGGTGTACCGCGGTTGCAGGAACGATGCCGGAAATTCCCCGGTCGGCACCAGCGCCGCAAGTTCGTCGTACCGCGATCCGAGATCGGCCTGGGGCGGTTCCGGTTGAGGCGTGTCGGCCGGGGCCCCGTCGACGGTGGCTCCCGTGGTACCGAGCCAGCCGAGGGCCCCGAGCGCCGCCAGAAATTCACGTCGATCCGCCGTCATGGGGGTGCTCCTCGAACCGCTGATCGCCCGGTGCCGGAGTGATGATCCGACTTCTCGCCATCGCCGAGTTGGCCTCCGACGCTATCATAGGGTGTTCGCCGACGATTCGCGGTGGACAGCCCTCCCGCATGATGGACCGCCGAGACCCCTTTTTGACTCAGGTGAGATGTGACCGCCAGCGACCACGATGATGATTTGCCCGATGACGACTGCGTCCGTGAACGTGGTCCGCATCAAGCCGAGGCGCGCCCCGCGACGCCGGTCGACCTGCCGCGGATGCAGCGCGCTGTGCGCGAGATTCTCGCCGCCGTGGGGGAAGATCCCGACCGCGAAGGGCTGTTGGAGACCCCCGCCCGGGTCGCGCGGATGTACGCCGAGTTGTTTGCCGGGCTGCATCTCGACCCGGCCAGGCATCTGAAGAAGGTCTTCACCGAACAGTACGACGAGCTGGTGCTGGTCCGCGACATCACGTTCAACAGCATGTGCGAGCATCACCTGCTGCCGTTCCTCGGCGTGGCGCATGTCGGGTACCTGCCGCGCGGGAAGGTGGTGGGTCTCAGCAAGCTGGCGCGTGTGGTCGAGGAGATTTCGCATCGGCCGCAGGTGCAGGAGCGAATGACCCATCAGATCGCCGACCTGCTGCAACGCGAGCTCGACCCCAAAGGGGTGGTGGTGGTGATCGAGGCGGGGCATTCGTGCATGTCGATCCGCGGCGTGCGGAAGCCGGGGAGCCTGACGATCACGTCGGCGGTGCGAGGCCTGTTCAAGACCAACACCTCGAGCCGCGCCGAAGTGATGGCGTTCATCCAAGGCCCGCGGCCGCGGATGATGTGACGGCGCGGTTGATGTGGCGGCAAGGAGCGCCATCGGCCCGAGTTCATCAAACACCATCATTCATCAAACACCATTAGAGCGGTGGGACGTCAGTCCCACCGGTAATGATGACGTGAATGGTGGCCAATCACCGGGGGGAGTGACGTCCCCCCGCTCCAGGTATGTCACGACGACGGCGCAAGCACCGGGTCGCCCAGACCGCGAGTTGCTCGCGGAAGATTTTCGAGTTGTGGCGGATGTCGACCGGGAACCGCGGGGGAATCAGGAACCGCGAGATACCCCGCGTCAGGTCATACGTTTGGGCATGCTCGCGCATCCGGGCGATGAGCTCGGCGTCCGACATGGGATGGCCGAGCTCGCGCTCGAGACAAATCACCGGTTCGACCTGTCCTCCCAGGATGACGCCGACGAGGGCCGAACGAAAGATTTCCGGTCGGGCGTTGAAGATCCCTTCGACCTGATCGGTGAAATAGGTGCGTGACGCCGTGACGACACGCTGCGATTTGCGGCCGCAGAACCACAAGCGTCCCGTCTCATCGAAGTAACCGACATCTCCCATGCGATGCCACGCCCCGCCGCGTGATCGATCGGGAATCTTCGCGAGTGCGGTCAGATCGGGTCGGCGGAAGTAGGTCTGGGTGACTTGCGGGCCATGGACGACGATCTCACCGATTTCGCCCGTGGCGAGGACGTCGGCGTCGCACCAAGTGGCGAGAGGCTTATCGCTGATTTTGACGATCCGCACGTCGAGTCCCGCGACGGGTCTCCCCACACACGTCCCCGCGCCGGCGGCGGTCCGCGCGCGGGTCTCGCGCAAGACCTCATCACTGCCGATGACCGCGACGGGGAGCGCTTCCGTCGCGCCGTAGGGTGTGAAGATTTCGGTCCGCGGCGGTAACAGCGTCGCCATCCGTTCCAGAATCGCGGGCGCGACCGGCGCGCCCGCCGAAAGGACGCGGCGCATTGTCGGCCAGCGCGGCTCAACCGTCGGGGGCTGCGGCGTATCGGTGGTGATCAGCCCGCGCGAGACCCGATTCAGGAGCGCCGGCGAACCGAACAGATTCGTCGCGCCGAACCGCCTCACCGGCTCATCGATTTCGCGCGGCGACACGCGCGCCGGGCGGGTCGAATCCATGACGGGGATCACCGACGTCATCCCCAACGCCGGACCGAAGAGCGCGAAGAGGGGAAACGTGCACAGATCGACTTCGCCCGGTTCGATGCCGAACGATTCCTTCAGCCGCGCGAGCTGCGCCGTGAACATCCCATGCGTGTAGACGGCCCCTTTCGGCACCCCCGTGCTGCCGCTGGTGAACAGGATCGCGGCGAGATCCTCGGGCGCGGTGGGGACGATGTCGGCGGTTGCGGCGCTCTGCTGTCGTAACCGTTCCAGCGTGACGCCGCTCCAACCGAGTCGCGGGCCGATCGTCACCCATATTTGAAGCGAGCGTCGCGCCCAGCCGAACAGCAGCCGCGCCACATGCGCCTTGCTGATCCCTAGGAACGTCGTCGGCTCCGCTTGGGCGAGACACTGACCGAGGTTCTTGATCCCGATGCCGGGGTCGACGAAGACCGGGACCGCCCCGGCGGCGAAGAGGGCGAACGTCAGCTCGACGAACTCGATCGATGGGGGAACCATCAGCGCGCAGCGTTCGCCGGGCGTGATCCCCAATTCCCCCAAGGCCGCGGTCAATCGTCGGATGCGTTGGCCCAACTCGGCGAACGTCACGGCCTGGTACCGCCGGGCCCCGGCCCCATCACGGCCCCCGTGCGGGGCATGAAGCGCGACGGCGGCGGGACGAGCGACGATCTGCGCCTCAAGCGCGGCGGCGATGTTCATGACGCGAGGCTGATCTCGGGAAACGGAAAACGCGGGATTATCTCTCTTTCCCGTGAGGAGGTCCAATCCGAAGGGGAACCACGAAACACGCGGAACGACACAAAAACTGCTGGATATGCCGATCAGAACCCCTCCTTTTCGTGCCATTTCGTGTGTTTCGTGGTTCCCGTTTTTCGCGTACATCCGTGTCGTTCCGTGTGTTCCGTGGTTCACACACTCTTCTTCGTCAGGGAGTTGCCAAGCGGTTCGCGACGTGCGATCTTGCATCGTGTTCGATGGTCGACTTTGCCCGGAAAGGTTCCGTCGTTGTTGCCGTTTCGTCGTACGCGGACGCAGGTCTCGCCGCACGAGGCCGTCCTGTTCTACCCGTCGTACGGGTATCGGGTGGGGCCCGCCGCGTGGTCGGTGCTGGTGCAAGGCTGCGTCTACGATCAGCGGGTCACCTGGATTCGCCGCAAACCGGTGATGGCGGTCCTCCGCCAGGCGATGCGGGTCACCCACGAACGGGAGGAATTCTTCCGCCGCCGGATGCGGCAGTTCTTGGTGACGGTGTCGCACGGCCGCGTGGTCGACGTCGTGCTCGACGGCCGCACCAACTCGCTCCCCCCGACCGAACCGGCCGGCCTCTTTCGCGGCGAGGTCTCTTTGGCATGCCCGGCTCTCCCACCCAGCCCCGCGCCACGCTGGATCGACTTCACCACCGCACTGCCGGAAGGGGACGACCGCCGCTTTCACGGCACGGCCCAACTCCTCGAACCCGAGGGGCTGTCGGTCATCTCCGACGTCGACGACACGCTGAAGCACAGCAACGTCCCCGATCGCCGCGATCTCTTTCGCAACACCTTCGTCCGCGACTTCGTCCCCATCCCGGGAATGCCCGAGCTTTACCGCGACTGCGCCGCGCGCCACGCCGCGTTCCATTACGTCTCGGGAAGTCCCTGGCAGTTGTACGAACCCCTCGCGGAGTTCTGGCACGAGCAGGGTTATCCGCGCGGCTCGTTCCATCTGAAGCGGTTCCGGCTCCGCGAATCAGCCCGCAAGCTCCGCCGCTCCCCGCAGATGGCTTACAAACGGGTCACCATTGAACCGATTTTGCAGGCGTTCCCGCGCCGGCGGTTCATCCTGATCGGCGATTCGGGCGAGCAAGACCCCGAGATTTACGCCCACTTCCTGCGGACCCGGCCCGAGCAGATTCGCCACGTCTTCATCCGCACCGTCCGCGGTCAGGCGGTCGATCACCCCCGCCTCGCCGCGACCTTCGCCGACCTCCCCGCCGACCGATGGACCGGCTATGACACCGCCGACCAGATCGGCGAGCGGTTGCTGGGGTTGGTGACGGGGTGAGCGGGATCGAGGGACTCCGCGACGTTCCGCCGCGACACGCGGCGGCTCGGAAGACGTCGTCCGTCAGAGCCGCCGCGTATCGCGGCAGTCTGCACCGCGCCATGTCGGCGAGAACTGGCGACCGGGTTCGGACCGTGCGACACTCTGCGTGGTCGCGACGGTCAACTCTCAATCGTCCCGCCGCAGGGGTCGAGGCTCAGACGATGCCGATCAAGTTTCGCTGCAATTATTGCCGGCAATTCCTGGGGATCTCGCGGACCCGCGCGGGGGAAGTGTTCGATTGCCCGACCTGTGGCCGCGCGATTCGGGTCCCGGAACTGGATGGCTCGGTCGCGCCGCTGCCGGAACCGGAGCTGGATGGGGCCGACGCGCATCTGGCCCGCGCGTTGTCCGAATTGGCGGCGTTGGTCCCCGGCGATCAAGACTTGCCGCGCGTCGCGCGGGAACTGAGCGAGCCTGAAGCCGAGATTCCGCAGCCGCTTCCGGAACCGGTCCCGGTCGAGATCGCGTTGCCGGTGATGGTGACGCCCGTCACACCGTTGATGTCCGGCCCGGCTTCCGACAAGGAGGGCGACGCCGGAGCCGCATTGCAGGACGTACTGCGTGAATTGAGCACGCTGCCCGCGGAGGAGCCCGCCGTCGAAACTCAGAACGCGCCGCGCTTCCTGACGTCGGCGGTCGCGCCACCACGCGGAACTTGGACCTCGACGTTGGTCACGGCGATCGCGGCGTTGTTGGGCGCGATGGGGGGCGTCTGGAGCGTCTTCGCGGTCTCCGGACCCCTGACGAACGAAGACGTCAGGGAACCACCCGTCGCCCCCGCCGTCGCGAACGCCGACACGGTGACGGTCCGTGGTCGGGTCACTTATCAAGCCGACGCCGGGACGATCGCGCCGGATGTCGGGGCCTGCGTCATCATCCTCCCAGGGACCTGGGATGGGGCCGCGCGGCTGGCCCCGATCGGTCTGCGAGCCGCCGATCACGCGGTCGATCAAGCCGTCGCGGCGGCGATGGTCCGCGCGATGGGTGGGGCGGTCGTCTGGACCGATGCCGCCGGAGAGTACGAGGTGACTTTGCCGCGCGCCGGAGCGCATCGAGTGTTGGTCTTATCACGGCTGGCGGCGGCCTCGAACGAACCCGCCGCGACCACGGGCCTGGAGGGTTATCTCGCCGATGTGCCGGGGACGTTGGGCCAACGGGCGTATGCCTGGCGGGACGTCGTCGCGCAGGACCAGACCGAGAATGTCTGGGATCAGCACTTCGGCGTCGCGGTCCAAGGGCCGGTGGTCAAGCCCGCGCCGTAGGATTTTTTCGGGAGTGACGCGGCGGGAGGAAAGTCTCCGCGCGGTCGGTTGTGAGCGCTTCGCGCCGCGCTATAATCGGCATGGGATCGCAAGCCGACTGCGTTGACTGTCTGGTGACGAGACGCGCCATGCCCGTGCAATTCGCCCGCCCCGACGTGACCGACCTCGTGCTGCGGATCGCCCCCAAGGCGCTCCATCCCGAGTTCTTCGATTGTCACGCCCTCGCGATCGTCAAGGCGGGACCGATCACGATTCACGTCCGGTTGTCGTCCGCCGGACATGTCCTCTGTCTGCGACCGGGCAAGCTCGTCGTCACCGAGGCGATCACCGAACGGGGTCAGTTCTTCCCGAAGCAGGACTGCGCCCTCGAGCAACGGCTGCGCGGCTGCCGCAACCGCTCAACCACGCTGACCAACGGCCTGCGATACGACCTCAGTTGCCAGCTCGAACAGCTCGAACCCGAGCTCTATCTTCATCTGCACGATGAACTTCTCGGCGACCTCGAACGGGCCGACTTGGCGCTCGAGTTCCCCAGCCCGAACCGCTTCAGCCCGGCGGCCCTCAGCATCGTGAAACTCGATGCGACGGCGCACTCGCTGCTGGTCCATGCCTTCCACACTTTCCCCGACCACTCCGCCGTCGTGAAGACGCAGTCCCTGTTCGAGTGGTAGGTGTGTTCGCGGCTCGTGGTGATCGCGCGATCAACAACCGCCCTCCCATTCAGAGCCCCCCCCCGGCCCGCCGTCGGTCCTGGTTCCGTCGAGCGGCCCAGTCACGTCGTCGGCCTGCCTCTGTCATGCCATAGGCCGGATTGACTCGTGGCTGCTCCCCCCATCGAATTTCTTCACCCGACCGGGACGATGGACGGGGGCGACCCCGCTGATTCGTTTCAGCAGGAACGTTTGTTCGATCCGGCAAAGTTGGCGTTCTCCGCAGAGTGACTGGGTTCCATGGCTTGTCAGGTTTTTCCCTCACGGGCATCCTTGTCGCCAAGCCGTGAGGGATCATATGACGACTATTCTCCTGAAGTGGAATTCTGCGAGGGTCACCGCCTGATTCAGGGGGTTTGTGCGCCAACTTTCGCGACTCCGCCGACAATCTGAGGGTCAGATCAACGGGGTTCTCAGTCCCACAGTTCGGCTGCTCGACCACGAATCCAGTCATCCCGGAACCGCGCCCAACGCCATGAAATCGACGACGCGGCTCCATCGACTGTTGCAACTCATGCAGTGGCTGCAAAGCGGCCGCGCCTTCAACGCCGATGCCCTCGCCGACCGCTTGCAGGTCAGCCGCCGCACCGTCTTTCGCGATCTGCAGACCCTCAACGAGGCCGGGGTCCGCGTGCTGTTTGACGAGGCCCGCGAAGGGTACTTCCTCCCCTCCCCCTGGAAGCTCCCCATCGAGCCGTTGACCCTGCCGGAAGCCCTGTCGCTGCTGCTGATCTGCCAGGAAATCGGTCGCGCCGACGGGGGGATGCCCTTTCACAACGCGGCTCAATCCGCCGCCCTGAAGATCAGTCGGGCGCTCCCCGCCACCTTGCAGGAGTTCGCCCAGGAAGCGGTCCGCGGCATGACCATCCGGCTCGACCCCGTCAACCCCCTCGCCGGGTCCGCCGAGCACTACGAAACCCTGCTCGACGCCTGGATTCAACGGCGACAGGTCCGCCTCGAATACGAGAGCGCGAGCGAACGGAAGCGGATCGCGACCCTCTTTTGTCCCTATCGTCTCGTCTTCAGCCGCCGCAGTTGGTACGCGATCGGCCGCTCATCCATCGACCGCGCGATCCGCATGTACAACATCGGTCGGATCGTCAGCGTGCAACTCCTCGACGGCACCTACAAAATCCCCGTCCGCTTCAACCTCGAACGCTATCTGGGCGACGCCTGGCACCTGATCCGCGAACCCCAGCAGCGCCACGAGGTCGTGATCCGCTTCCAACCGCAGGTCGCCCGCAACGTCGCCGAAGTCCGCTGGCACCGCACGCAAACCTGCCGCTGGCTCGATGATGGGTCGCTCGAATTCCGCGTGACGGTCGAGGGCCTCTCCGAGATCCTCTGGTGGATTCTGGGCTACGGCGACCAAGCGGAAGTCCTCGCCCCGCCGCAGCTTCGGACCATGCTGCGGGACCGGGTCGCCCGGATGCAACACACCTACGGCGCGCCATGATCGCTTGGGCCGTCTTCCACGGGACGGGCTTTCCGCTCGCCGCTCGGCCCGGCTTGCCGCGGGAGCGATGGCCCGCATCCGATTCATGGGTGGACGGTCCGGCGTCACCCGCCGACATCGGCCCACCCCACATGGAAGACGCCAACTTTCCCCCGGTTCAGGCTTGCCGGACCGCAGGGATTCACTAGACTACGTCAACTGACGGCCACCAGCCGCCGGCTTGCGCCTCGAACCCGCCCTCATGCGATATTGTCCCATGCGGTGATATCCCACGTGACATGGTCCCCTGAGGCGGATTCTCAGATACGAAGCGAGCCCGACTGATCCGCGTCGGTCGATACCCCGTAGTGTAACGGTAGCACAACAGATTTTGGTTCTGTTTGTCTAGGTTCGAATCCTAGCGGGGTAACTTGATCCGCCGTTGCGTTTTCCCTGTCAAATCAGGCCTGTTCGCAACCGCAGGGTCGTGGACTGTCACGGCTCGGCATCCATTTGACATGGCCGTTGCGGTGCTGGGGAGTCCGCATTGTGGCCAGTCAGCGCCGTCGGAAGGACGCCTACGACAGCCCGCCGCGGTACGAGTGCATCTCGCGGGGCTCGCTGGGGGAGATGCCGGGCGAGATGTTGATCGAAGCGGCG
>CAYRVS010000009.1:59163-60777 GCA_964427725.1 uncultured Planctomycetaceae bacterium | reverse complement strand
AGTTGATGGTGCAGGCCGCCGCCGAATCACGGTGACGACCTTCATCGCCGGTTGAGTCTGCCACCCCAGCGACGTTCACCGCCGATCGTCGCCGCGGAGTTTCACCGGTTGCACCTTGCCGGTTTGATCGACCGTCACGTCGGCCATCCGCAGGCCCAACGGGCTGAAGAACAGGGTCGTGAACAGGCCCGTGCTGAGGAGCGAGCGGCCGAAGAAGGGGAGCGCGGCGGCGTAGCACAGCCCCAGCCCCTGCCACGTCGCCGGGTAGTTGTAGCCTTCGTTGGCCACCCAAACGGCGAAGTTGGTCACCAGGAAGAAGACCCCTTCGGCGAGAATCGCCAGCGGCAACGCGGTCTGCACTTGCGGCCGACTCCGCAGCAAAAAGCCCGCCGCGGCCGCCGCGAGGAAGCAGCCATACAGGATCGGCGTGCTGGGCGAGAAGGCCCAGTCCCACTTCCCGGTCAGGGCCAGGATACCGAAGTCGCGGAGGACCATCACGATCAGCGGGACCGCGAACGACCACCGCCGATCGAGCGGACAGGCCCCCGCGAACAGGGCGAGCGCCATCAGCGGCGAAAAGTTCCAGGGGTACCACTGACTCGACGGAAGGGCGTCGATGTCCATCGCGAGCAGACCATACGGCAAGAGCTGCGTCGCCAGGGTGTAGGCGATGAGCATTCCGAAAAACGTCGATCGTTGGGCGGGCATGCGGGGAGGCTCCTGATCAATCGGCACTCGCGGTGGGCGTCGACCGCGAGTCAAGGTTCGTAGGGAAGAGGGTACCGGGGATCGGCATGACAGTCACGCGCCGTCGTGCCGCGGGGTGCTTTACGGGAGTGGCGTGGCCTCCGTCGGGAGGGGGCCGGTCGGTTGCATCGTGGATCCCGGTCGCGGCGGTTGACGTTGCCGCTGTTCCAGCGGTGGCCCGGCGACCCAACGTTGGGTCTTTGAGTCATACAATCCGGGCATCAACGTCGGTCGACCGGTTGCGGGATGTGTCGCCGGGGTCGGTCGGACCTTTCCGACGAAGAGTTCCCCCGACTCCCGACAGACGAAGACGATCGTTTCGAGATCCTCGGTGCTGACCGGCGTTTCCCGCGGGGCGGACGACATGCGCCCCCACAAGAACCAACCACTCAACAGGACCAGGACGATCGTGACGGGAAGGCGATAACTGGACATCAAACGACCTCGGCAAGATGGAAGCGAGCACGACCGGACGCGGATTATTCGCGGTCGTACAGCTCATCCTTGAAGACCGGATCGTTCAGCCGACCGTCGCTGAGGAACCCCAGCCGCTTCTCCTCGGCGCGGCCCGCCTGGGCGGTCGTCATGAAGTTGGGACCGGGGATCGAGACCGCCCAGGCGCGGGCCTTGGTTTCGACGTGACCATCCAGAAAGGCGACGTTCGCGGTGTCGAGGTGGCGGAAATGGACGGTGGGGTAATTGCTGCTGGGGGGATCGAGCCACCAGTTTTCCTGGAAGGTGAGCGCGAAGTTGACCTCGGCGCTGTCGGCGAAGATCGCGGTGTTCGTCAACTGCCGCACGTCGCGAAACCGATACGCGATCGGTTTCGCGGTGCTGACGGTGACGTTCGGCCAGTTGGCATAGTCG
>CAYRVS010000009.1:4652-59153 GCA_964427725.1 uncultured Planctomycetaceae bacterium | reverse complement strand
GTCGTAGTCGATCCCAGGGCCGAGGTAGAAGCCGTTGTGACCATAGCCCGACGCCATCCTGCCGACGCGGAGCGCATCGACCTGCGTGGGACCGAAATTGGGGCATTGATACGCGACCCAGTTGGTCTCCATGTAGGGGGCGAGGATCCCCTGCTCGAAGACGAGCCGCTTGGTGAGCTCGGGCTGATTGTAATCGACGAGCCCGAACCAGTAGCGGATGGTGCCGACTTGCGGCCACGTCCCCGCGATGGTCCCGGCGATCGCCTGGGCGTCATCGATCTTATGGGGGACCAGTTGCTCGTTGTAAGTGTCGGCGTAGTTGTGCACCGCGAGGACGAGCTGTTTGAGATTGTTCCGACACTGCGTTCGTCGAGCCGCTTCCCGCGCCTGCTGGACCGCGGGCAAGAGCAACCCGATCAGGACGGCGATGATCGCGATCACCACCAAGAGTTCGATGAGGGTGAAGCCCCGGCGGACGGGTGCGACGAGAGACGAGGCAAGAGACCGATGAGCAAGGCGCATGACACACTCCGCGTGGTCAGGTGACGGCGTCGCGCGGCGATCGAACGGCGCGTACGGACATCCGCGCGGCGGTTTCCAGAGGAAACGCCACGTCCAAATCTTGGAAACCAGATCCCCACGAATCCGGGACCGGTTCACACGGATGCCACGGCGGTTCGAGCGATCGACACGTTGGCCTACACGAACGACGCTGGGCAGGTCTTCTGGCTTTCGGATCGTTCTACTGACTGCACCTTCCCGCGACCGAAGTCGCAGTGGTTATCGCAGCGTTCGTCCCCGAATACAGCGGCGGGACCGCGACGGATTCACACCGTCTTCCCTATTCTCCGGACGACCACAAGTCTTCCGGCACCCACGTCGCAGGTCAGCATAGCGAGCGCGGCCCGCCACGCAATCCCCCCAAGAACGATTTTTTCCCGCGTGCCAAGCGCCGCGAAAATCGCCCCCCCGCGTAACTTTGACAACTTCCGATTGCGGCATTTCGCGACGAAACCTACACTCCGCCCGCCCATCCACGGGATCACGGTGCTGATTCCCCGGCGGGAACGGATTCCCGCCTGACCTCGCTTGCTCAGGGACGATCGGCCGACCATGCGCTCCGCCGCCCATAGTTCGCTCGCCACGTTGCTGCTGCTGATCCCGATCCTGGCGATCCCGCTCCTCGCGGTCTTTGGCGTCCCGCAATTCGTCCCGAATGTCGAGTCCCCTTTGGAAGATGGGTCGGACGCCGCCGCCGATGCGACCGATGCCCCCGCGTTCGCCTCGATCACGGAAGAGTCGACCTCCCCGTTCACCCGCGAACGTGACACCGCATCCACCCCAATGACCGACGATTGGGGGACCGCCGCCCCGGCCGAGGATCGCCTGGCCCAACGACGGCGGCAGTTAGGGGCCGAGCCAACCGCGAGCACCGCGACGTCCTCCGCGCCGACCCGCCCCGCCGCCGCCGCGCCGTATCGCCGTCCCATCGGCACCGCGCCTCGGGAACTCCACACGACGACGCCCCAGAGCGGCGAAGCTGCGACCCTGACGTGGCGGTCCGCGGTCGCGCGGCTCAACGAACTCGAAATCCGCAACTTTCGGCTCGAACCGGGACAGCACGTCGGCGAGTTCGTCTTCATCTGCTCCTTCACCCCGTCCGACAGCCCCTGGCTCTCGCAGCGTTTCGAGGCCCAAGCCGATGAGCCGCTGCGCGCCGTCGAGAACGTCCTCGATCAAATTGACGATTGGATGACGGAACGATGACCGGCTGGCGGACGCCCGGGACCTGGACCGCGCGGCCTCATCACTCGGGCTGGGCTTGGCAAACGCGTTTGCCCAATGCCGCGACCGCGCATGCGGCCACGAATTCGGGCGAGCGGCGCTCACGCCGCACCCCGAAGCAGGCGCGCGTCGAGGCGGCGTTGCTGGTCTGTGATGTCCCCGTAAGTCCGCGCAAGCTGGTTCAGGTCGCCACGCTGGCGGATGTCGCCGAGGCCCATGCCCTGATCGAGAGTCTCAATCAGGCGTACGATCAAACGGGCAGCCCGTTCCGCATCGAACGGGTCGCGACCGGCTATCAGTTGCTCACCCGGCCCGAGTACGCCCCGTGGCTGGGGCGCATCCATCAGCGGCAGGCGGAACTGAAGCTGACCCCCGCCGCCCTCGAAACCTTGACGATTCTCGCGTATCGCCAGCCGATGACGCGGGCCGACCTGGAAGCGCTTCGCGGCGTGCAATGCACCGAGCTCCTGAAGCTGCTGATGGATCGCGGACTGGTCCGCATCGCCGGGGAAGAAGACACTCTGGGCCGGCCGTTTCTGTACGAGACGACGCGGAAGTTTCTGGAGACCTACGGTTTGCGGAGCCTCGATGATCTCCCCCGCGCCGCGGAACTCCGCCGCCAGCCCGAGTCCGAGATGCCGCCGACTCAAGCCGACGCGGCATAACCGGCTGAGGGAAAATCGAAACTCGAAGCACGAAATCCGAAGGAACGCCGAAATCCGAAGCGGAAAACGGCCCTCGGATGGGATGTTTTCCGCTTGAGATTTTCCCTTTCCTTGGGATTTCGATTTTCGATTTTCGATTTTCGGATTTCGGATTTCCCTCCCGTCTCCTCGTCCTTCGTTACGATGCGATGGTCCATCATCCGTTTCTTTCCGTGAGCTCCACATGTCCGGCCCCGCGCCCCTGACGTTGTCCGAGTTGCAACACCTGATTCGCGAGATGTATGGCGCGAAGGATGCCGCGCGCGGGGTCGAAGGGACCTTCATGTGGCTGATGGAGGAGGTGGGGGAACTTGCCGCCGCGCTGCGGGACGGCTCGAGTCACCACGACTTGGCGATGGAGTTCGCCGACGTCCTCGCCTGGCTGGTGACGATCGCCAACGTCGCGGGGGTCGATCTCGACGCGGCGATCCGCGAAAAGTACGGCGCGGGGTGCCCCGGCTGCGGGAAATATCAATGCACCTGTTCGCCCGCGGAGAAACCGTGATGCGCCGACGCCCCCGGATGGATGGGGAAGCCGCCTGGGGAAGGCCTTCCTTGGGCGGCGGTGACAGAGTCCATCACCGCGTGTAGGTCTCGAGCCATTCCACCAGTCGCGCCATCGATTGCGGTGACAGGCGATGCCCTTCGCGGTGGTTCCACAAGCCCAGCCGCGCGGGGGGGCCGTACAGCTTATAGATCGGCAAGGCCGCCGCGACGTACGGCCACGAGCGATCGCCATCGGCCGCGCCGGGGCCCGCTTCGCCCCCCAGGATCAGCATCGCCCGCGGCGCGGTGAGCGCCAGCAGCTCGTGATGCTGCCGCGTCCAACTCGGCTCGCGCAAGCCGGGGCCGAGATACCACGGCGCGTCCCAATTGGTCGACGCGAACTCGATCCCCCCTTCGCTCGCGACGGCGGCCCGAATCCGTTCATCGAACGCCGCGAGGTACAGCGTCTCTTTCGCCCCCAGCGAATGGCCGCAGGCTCCCATCCGTTTCGGATCGACATCGGGCTGCGCGGCGAGGAGATCGACGGCGCGGAAGGCGTCGTGCAGCATCTTCGCCATCCCCAGTGTCCGCGGATGCCGGGTCCGATGCTTCGCCACCGCCGTCGGGAGGTCGGGCGCGTCTTGCCACAGAAAGCAGCGCGGACAGACGACGACGAAACCCCGTTCCGCGAGCAGCAACCCCGTCTGATCCTCCCGCGCGCCGGTCAGCCCCGCGATCCGTTCGATCGTGTCGTTTGTCGTGGGATGGAGCGCGACGATCCCCGCGCGAGATTGATCGGGCGACTCGCCGCGCGGCCGCAACAGATAGGCCTGCGCCGCCTGCCCCGGCTCGGCATCGTACTCGATCAACTGCCGCGTCACGGTCGGCAAGTCGTCCGTTCGCAAGACCCGCCAGGTGGTGATCGCGGGCCGTTCGGGCATCGGACCGAGAACCTCGCGCCACGCCGCGATCAACTCCGCGCGACGGTGCCCCCACCGCTGGATGTCGGGTTTCGTCACCAGTGCTCCCCATAACGAGGGGAGCTGTGTCGTGGGCAAGACCGCGGGGGGCGTCTGGACCTCGGTGAGCCAGGGAACTTCGGCACCGAAGACCACCCCGCTCGCCACGCACCCAAGCAGGGCCCAGACAAGGAACCACCGGCCGACTCGTTGAGCGCGAGTCTCCAGGTTCCAAGCGGTTGCTGGCGGGAAAAAGGTCATCTGAATCTCGTGTCGAGTGTTCCGGGGATGGGACCAAGGCATGGCGACGTCGATGCGCCAAGGGCGTTGGTCGCCGGGCCGACGCATCGAACCCAGGTGCCGCGAATCCGTATGCTCGCATGGCGCGCGCGACATGCATATCCCGTGGCCTGGTCGTAGATCGCCGCGGACCGCGTCATGGCGGGCCTGTTTGTCTGGCGGAAAGGAGCCGATGACGGATGGTTCGGCCGCGGGTGGTCTCGTTGCCGGCCCCGGAGTCGGCCCCACTCCCCCGTCCGCCATATGATACGCTTTACTTCGCGGCGGAGTGTGCATCAACATCTTGCATGACGCGCGCGGATCAGCCCGCCGGATCATCCGCGGCAATCCAAGTTTGATGGCATTCAACGAAGACCACGGGCGGCGCCAGTGCCATACGTTCCGGCTGATCCTTGGACGATGCGCGCGGTTGACACTTATGGCCACACGATGTGAGTCACGGTGCCTGAATCACCCCCCTGCCTGTCGCGGTCAGACCCAGACCACCGTGATCATACCATGACCGCCGTCGGACCGTATGACGCGAAGCTTTGGAGAGGGCGGACGCTGGGGCTGCTGCTGGTCCTGGGACTGCTGCGGCTGGGTTATCTCGCGGTCCTCCCCCTCGAGCTCTGCGCCGACGAGGCCTACTACTGGGACTGGTCGCGGCAACTCGATTACGGCTACTACAGCAAGCCGCCGTTGATCGCGTGGATCATGGCGGCGGCGGTGGCGGTCGGTGGGTCGAGCGAGTTCTCGCTGCGGGTCCCCGCGGCCCTCTTCAGCACGTTCGGTTTATGGCCGGTTTATGCGCTTGGCGCGCGGATGTTCGAGCCGCGGACCGGGTTCTGGGCGGTGGTGGCGGTCACCGCCACGCCGGGGATCGCGGCGATGTCGTTCCTGATGACGATCGACGCCCCGTTTCTTGCGCTCTGGGCGACCGCGGTTTGGTGCGCCTGGGAGTTGATCAGCCCCGACAAGCCCGATCGTCGCTGGCTGATTCCGGCGATTGTCGCGACCGGTTTGGGGCTCCTCGCCAAGCAGACGATGCTCGCGATCATTCCGCTGACGGGCCTCTGGCTGCTGTCATCGCGGCGCGAGCGCGGGAAGCTCCGATCTCCGCTGGTGTGGAGTTGGTGGTTGGGAAGTCTCCTCTTTCTCACGCCGGTTCTTGTGTGGAACGCCCGGCATGATTGGATCACGGTCCAGCACACGCGGGAGCATTTTCCCAACCGCCCGGTCGAATCGTTGCAACAGCTGCGGTGGTTTTTCGAGTTCTGGGCGAGCCAGTTCGGGATTCTCTCGCCGGTCTCGTGCGGGATCATGCTGACTCTAACGATCTGCGGGTTGCTCGGCTGGCGGACGCAAGACGCGCGCAGGCGTTACCTGTTGTGTCTGGGGGCGGTCCCGATGGTGGGGGTGACGGTCCTCAGCACGCAACAACGGGTGCAGCCCAATTGGCCGGCGGCGTTCGTCCTGACCTCGTTCCTCCTGCTCGCGGCATGGGGTCGGGGTCGCGCTTCGGAGTCGGCCACGACGAACAGCCGGCCGTGGCGACGTCGGGGCTTCGATCTGGCGTGGGGCTGCGGCGCGTTGATGGCGGTGGGGGTCTTGCTCATCCCGTTCGTCATCCCTGGTTCGGAGCTGGCGGGAGGGCCGTTCGATCCCACCGCGCGATTGCGGGGCTATCGCCCGCTGGGTCAGGGTTTGCAGGGGTACATCGAGCGGGAAACGCGGGAGGGTCGTCCGCCGTTGGTGATCGCGACAACGGGTCGCGGACCGGTGAGTCTACTCGCGTACTACACGCCCAGCCGGCCGCGGGTCTATCGCTGGAACCCGACGGGGATCATCGAATCGCAGCATGAAATCTGGGGTGGACCCGCGGGGGATCACTCAGGCGAACGGGCGTTGATCATCAGCGTTCCGAACCAGTCGCTGCCGAGTCCCATCGCCGCCGCCTTTGGGCGGACGGAGTTCCTGGGTCGCCTGGAGTCCCCGTTGGGTGGGGGCCGCGTGGAAGCGTTCGACGTGTGGGTGGGGGACGGCTATCGCGGCTGGCCCACTTTACCGCCGACCCCAGCGCATCCGCGTTGACGGGCGAATCCTGCCGATCGAACCCGACTTTGCTTGCAAAGCGCTAAGAATTGATGCAGGACGGGGAAACGAGGCTAGGGACACGGGACGGGTGTGAGATATATCCGAGAGACGCGTGCTCTTGACGCCAGAGGCCTGACCGTCGGCATGCTGGCGCTTCGGTCGTGGGGGCATACCGCAAACGGATTCCGCCGTGTCGACCGTGTCCGAGACCTATCCGAGCTGCCGTCCCGCCGTCGCGCCGCAGCCGTTGCGGCGATCGGCAGTGCTCCCCCTCTATCCGACGCGGTCGGAACTCATGGGCCGCTACCTGACATGGGTGGGGCAACCTTTTCCCGCCCGCTGGCCGGTTGTCGGGCCGCTGATCGCGCTGCTGAGCTTGACGCTTTTGTTTCGCGTCACCGATCTCGATCGCTGGTGCTCGGCGTGGTGTTACGACCCCCTGACGAACACCTGGCCCGCCTTCTACGACACGTGGTGCACCCTCTTTTATCGTGGCGGGACTTACCCCGCCTTCGGACTCGCGATCTGGGGGGCGATCCTCGCCGTGTGGGGTCTCTGTGTCGCGCACCGCCGCGACTGGCTTCGCGCCGGACTCTTTCTGCTGCTGGTCTTCGGCCTCGGTCCGGGGCTGATCATCAACACCGCCTTCAAGGAGCATTGGGGCCGCCCGCGACCCCATCAACTCGTCGAATTCGGCGGGACGCGGACGTTCGTACCGGTCGGCACTCCGGGGGCTTGGGGCGCGCAGAATTCGTCGTTCCCCTCGGGCCATGCGGCGGTCGCCTTCTTCCTGATCGCTCCCGCCTTCATCACCGACGGTCGCCGACCGTATCTTGCGCGGCGGCTCCTGTGGTGCGGCTTTGTCTTCGGCGCTGGGATGAGCATCACCCGCGTGGTGCAGGGGGGCCACTTCGTCAGTGACGTCGTCTGGTCGGCGGGGATCGTCTACCTGACCTGCGTGGTCCTCGCCCGCGTGATCCTCAAACCCCGTGCGCTCCCCACGACGTGACACGCCTTCACTCGATTCCGTTTCTCTCACCCGGTTGAGCTTAAGGAGTCGTCGCAGCCCCGAGTCGCTGCAACTCATGGCGTGGAAGTGGTGAATCCCATGGGTGCCAAGAATTTAAGCGTGTGCCACTGGCTCCGCCAGTGGTCCGGCTTCGTGAGTCGTGGTGAGCCAACGCACCGGCAAAGCCGGTGGCACACGGCTAAGACATGCCGGGGCCAACCTCCGCCCCCTCGCGATGCGGATCATCGCGCCACACCACATACGAGTAAATCACCAACCCCAAGGTTCCGCCGAACAGCACCACCAGCGTCGCTCCCAACAGCCACGGCGACCGCGTGTACCCCGTCGCCGCGAACAACAACCCACTGAGGATGAAGACCCAGCCCCCGACCCGATGGGTCTTCGCCCAACTCGCGCGGCTCGACAACGTCCACGGCGTCCGAATCCCGACGAACCAATTCGGCCGCAACTTCCCGAACCAGTTGCCCAAGACGATGAAGAGCAGCCCCACGGCCGCCGACCCCGCGAAGACGCCGTTGAAGTCGGGATGAAACGTGTGATAGAGGATGATCGCCATGACGGCGCCCAGAAAAAGGGTGAAGAGTGTCCGGAGTTTGAGCCACGTTTCGGCGAACTGTTCGTAATTCGCGCGACGCGGATCGATCCGGGGAAGCACGGCGAACAAGCCTTGCAACCCCAGCGCGATCAACGGCAACGCCAGCAGTCCTTCGACCTTGCCGCCGTAGCGATCGACCTCTCCCGCGAGATTCCAGTGGACCGGCATCCGCGCGGGGGCGTACGGCCAGAACGCGAAGGCGACCACGAACAGCACGCCGACCGCGGCGAACTGCGCCGCCTCTTGACGCCCATGGAATTTCATGACGAGGTTCTCCGTATGCCGCGCGTCCGGGTTTGCGGTCGCGGCCGGCCGACCTGAAACAGTTCCAGGACCGCGCCGAGGGCGTCCTCGAAGGCCGAGACGTTCAGGCTGTAGGTGATGGTGGTCCCCCGCTTCTCCGCGAGAATCAGGCCGGCGTGTTTCAGGACCGAGAAGTGCCCGGAGAGGGTCGACTTCGCGAGGGGAAACCGTTCGGCCAATTCCCCGGCGGTCATCTCCCGCTCCTTCAGGAGCCGCAGAATTTCGCGACGGGTGGGATCGGCGAGGGCCTGAAAGGCGTGGTTGAGCATGGTTATTCCGTATTTCGCCAACAACCGAATGATACGCCGGGATCAAACGCTCGTCAACGGGTCCCCGATCCCCCGCCTCCCGTTTCGCCGCGACCCGCAGGGGAGCGCGTGATTGACGTCGGGTATAATGCGTCAAACGATTACCGCGCGCCCCTGCGGGTCGCCGCGAAACGGGTGAACGCTTCGCCGAGATCGAGGTCGTCATGGTTGGGATGGGCCGATGATTCTGCACCGCCGTATTGTGGGACGGTCCGTCGTTGACGTTGCGACACGCGCGGGTCGGCTCGAACCCCTGGCGGTCCTCGCGCTGGGTTCGCTCGCGCTGCTGATCGTGTTGGTCGGGTTCCTCCTGCGTTCGCCTTCCGCCGTAGCGCCGCCGAACGCCGCGTCGTCGGAAGCTCGCCAGACAACGCCGGCCGCGCCGCTGCTGCTCTACTGCGCCGCCAGCAATCGTGGCGTGCTCGAGGCGATCCGCCGGGATTATGAGGCGGCGACGGGGGACCGCGTCGACGTGCAATACGGGGCTTCCCAGACCTTGCTGGCGGGACTGGAAGTGACGCGGACGGGCGATCTCTATCTCCCCGCCGATGAAACCTACCTGGTTCCCGCGAAGACGAAGGGGCTTGTCGCGGCGGAGTATCCCCTGGCGGCGATGGGGCTCGTCGTCGCGGTGCCGCAAGGGAATCCGCGCGGCATCCGGACGTGGGACGATCTGCTCCGGCCCGAGGTCCGCTTGGCGCTCGGCGAACCGGGGGCGACCGCGAGCGGGGCCGTAGTCAAGACCTCGCTTTTGGAACGCGGCCTGTGGGAGCCGTTCGCGGCCCGGGTCACCGTCTTCAAAGGGACGGTGAATGATGTCGCCAATGATGTCGTGTTGGGGGCGGTCGATGCGGGGGTGGTCTATGATGTCGTTCTCAAGAACTACCCAACGCTGGAAGGGGTCACGTTGCCGGAACTGGCGGCGCTCGAATCGCGCGTGACGCTGGCGGTCCTCACGACCAGTCGTGATCCCGCGCGGACCCGGCGCTTCGCGGAGTTCGTCGGTGATCCCGCGCGGGGGCTGAAGCGATACCAAGAGTTCGGCTTCCGCGTGCCGACGGGAGCGCCGTCCGCCCCATGACGTCGCCGTCGCCTGATGCGCCCGTTTCCGCGACCGCGCCGCGCTCCGCCGCGAGTCATCGTCCCGGGTCCGACGTGCCGTTCCATCTCGTGATGGGGCTGCTGGGCGGAAGCTACGTGTTGCTGCTGGCGCTCTTGGTCATCGCCGACATCTGGTCGATCTCCCCCCGGCGGCTGCTGGAAACGTGGACCACCCCCGAGATCGTCGCGTCGATTCGCCTGACGCTGCTGTCCTGCACGATCACTGCGATGTTATCGATGTGGGTCGCGGTGCCGCTCGGCTATCTCCTCGCGCGGGTGCCGTTTCGCGGCCGCTGGCTCGTCGAGACGCTGCTCGATATCCCCGTCGTCTTGCCTCCGCTGGTGATTGGTCTCAGCCTGCTCATCCTGTTTCATCTCCCGCTCGGCGGCACCAACCTGGAGGCATGGCTGCAAGCCCGCTTCGGTCTGCGGGTGACGTACGCGCCGCCGGCGGTGGTTCTCGCGCAGTTCACGGTGGCGTGCGCCTTCGCCGTCCAGACATTACGGGTCACGTTTGAACGGATCGATCCGCGTGCCGAGCAGGTGGCATGGACGCTCGGTTGCCGCCGGAGTCAGGCCTTTTGGTGGGTCGTTTTGCCGCAGGCGTGGCGGGGGCTGCTGGTGGCGTTCACGGTGGCGTGGGCCCGCGCGCTGGGGGAATTCGGGCCGATTTACGTCTTTGCGGGGACGATCCGCGGACGGACCGAGGTCTTGTCGACGTCGGTGTTTCTCGAGTTGAGCGTGGGGCAATTGGATCGCGCGGTCGCGGTGGCGCTGCTCATGGTCGTCGCCGCCGCCGTGATTTTGGGGATCGTGCGTGGGCTGGGGGCGCGGGTCGGCCGATGATCGAGTTCCGCCAAGTGACGATCCGTTCGGGCCCGTTCATCCTCGCGGGGCTCGATTTGCGCGTCCCCGCCGGGACGACCACGGCGCTGATGGGGCGGACCGGCGCGGGGAAGACGACGATCCTCGAAGCGCTCTGCGGGCTGCGACCGATCACGCAGGGCCGCATCCTGCTTGGCGGGGTCGACGTCACCACCCTGCGGCCGGGCGAACGGGGACTCGGCTACGTGCCTCAGGATCTCGCCCTCTTTCCGACACTGACGGTCCGCGAGCATCTGGAGTTCGCGCTCCGCGTGCGAAAGATCGCGCCGGCGGTTCGTCGCGCGAAGGTCGACGCCCTCGCCGCCGCGTTGGGTCTCGCCGGACTGATGGACCGCGATGTCACCCATCTGAGCGGTGGGGAAGGGCAGCGGGTCGCGCTCGGCCGGGCGCTCGCCTTCGATCCCTCCGTGCTGGTGTTGGATGAACCGTTGAACGCCCTCGACGACGCCACACGGTTCACCCTGTGTGAACTCCTGCGAACCTTGCAACACGCGCGCGGCTTGACGGTGTTGTACGTCACCCACAACCACGCCGAGGCGGAGCGGCTCGCCGACCACGTCGTGCGGTTGGAGTCGGGCCGGCTGATCCGGGAGGGAACCACGGAACACATGGAATGACACGGAAAAAGCCAGGCGCGTGAGGGACCACGAAACACACGAAAGTTCACGAAAAGGAAGCCTTCCCTGCGCCCTCTTTTCGTGAACTTTCGTGTGTTTCGTGGTTCCACCCCCTGAATTCCTCCGTGTCTTTCCGTGTGTTCCGCGGTTCCCTGACGGATTTCATCACACTGTCGAATCGACAATTCGAGCGGCCTGCGGCACGGGGATTGCAACTTGGGTTTGCGGCGTTTTCGGGGATGCGATATCGTCCGTCAGTCGGCGTAAGATAACGCGACTTGCTGGGCCGGGTGTGGGTGCGCGAACGCGGGGTCAACTTCGGGGAGGCGGTTCGCGCGGCGGACCCCCCGAGTCGACCCCCGACGAGGGAAGTGCTCAACGGATGGTGTCGCGCGGAGCGTTGGATCATGGAAGAGTTACACCCACTTCTGGCCGCGCCACAGGACCGCCGCCGTTCGGGTGATTCCCGGGGCGGCCGTGTCGGCAGCGCGACGTGGTGGTGGCTGCCCATGTTGGCGTACGTCGTCGGGGGGACGCTGGTCGCGCCTCCATGCTTCGCTCCACCCGTCTGCGCCCAAGGGGTCCAGGTCGATCCGAACCATCCGCTGTATCAGCCGTTGCAGCACGCCTACCAGGCGCGGAAAGCGCTCGAGACGGTCCGGGATTACGAAGCGGTCTTCTCGAAACGCGAATTGATCGGTCGGCAGTACGCCAAGGCGACGATGCGGCTGAAGATTCGCGAGGCCCCCTACAGCGTCTACATGCTGTTCGACACCCCGCACAAAGGCCGCGAGGTGATTTATGTCGACGGCAAGAACAAGGGGATGATCCTGGCCCATGAAGAGGGCTTCAAGAAGATCGCGGGGACGGTCTCCCTGGCCCCCGACAGCGACACGGCGATGGAGGGGAACAAGTACCCCATCACCATGATCGGCCTGCGAAACCTCGTCGACCGCGTCATCGCCCAATGGGAGGAGGAATCGCAGTACGGCGAGGTCGACGTCGTCTACCGTCCGAACAACACCATCGGCGGGACGACCGAGTGCAAGGTGATCGAGTCGACCCATCCCCGCCCGCGGAAGCAGTTCAAGTTCCATCTGACGCGGTTGTTCATCGAGAAGGAGACCGGGTTGCCCGTGCGGGTCGAACAGTACGGCTTCCCCAAGGCGGAAGGCCAGCCTCCCCCGCTCGTTGAGGAATACACCTACACGCAAATCCAAACCAACCTCGGCCTGACCGACCGCGACTTCGATCACACCAATCCGAATTACGCCTTTCCGCGATAATGGTCGAGAGTTGAGAGTTCCGAGTTGAGAGTCCGGAATCCCAGCGATAGCGATGGCTGGGGGCTTTCCCGATGATCGAGGTTCCGCGTGGAGGTCTGCGAGACGATTCCCGAGATCCGCGGCCGCGTTTGGGCGGCCCGCCGCGCGGGGCGGACCAGCGGCTTCGTCCCGACGATGGGGGCGCTCCACGAAGGGCACCTTAGTCTGATGCGGGAGGCCCGCCGCGAGCATGGGCTCGTCGCCGTCAGCATCTTCGTCAACCCCACGCAGTTCGCCCCGCACGAAGATCTACAAAAGTATCCCCGACCGCGCGACCGCGATCTCGAGCTTTGCACTTCGGCGGGGGTCGATGTCGTCTTCTATCCGACAGTCGCGGCGATGTATCCCCCCGACGCAAGCACGTACGTCACCGTCGAAGGGTTGACCGATCGCTGGGAAGGGGCGATTCGCCCGGGCCATTTTCGCGGCGTCACGACGGTGGTCCTCAAGCTCTTTCAGATCGTCCCGGCCGACGTGGCGTACTTCGGTCAGAAGGACTATCAGCAGCAGGCGGTGATTCGGCGAATGACGCGCGACCTCGATCTGCCGATCGAAATCCGCACCTGCCCGACGATCCGCGACGCCGATGGCTTGGCCCTCAGCAGCCGGAACGCCTACCTCTCGGCGGAGGAACGCCAAGCGGGGCTCTGCTTATCACGGGCCTTGCGGTGGGGGGAGACGGAGTATCAGATCGGCCGGTCGCCGGACGAGATTTCGCGGGGGATGCAGGCGCGGATCGCCGCCGAACCGGGGATGCACCTCGACTACGCGGTGGTGGCCGATGCCGTGACGCTGGAGCCGTTGACCAGGCGCGTCCCGGAGGTGGTGGCGCTCGTCGCCGGTCGGGTCGGCACCACGCGGCTGATCGACAACGCGGTTTGGCGGGAGTAGTCGCTGCGGTCGATCGTAAGTCATCATGGGTGATGAAATCCGAAATCCGAAACTCGAAATCCGAAGGAAATCCGAAATCTCAAGCAGAAAACGTGTTGGAGTCCGCCCGTTTCTTGGATTCGTGCTTGGGAGTTCCTTCGGATTTCGAGTTTCGGATTTCGTGCTTCGTATACGACATCATCCGGCGGCAGGCGAAGCCGCCTGACCCCAGCCACCCGTTGCTATTTCCCCCCACTGTCACGCGAAACCACCCATGTACCCGGTTCTCTTCCGCATCCCTTGGGACGGTCTCCCGCTTGGCGGGGTGACGATTCCGCTGTTCGGCGTCGGCGTGTTTCTCGCCGTCTGGCTGATCGTCACCGCGTGGGCGCTGCAGGCCGCCTATCTCCGGCCGCCGGAACGCCGCGTCGCTCCCCCCGATCTCGTCTCGCTGATCATCTGGTTCGCGCTCCTCTTCGGCATCCTGCGCGGCGCGGAGTACGGCCGCAGGCTCGCTCCCGAGGGACTCCCGCTGTTCGGCTACGGGTTCATGATGCTGTGCGGGTTGATGTCGGCCATCTGGCTCGCCACTCGCCGCGCCAAACAAGCCGGCCTCGAACCGGAGACCATCTGGGATCTCGCCGCGTGGCTCTTCATCCCCGGCATCGTGGGAGCCCGGCTGTTCTATCTCGTCCAACATCACGATTCGGTCTATCGCGACGCCCAAACGGTCCCTCAAGTCCTCTTCGCGACGATCAATCTCTCCAACGGCGGCATCGTGTTGTATGGCGGACTCATCGCCGGGGCGCTCGGCTACTTCGCCTTCTGCTATACCCGGAAGCTGCGTCCGCTGACGCTCGCCGACATCATCACGCCGTCGATCTTCGTGGGGATCGGCTTCGGCCGCTTGGGCTGCCTCTTGTATGGCTGCTGTTATGGCGATCGTTGTCGGCTGCCGTGGGGCCTCGAGTTCCCCCGCGGGAGCCTGCCGTTTGACGCCCTCGTCGCGCGCGGTTTTCTCCCTCCCGATGCTCCTGCGACCCCGCCGCTCCATCCGACGCAAATCTACAGTTCGATCGACGGCTTCCTGATCGCGGCCCTGTGCCTGTGGTACACAAAATACCGCCGAGTGCCGGGCGACGTCCTCGCGTTCGCCTTGATCTTGTGTCCGACGACGCGGTTCCTGCTCGAGATCGTTCGCGGCGACGAATACGGCCAGTTCGGCACCACCCTGACGATCGCCCAATGGATCAGCCTGGGCCTCCTCGCGGTGGGGGTGACGCTGCAACTGTGGCTGTCGCGGCAGACGCCCCGACTCCCTTCCACGACGACCATGGTGGCGACCAGTCCCCGCTGATGGAACGTACGCGGCGTGTGCCACCGGCTCCGCCGGTGCCTGCGATTCGACAGTCTTGGTGAGCGATCGCACCGGCGGAGCCGGTGGCACACGGACTGGTGATCAACTCTCGGGTTCCGCAGTGCCGGAATCCTCCTCGGACACTTCGGCATCGGCGATTCGAGCCGCCCGGGCCGCACGGCGGTGGGCGATGCGGTCGAGATCGATCACCGTTTCGACCTCCGCCAAATAAAGCCCCTGCGCGGGAGCGGTGTCGCCGGCGTCGTCGCGGGTGCCGTCCGTCAGCAGCTTGGCGATGTCCTCCACCGACGCGCGGCCGCGGCCCAGCGGAATCAGCGTTCCCACGATCGCCCGGACCATGTTGTACAGGAAGCCGTCGGCGGTGATGTCGAAACAGAGGAACCGTGACTCCGGGTGATCGGACGTCGGAACCGACGGCGTCCCGGTCCGCCAGGGATCCCAAGTCTCGACGACCGACCACTTCGCCGCGTCGATCGTGCGGACGCTGCTGCTGCGGTTGGGCCACTCGGTCTCGAAACAGCGGAAGTCATGCGTGCCGATCAGCAGGTCGGCCCCCGCCTGCATCGCCGCGACATCCAGCGGTCCACGATGCCACCAGACGTAATGCCGCAACCACGGCGTCGGCGTCCGCGCGGCGTGGATCACATACCGATACGTTTTGCGGACCGTATCGAAGCGGGCGTGAAAGCCGTCGGGGACCTCCTCGGCGGCGGTGACGACGACATCGTCGGGGAGCTTGGTGACGAGGCCCCAGCGATAGCCCTCGACGGGGATGCTGGTCGCGGTCTGAAAGCTGACGACCTGCGCGAGGGCATGGACCCCGGCATCGGTCCGGCCCGACGCGGCGACCTTCACCCGCTCGCCGGTCAACGCTTCGATCGCCCGCTCGACGACCTGCTGCACCGACCGCCGTTGCGGCTGGACCTGCCAGCCGGAAAACGCGGTGCCGTCGTACGCGAGGGTCAGTCGCAGGGTGCGCATGCGGGATCGGCATCCGTCGAATGAACACGACCACGCCACAGAGCGACCATGGTCATCATTATGCCGCTGAGTCCATGAGAGCTGTCACGCGTCCTCACAACTCCTCATACGGCGGCTTGAATGTGTCGCCGTCCTGAATCCGGCCGCTTTGCAGGCCCTTGCGGAACCAGCGGCTCCGTTGGGCCGATGTTCCGTGCGTGAAGGAATCGGGGACCACATAGCCGCGCGACTGCATCTGCAGGCGGTCGTCGCCGATCGCGGCGGCGGCGTTGAGCGCCTCGTCGATGTCGCCCGGCTCCAGAATGTTCCGCAGCTTGTTCGCATGATGGGCCCAGACCCCCGCGAAGAAGTCGGCCTGCAACTCCAGCCTGACCGAATGCTCGTTGTACTCCGCCTCGCTGACGCGGCCCTTCATCGCATGGACCTTGTCGAGGACCCCCATCTGATTCTGGACATGATGCCCGATCTCGTGGGCGATGACGTAGGCCTGCGCGAAGTCGCCCGGCGCGCCGAACCGCGTCTTCATCTCGTCGTAGAAGGCGAGATCAATGTAGACCTTCTGATCGGCGGGACAATAGAACGGGCCCATCGCCGCCTGGGCGAAGCCGCACGCCGACTGCGTCTGCCCGGTGAAGAGGACCAGCGTGGGATTGGGATACTGCCGGCCTAAGTCCTCGAACAGGCCGTTCCAGACATCCTCCGTATCGGCCAGCACGACGGAGACGAAGTCGCGCAGTTCGTCATCCGGGCGCGGCGCGCCCGGTTCCCCCGGGTCAACCTGCTGACCAAGTCCCGGTCCCTGGAGGTTTCCCGCGTTCTGCAGCAGCGGCCGCGGATCGACCCCCAACAGCAGCGCGATGATGATGATCGCGAGCGTCCCCAGTCCCCCGCCCAGCATGACGGGCCCACCGGGCGCGCCGCGGCGATCCTCGACGTTGTCGCTTTGCCGTCCCCCTTGCCACCGCATGACCTGCCGCTCCTCTGCGCCCGATGAGTTCGCGATCGTCCCGAATTCCCGACATCATGCCGCCGGATGATGGGCCCTCACAAGACCGCCCGACTGCGATCTTCAAACTCACTGGCCAGGACGGCGTTCGGAACAGGCAGGGATGGCCACCATGCGTTACTCAACACGCGCGCCGCCCAACGCGGGATCGTCCAGATCGAGCCGATACAGCACCTGGTTGTAGTTGTAGCGCGGGGTCCGGTCGGGGTTGCCGGAGAAGTCGCTGGTGTAGGTCCCCTCGAAGTGAATCATCCGGCCGCCGTCACGGTCAAGAAATGGATGGTGGACCACGTTGTAGAACGTCTGCCGATCATGAGTGGCGATCTTCGTGGCATGACGGAAGGGCCCCGTCGGCTCGCGCGCTTCGGCGTACCAGATCTCCCCCAGAAACGAGTTCGTTCCCCCTTGCTGACAGACGATGAGGATCCATCGCTGACGGTAAGCGTTCCATTGCACCGTCCCGCGATGCAACGTCACCACCTCGTCCGCGTTCGCGATATCGCGCGGCGCGTAGCGGGCCTGTGAGGGGTCGAGCAGCCCTTCGCGAATCCAGCGGACCTCGGCGGCGGAATCGGTCGGGGGGAATGTCGTCTGCCACCGCCATACGGGCTCCCCCGTCGAGCTTCGCTGTGGTCGCAGCGGCTGATCCTGCGTAGCGGCCTCGGCACAGGTGAAGGCTTCATAGCGGGCGGGATCGAGGACCGCCGCCATCGTCGCGGGGACACGGACGTTGGGATTCGGACTGCGGAACAGCCACCACTCCCGGCCCTCCATCGTCACGCGAAGCGGCACGCCGGACGGTCGCCGCCAATGCTCCTCGAGTGGAAACTCCTGGGCGACCTCGAAGACCTCCCGCGCGTCGTCATAGACGCAGATCCCATGCTCCAACTCGTCGACCAGTCCCTTCCGTCGCGAGTAATGCCCCCACAAGCGCTCGCGGCCCGTCTCATCGGGCATTACCATCAGACTGAAAATCCAGATGACCCCCGCGGGACGTTCGGGGAGCGGCATCATCGCGCGGGCGAACCCCGATTCCGGGTCGACGAAGTAGTCGTAATCGAGCCCCCCGGATGGATCGTCCGCGGGCCCGGGAACCGGCGTGGTCGCACCCGCCATGCGGAACAGTCCCAGGGGATACGCCATCCGCAGCGTGTCGCCCCAGAACCAATAGACCCGGTTTCGATAGATCGCCGCCTGCACCGAATCCTGTCCGGCGACCATGCCCGCTCCCAACGGCCGCTCCAGCGGCACCGGGTGACCGAGCAACACGCTGTCGCGATAGAGCCCCTCCCCGGTCAGCCGGCAGAGCCGTTCCGCCGGTTGCGTGCGTCGGATGCGGATTTCGCTCGGCCGGCCCAATCGCGGCGTCACCTTCACGCCGCGATACCCGAAGCCGTCGGCGGCCCGTTCGTACCCGTGACTGCGGACCGTGAAGAAGAGTTCGCGATCCATCAACCCCGGTTCGTGAAACGCGACCCGCCCGGCGTTGTCGGTGACGAACCGCAGATGATTCACCGTTTCGAGCTCGACCAAGGGCACACCCCGCCCCGTGGCCTCATCAATCACCCGCAGTTCCGCCCACGGCGATTGTCCACAGGCAACGGCACTTAGCGCATGCCCCAACCACCACGCCCCCCACCCACGCCACCACGTCATCATCCCCCCTCCGCCGCGCATCGTTCACCCCCCGTTTAGCCGCGACCCGTAGGGGAGCGCTCATCGATCTTACGGCGTCGGGGCCGCCAGCGCCGCGATCGCGCCGGGCCGGGGCATCGAATAGGGGCGGAACTTGTCGAGCGTGCCGCGATCGCCGCGAAACAGCCAGGCACGGTTCGCCCCCAACCGGCTCGCGGAGGGAGAATCGATCAGCGTGCTCGAATCGGTCGCGTTCATCGGCAAGGCGACCCGATGTTCGAGCTGTTGCTGCATCTCGCGGTTGCACCACCGCGTGAAGGTGTTGACCGAATCGGCCCACAGCCAGACATGTATCCCCACCGCGGGTCCATCGCGCAGGATCTCCGCGAGGAGTTCGCTGGGGCTGGCGGCTTTCTTGTCGAACCCGCCGAAGCCGAAATCGTCGTCGCCGCGCCGCAGTTTGCGGAACCGGGCCAGATCAAAGAGCGCGATCCACCACCGCGGACCGGGGCGACCATCACGCCGTCGCAACTCGGTCACCACCTCGTTCAACACGACGTCGATCTCGGCAAGCGTCGGCGTGCTGACGATCGGCAGCGTTTCTTCCAGTTCGCGGCAGAGCGCTTCGGTTCCTTCCGCCGGACTGCCGTTGACGAGCAGACACCGACTGTCGGGCAGGTCCGCGCGAGCCAAGCCCACCACGGTCGCGGCGAGGATCCCCGCGGCGGAGACTTCGTCCGGTCCGACAACCGCGAGATGACTCCCCGGCGCGCAGACGTAGTCGAACGCCAGCGGACCCTTCAGACTCACCGCTTCCCCCAGCCAGGTGCTGACGGCGGTCGATGAACCAGGCTTCGACTCGGGCCAAGGCATCGATCGTGGGTCGGCCGGGACGTTCCCCTCGAAGACGATCGCCGGCCGCGCGGATTGACCCTCCGAGCGCCGCCGCAAATCTTCGAGATATCGATCGCGCTCCTCGTCCTCGAGCCAGACGACCTGGAAGAGATGATTGCCGCTGACGAGACCGTTGGCGTCGTTGTAGATCGCCTCGCCCGGACGCGTGAGCAACCGCGCGGCGGTGTTTTCTTCGCTGAGGATCAGATGGGCGTCGGTCTCGCTGCATTGAAGCGCGATCCGCACCGCCACCTGACCGAGCGTGCTGCGGGCCAGGGAGTACGCCCCGGCGAGGGTCTGCGAACCCAAGACGACATGCACCCCGAACGCGCGGCCTTGCCGAATCAACCGGTCGAGCAACAGCGCCGCCGTCTGCGACAACGGATCGTCCTCGACGAAGAACTCCTGAAACTCGTCGATGACCAACATCGCGCGGGGCATGGGCTGATCGGGCCGCGCCTTGCGGAACCCGGCGAGATCGGCGACCCCGGCTTCCCGGAACAGGGCGCTCCGTTCCTGCAACTCACGGTCGAGCCGCTCCAGCGCGCTGACCCCGAATTCGCGGTCACTTTCGATCCCGATCACCCGCACATGCGGCAGTTGATGGCGGGCGTAGACCTTGAACTCGACCCCTTTCTTGAAGTCGATCAGGTAGAGCTCGAGCTCGCGCGGGCTGTAATGCAGCGCCGCGTTGGTGATCAGCGCATGTAGCAGCGTCGACTTCCCCGAGCCCGTCTTCCCGGCGATCAACACATGCTGCGAGGTGCCGACCCCCAGCATGACCGACTGCGTCCGCGTCGCGCCGGCGCGACCGATCGGAATCTCGAGCCGGCCGGCCGCCGACTTCGTCCACACGGCATCGGCGGCGGGCGCGACACGGTGAAACGGAACTTCGACGCGGCGGATATCCCCCGCCAATCGGCCCAACTCCTTGATCAACCGGCCGAACCGTGCCGGGTCGGGGAGCGGGTCGGGGACGAACGGCCAGTCACGCAGCTCCGGTTCGTCGTAGCGGAGCCCGTCACCCGAACAACGCACAAATCGGGCATGCGGTTCGAGTTGCGCGAGGGAGAGCTCACGCGGCAACGGGACTTGACGATCGACGCTGATCAGCGGAATCACGCCGCACCGCGCGCCGCTCATCACGATGTTCCACAATCGCCGCAGCGCCAGCTCCGAACACCGCGTCGGCAAGCCCGACACGACCAGCACGCGGTACGGCTCGGCGACCTCCCCCGCCTGTTCGTTGTATTCGCGGAGCGAGGCGAACTCGTTCCGCAGGAACATCTGCAGCACCGTCTCCATGTGCTCGGTGAGATCGGCGAGCCGCGCCTCGAGGTCGCTGCCTTCGGTCCAAATGCGCGACGTGACCAAGAGCTCGTCGACATCGGCGAGGTGCATGAACGTCGCGAAATTCTCGCCCAGCGTGACGGGATCGAGAATCGTGAACCGCACCTGCCCGGCGGGGAGTTCCGCGAGCAGCCGCAACATCAACCCCTGCAGCAGCTCCGTCGCCGCCTGCCGACCGGCCGCATCCTCATACCCCACGATCAACGCGGGGCGATCATGCAGATCGAACATCCCCGGGAGCGGCCAGGCGGTTCGCGCGGGATGTTCGTCGGGATCGGCGGGCAGCCCGTCGGGCCATTCCCGCAGATCGACCGCGATCGTTCCCAATCGCAATTGACGCGGGCTCTCGATCGCGGCGCGGGGGTCCCAAGTCGACCAGTCGGGGGAGTGTTCGCGCGACACCTGTTCCCACGCGCTCGCCATCCGATCAAGTCGCTCGAGTCCCGCGCGCCAACCGCTCAAGGCGAGGTCTTGCGCTTGGGTCCATTGCGCTTCGAGCGCGGCGACCTGCGCGCGATGCGCGGCTTCCAGTTCCGCGATCTGGGTCCGCCGGCGGTGTTCGTAATCGGCCGAGCGTCTCGCGTATTCATGCTGAAAGCCGGTCAATTGCTGGTCGCGCGCCGACTCAAGCTGTCGCCGCCGCAACGAGGATGACTGCTGCAACCGCGCGATCTCGCCGCGCCGCCAGTCCGCCAGCTCCGCCTCCCGTTGCGCGTACTCCGACTCCGCTTTGGTCAAGGCGTCGTCGCGTTGGGTTTGCCGCCGGCTATGCCGGCGATCCAGCTCCTGCTGCGCGGTCGCGAGCTCCTCGGCGGCGAGCCGCTCCCAGCGATTAAACAGCGCCTGCGCCGCGCGGCTATGAACGAAGACTTCCGTGATCAACCCGAACGCCCGCTGATTGGCGACAACGTGCAGCATCAGCAGCGTCACCAGACTGAGCGCCCCCCCGCTCGCCGCCACAATCGCGATCCACGCCGGATCGAACCGCGTCCCCGGCACCTGCAACCATTGCGGCTCGACGAACCACCACACCGGTCCAGCGAGCGCCGCTCCGATCAACAGCCACAGACCGAACGGGCGAACTCCGATGAAGCACTTCGGCAGCCATAACCGACGCAACCGCAGACACGGCGCTTCGACCTGCGCGACCTCCTCCAGACAGCGTTCCTGCAAACCATTCAATGTCTTCGGCGGATCGGTCGGCTCCAACAGCCCCACTTCCGTCGAGAGCCGGCAACGATCGAGATACTCCGCCGCGTCGGTCCGCAGATCGACCGCCTTGCGGACCGCCTCCTGCAGTTGTTGTTCGGTCCCGTCAATCTGCGCATGCAGCCGGGCCAACTGCTGCCGGGGACTGTCGGCCGACCAGTCATCGAGCAGCGAGCCGACCAGCCACGTCGTTTCGTCGCGGCTCGCCGTCGCCGCCGCCAGTTCCGCGTCATGCCGCTGATCGACTTCGTGGATCGCGGCGTTCGTCGTGGCGGTCAGTTGCCGCAGCTCGTTGGCCCAATGCGCTTCCGCCGCGGCATAGGCGGCGGCGTGCGACTCTTGCAGCTCCGCCCCTTCCGCGTCGAAGGCCGCAATGAGCCGGCGCGAACACTCGGCATACAGCGCGCGCTCGGCTTCGAGTTCGGTATCGTAATGTTGTTGAGCCGCCTCCAACGCGGTGACGCGCCGCGTGCGGAGATCACGCGCTTCGCGCAGCCATGCCTGTTCCGCCGCGCTCGACAACTCGCTAGTCAACGACGGGGCCCTTCCACGCGCGCCGAGGCTCGTCGGAGCGGGCCCATGGCTCACGGGAACCCGCGCTTTCCGACCAGGCAGGATCGTCGTCATTCACCCTCCCGGGATCAAGGGGACGCATGATGCACCAACACATCGTCACGCCCCGGGACGATCGGCATCGGCCGCGGCGCGCTTCGCGTGATTCAGCACGTCCGCGAGTTGCAGAATCGCCACCTGCGTCAGTTGCCACTGCTTCCGCAGCGGATCGAGCCGCTCCGCCTCGAAGCGTTCCCGCACGACATCCCGCCAGCCCTCTTCGGAACCGGCCCACGCCCGTTCGAGCAATTCCGCCGCTTCCCGCAACTGCGCCGCGCCATTCACCAGACTGCCCGACATCTTCCCGCCCCTTCTTAGCCGCAGACGTCATGACCACGTCCGTCCGACGGCCCCAGATGACACAACGTCCCTCGGCCCACGATTTCAACCGTTCCCGGCTTCGCGCGAGTCTCCCAGGAATGGAACGTGTGCCACTGGCTCCGCCAGTGGTCTTGCTTCGTAAGTTCTGGTGTGCCCCCGCACTTGCATCGACTGTGGCACACCGCGATAAGCCCCTGGCGACTCGCCGGGGGCGATGATGTGTCGCGACCCCATCAAAACCGACCGTCGGTCACTTCAAAGTGCGTCGGCTTGCCCAGCGTCGGACCGCCGTTCCGCGTCCAAGTCGCCGTCGCATCGAGCAGCTCATCGAGCGACACGGTCGGCGGTCCGAACCATTCGTAGGATCGCGCGGCGTCCCAGATCCACCCACGTTCCCCTTCGATACCCTGAATGCAGGGCGGCTTCCCCAACCGCTCCCCGAGCCGCCCCGCCAGCTCCCGGATCGAGAGCCGGTCCAGCCCCGTCACGTTGACCGCCGTCGGAGGATTCGACGTGTGCGCCAGACACTGAATCGCGCGGGCGCAGGCGTCCCCTTGCCAGATGAGATGGACCGCCCCCATCGTCACGTCGACCGGTTCCCCGCGCCAGACGCGCTGGGCCAGATCGCACAACACCCCGTACCGCAGATCGATCGCATAGCACAGCCGGAACAACAACAGCCGCGTCCCATATCGATGGGCAAGCGCCTCCAGCACCCGTTCCCGCCCCACGCACGAATTCGCATATTCGCCCGGCGGCTCGAGCGGATCGTCCTCGCGCGCCCCGCGCCCATCGAGCGGCATCAACGGATAGACGCACCCCGTCGAGAAGGCGACGATCCGCGCCTCCGCATACCGTTCCGCGATGATCGCCGGGGCGAGGGTGTTCAGCTCCCACGTCACCCACGGACGGTCCTCCGTTCCGAACTTCTGCCCCGCGAGATAGAAGACCAACCGCGCATCCGGCAGCCGCCCGACGGCCGCCCGATCGAGCAGATCACAGGCGATCGTCTCGACCCGCTGCCGCCGCAACGCCTCCCGCGCCGCCGTGGATGAAAACCGCGAGACGGCGATCACCCGCCGATCGGCCTGCCCTAACGCATCACACGCTCGCCGGATCATCCGCGCCAGTGTCGGCCCCATCTTCCCCCCGGCGCCTAGGATCAGCACATCACCGGACAGCGACCGCAACGTCTCCACCGCGCCGGGCGTGGGGCGACTGAGTTGTTCCTCGAGCGCCTCGACATCCACACAATCCATCCCGAATGCCTCCACCGTCTTAGCCCCCGGTCAATGACCGGGTCCGCCAACGCTCCGCCAACCACGCATCGATCAGCAACTGCGCCGCGTGATACACCACCAGCGGAAAGGTCAAAAACGGTGTTTCGCCACCGGCCAACAGCGGGTTCGTGACGATCATCAAGCCCACCGGCAACGTCTTCTGGCTCCCCGCGATGGCGATCGCGATCCGATCCCCCCGCGACAACCCCAGTCCCCGCGCGGCGGACCAACCGACGAGCAACCCCGCCCCATGCAGGCCGATCGAGCCAACGACCAGTCCGATCAACTGGCCAACGCTCGGCCAGACGGGCTGCCGCGCCAACGTCCGCCCCGCATCGGTCGCGGCGACCCCCACCAGCAACAACACGCACCACTGCGCCACGACGCTGAGTCGCGACCGATACATCAGGCTGAAGCGCCCGGCCGCGGGAATTCCCTGCGTCAATAACCCCGCCACTGTCGGCAACACGACGCTGAGCATCAGGACCGGAACCAGCCGCCAACCGTCGAAGCCGCTTTCCCGCCGCAAAAACAGTTGCAGCCAGAACGGCGTGACGATCACGCACCCCAGATTGGTCACCAACGTGGTGACCAACGACTGCGCGTCATTGCCGCCGGCGCGACGTGTGAAGACCGACGCGGTGGCGAGCGTGCAGGGGGTCGCCGCCGTGATGAACAGGCCCCACCGAAAGTCCTCCAGCGACTGCCAGCTTGCCAGCGGCCAGGCGATCAGCGGCAGACAGCCGAGATTGATCAGCGAGCCGCACAGCGCCCCCCACGGCCGCGTCAACGCCTCGCGCCGTTTGCCGGCATCGAGCGTAAACGACATCAGGAACAGCACGATCGCCGTCGTCACGGGGGGATGCACGGTCCGAAGAAACGCCTCGACGAAGCGCGACGGCGCGGAATGCCCGAACCACCCGGCGCCCACTAATGTCAGCGCGAGTCCCAGCAGAAACCAGTACCGCGCGAGAAACGGCAACACCCGGCGCTGCTCCGGAAAGGTGTGTATGAAAGGAAGCCGAGGGAAAGCGTTCCCTGGACTTCATGCAAACATCAACCTCAATCCACCAACAACGGCGCCCACATCCCCGCCCCGGCGGGGATCTCCGGCCGCTCACCCGACGGCGGGAACGTCCCCCGCACCGCCGCTTGCAGCACGCCCGACAGCTCGGCGATCGTCGCGGCGTGTTCCGGCTTCGCCGCGAGATTCGTCAGCTCGCGCGGATCTTCGCGATGGTCGTACAACTCGCGCCCCTGCGTCCCTTCCCCCCATTCGGTGTAGCGGTAACGCTCGGTCCGCAGGGTGTACCCGTAGAACGGAGCCGCATTCTTCCCGCCGCCGCGACTCACCTGCGACAACGCCCAACCTCGCCCCTGCGCCGTCGCATCCTTCAGCATCGGCACCAGGCTTTGCCCCTGCAGATTGTCGGGTCCGGGAACACCGGCGAGCTCCAGCAACGTCGGCGCGACGTCGATCAGTCCCACCGGTGCCGTCACCGCCGAACCCTCCACGGATATTCCCGGCGCGGCGATGATCAGCGGCACCCGCGCGCTCTCCTCGAACAGGCTCATCTTCTGCCACAGCCCATGTTCGCCCAGGTGATAGCCGTGATCGCTGGTCATCACGACGACCGTCTCCTCCGCGAGGCCATGCTTCTCGAGTGAATCCAGCACCCGGCCGACCTGCGCGTCCATGAACGAGATACTCGCGAAGTACGCCTGAATGATTTCCTGCTGCTTCTCGCTCGTCAGCCCGTTCTGCTCCTTCTTCGCGCTCCCCAACGCCGGGCCGGGGAGATCGGCCTGATCCTCGGCGACCTCCGTCACCACCGGCATCTTCGCGCGATCGTGCCGCTCGAAATAACCTTGCGGCGCGATGTACGGCGTATGGGGCCGATAGAACCCCACCGCCAGAAAGAAGGGCCGCTCGCGGTGTTTCGCACAGCGCTCCAACACCCAATCGGCATCCTCCGCCATCATGGCGTCGGTATGAAATGCGTCCTCCTTCGGCGAGGCGTACCAACTGAGGGTCCCGCCGAACTGGCCGGGGGTCAGCGTGTTCGTGACGGGGAGCTCCTCCAGCCGATCGCACCCCGCAGGGTTGAGCTCCAACTCCCACGACGCCGGATCGTCATGCCCATTCGTCCCCACCGAATTGGGGACGTTGTAGTGATAGAGTTTGCCGATCCGTCCCGCGAAGTAACCCTGCCGCCGGAAGACCTGCGGGAGGCTCGGCTGCTTGGGAATCGTCTGACGGAACAACGTCCCGTTCGTCACGATCCCTGTGCTGTTGGGGTACAAGCCGGTGAGGAACGAGTTCCGGCTCGGCCCGCACAGCGGGAACTGGCAATACGCCCGCTCGAACCGCACCCCCCGCGCGGCGAGCCGATCGATATTCGGCGACCGCGCGAGCGGATGCCCGTAACACCCGAGGGCGTTGTTCAGATCGTCCGCCATCAGCAGCAGCACGTTTTTCGGCCGCTCCGCCGCCCCGGCGACACTCATGACCAACAACCAAACACACCAAACCAGCCATGCACGCGTCATCGTCCAGTCCTCGGCAAGGGGCGAACCATCATTCCGATCGAGACCTCGCATGACTCTACCCGGCATCCGCGCGACGGGCGATCATGCGGCACAGCTTCGCCGCGCCTCGGCGACGTGGAGGGATCGCCTTCCTGGAGCGCGGGGCTGGGGCGATTCATGGAGCGCGCGGACCGTCCAGCCGCAAATTCTGGGACGGTCAGTGGTTGCTCGAACTAGGCCGGGGAGACGTACCCTGGTGACGAATACCGGCGCTGGGCGTTGCGATCGCGGATGTCGCTCGTCAACTCCCCCAACGCCTCGGGGCCGTTCGCGTACTCCTTCAGCTCCAGCTCGGTCTTCATCGTGCCGAAGCCGGACTCCATCAAGCCCTTGTCGTGGCGTGGGCCGCGTCACTCATGCTCTGACGCGACACCAAGCAACTCCTCCCGAGCATCCACGGCGATCACACCATGTGGAATGATCGCGGGTAACAACGCCTGACGGCCGATCCACTCCAATCGAACATCGGAGTGGCCGACGTTCCTCCGTTCCTCGTGTGATGTGGAATGTTCGTCGCGGGGGACGATCACTCCGCGGCCGCGACGTCCCCGCCGACATCGAGCTTCGTCCATTTCCGGCCGGCGAGTTTCTTAAGCCCAGCCGCCGTCACCGCGCCGTTCTCCTTGAAGGTCAGCGTTTGCAGGTTCGGCAGGGCGAGCAGCTTATCGATGGCGGCGTCGGTCACCCCCGTCGTGCGCAGGGTCAAGGTCTTGAGGGCTGGCAACTTCGCGATCACGTCGATCGTCGCGTCGGTCAGTTGCGGCACCGTCCAGATGTCGAGCAACTCGAGCGACTGCAATTTCGCGAGCTGCGTCAGCCCCGCATCGCCCACGGACGAAAGCTCATGGAGATAGAGTCGCTTCAGCTTCGGCAGGTCGCCGAAGACCTCCATCGCGCGATCATCGACGTTGGGGAGATCGCGCAGCGTCAGCCGCGTCAGCCCCAGCCCTTTGAGCGCCAGCACTCCTTCGGTGCCGAAGCCTTGGCAGCGGAAAATTTCCAACTGCGTCAGCTTCCCCAACTTGGCGAGATGGGGCCCCGACTGGTCGGTGATCATGAAGTCCTGCATCAGCAGCGACTCAAGCGTCCGGCTGCGCGACAACGATTCCAGGCCCGAGTCGCCGACGGCGGTGCTGCGATGTTTGAAGCCGGTCAGCTTCGGCAAATCGGCGACGACGTCGAGCGCCAGATCGCCCGCCTCCATGTTGCCCCGCAGGTCAAGGTCGCGCAGTTCCTGGAGTTTGGCGAGCCGCTGCGCGCCGATGTCGTTGACCTGATTCTGGACGAGCGTCAATCGCTGCAGACCGCCCAGTCCGCTCAGGATTTTCATGACGCCATTGGTCATGTTGGTGTTCGACGAGAGATCGAGCTCGGTGAGGTTGGGGAACGACTGGACGATCAACTCGGCGGTGGCGTCGTTGATCACCGTGTTCGTCAGCGCGAGGCTGGTGAGTTGCTTCAGGCCGGTCAACCGGGCGGCCATCGCGTCATCCAACACGCGACAATTGAGGATCTGCAGCGTCCGCAAATCACTGAGCTTGCCGAAGAGTGCGAGATCCTCGGCGGTCAGACTCGACCCGTCCTGAATGCGGATTTCCGTGAGGAGGTCGCCGCTGGCGGGTTTGGCTTGGGCGCGGGCTCCCAAAGCCGCGAGCCGTTCGCGTGCGGCTTGTACGTCAGCCGCGTTCGCGGTGGCCGGTTGCGACGGAACCGTCGGGGCCGCCTGCGCGGGAATCGGCGGGTTGGTGGGGAGCGCGGGGTTTGTCGCCGCCGCGCCGCCGGTGTTTTCCGCGGGCTTGCCGCAGCCCGACAGGCATAATGCCGCCCCGAGACAAGTCGACCAGCCCCAACGCCAGCTTGCGTTCGTCGCCATCATCCGGATCCTGTGTCACCATGCCAACGTAGTTTCGCGGCGCGGCGAGAAGTAAGCCAAGGGAAAGGGGCGCATGTCGGCGACATGCGCCCCTGGCTCCATGAGCGCGGGCGTCGACCGACGGGACGTCGCCCGTCGGCTTCGCTCGTGAGAACAGCGTCGTTAGTCGAGGCGGTGACCGTCGGCGTAGACCGGCTTGATCAGGTCGGCGACGCCCGGGGTCTTCAGCGACGCGAGGTTGGTGACCTGCAGGTTCTTGGCGTCCCACTCCACCTTCTCGCCCCACTCGCCCATCGCCCCGTCCTTGCCCCCGGTCGCGGCGGCCCACACCGCCAGGTTGCCGAGGAGGATCGTTTCGGTGAGGGGCCCGGCGCGGTCGATGAAGTTCGACTTGCAGAGCTTCGGGTCCCCCGCCCGCTTCGCGCGGAACAGTTCGTACATGTTGTTGAGGTCGTTGTTCCCCTTGTCCTCGGCCTTTTCGTAGTCGACCTTGACCTTCTCGACCCCCTTCAGCTCGTAGCGACCGCAATAGTCGTCGGAGCTGTAGAAGGCCCCCTTCTCGCCGATGATCATCACGCCGCTGTCCGACACCTCGTTGATGCCGTACTGGCTGAAGACGTCCATCGGGGGCTTGTTCCCCTTGCGGTCGTACCACCAGAAGGGGATCGCGGGGCGTAGCGCGGTTTCGGGGAACTCGAACTTGATGATCGAGCTGGCGGGGAAGCTGTCGAAGTCGTGCCCGGTCGACTTCGCCACCACCGAAATCGGATCACGCAGCTCGCACGAGGCGAACGGCACGGTGAGTTGATGGCACGCCATATCCCCCAGCGCGCCGGTCCCGAAGTCCCACCAGCCGCGGTGCTGGAACGTGTGATAGAGCCCTGGCCAGAACTCGCGATGCGGCGCGACGCCGATCCAGTTCGGCCAGTCGACCCGCTCGAGCGCCTTGGCGATCTCTTCCTTCTTCTTCGCGACCAGCTTGTCGGCGAGTTCCGCGTCTTCTTTCTTCGCTTGCTCGGCGAACTTCTCCAAGGTCATCCGGCGGCCGGGCCCCTGTGCCCAGACGGGGCGGTTCGACCAAGCGTAGACTTCCTTGAGAGTCCCCAAGACACCCGATTGCAGTTGGGCGATCGCCTCGCGCGAAGAATCGAGGGCGGTTCCCTGGTTCCCCATCTGCGTGCAGACGCCGGTTTCCTGGGCGACCTGCGCGAGCAGGCGAGCCTCGTAGATGGTCCGCGTCAGGGGCTTCTGGGTGTAGCAACTGATCCCGAGCCGCATGCAGGCGAGCGTGATCGGCCCGTGCATGTGGTCGGGCGTGCTGATCGTTGCGATGTCGATCTGCTTGCCATACTTTTCGAGGAGCGCGCGGTAGTCGGTGAACTGCTCGGCCTGCTCGAACCCGGACGACTTCCCCTTGGATTCGAGGGTGTTGCGGTCGACGTCGCAGATCGCCACGACGTTGCCGAAGGTGGCGGCGTTGCTGGAATCGCTCCCCCCCTTGCCGCCGACGCCGAAGCAGGCGACGTTGAGTTGTTCGTTCGCCGAGCGCTCCTGCCCGCGAAGGTTGAGCGCGCCCCCGACGAACACCGCGGCGCTAAGGGCCGAGGTCTGCTGTAGGAATTCGCGTCGCGACGTCTGACGACTCATGAATCTCTCCTGGGGGTCTGGCGAAGGTGCCTCGTGGGAAATGGGCGATCGGTCCCGGTGCCTGGGCGATTCGGCATGAATTGATCTTAACCGATCCGAGGCCGAGGATGGAGGATTCCGGATGGGAAATGTCCGAGCACATCCCAAAGACAACGCGACTATCTTGCGGTATTTTCAGGTGCGGCGCTCAGCTTCGTAGGGCCGGTTCCACCGGCCGCTCAAGAATTCCCATCCCCCACGTCGCAGGGCTCATGATTGGTGATGGTGCGATGTCGGCATGGACACCTAAGCTGTGCGGTTTGGCCTCCAACATTGCGTGATCCGTCGTCTCGCCCTGACAATACAACCTCTCCACGAAATCACCGGTTTTGCGCAGGAGTTTTCGGATGTCCGCTGGTCGCGCGCTGGGTATGTGGTGGGGCTTCTGTGTGGCGCTGGGGCTGACGCTCGCCGGGGAGGCCGCGGATTGGACGTCCTGGCGGGGGCCGCTCGGGACCGGCCGCAGCGACGCGGCGATTGACGCCGTCACGTTTGACGCGGAGACCTATCGGTGGCGGACGCCGTTGCCCGGGAAAGGGTGCTCGACGCCGATCGTCCTGGGCGAGCGGATCTACCTGACGGCGCCGGTCGATGGTCAGGACGCGGTGTTGTCGTTTGGAGCCGATGGCCAGGAACTCTGGCGGACCAAGTTCGGCGCGGAGGACGCGGGGAAGCATCGCAACGGCTCGGGGTGCAACGCCTCCCCCATCACCGACGGGGACGCGATCTACGTCTACTTCAAGAGCGGCACTTTCGCCGCCGTGGAAACCGACGGCAAGGTGCGGTGGCGGACCGACATCGTCGCCCAATACGGCAAGACGAACCTCTATTGGGACCATGGAACCTCGCCCGTGTTGACCACGCGGCACGTCATCCTGGCGCGGATGCACGAGGGGGAATCGTGGGTCGCGGCGTTCGACAAAATGACGGGGGAAGTCGCCTGGAAAGTCCCCCGCAACTTCCCGACTCCCGTCGAAGGGGACCATGGCTACGCGACGCCGCTGGTGCTGACGTATGGCGGGCGGGAATCGATTCTGGTGTGGGGGGCCGAGCATCTGACGCTGCATGACGCCGAGACGGGGGCGGTGACATGGTCGTGCGGGAATTTCAATCCGGAGGCCCAGAAGCTGTGGCCGTCGATCGCCACACCGGTCTTGATCGATGACCTGGTGACGATCGCCCATGGACGGAACGATCGCGGGCTTCCGCGGCTGTTCGGCGTGCGACTCTCGGGCGAAGGGGACGTCACGGCGACGAATCATGTTTGGCGGCGCGATGACGTGGGGACATTCGTCCCCTCGCCGGCAGTCCATCACGGACGTGTCGTGTTGGTCCGGGATCGCGGAGAGGTCGCGGCGATCGATCCGAAGACGGGCGCGACCGTCTGGGAAGGGGCGTTTCCTAAGCATCGCAGCAACTACTACGCGTCGCCGCTGATTGCGGGCAACATGCTGTACGCCCCGCGCGAAGACGGCGTGGTCTGTGTCGCGAAGCTCGCGGGGGATCGGTTCGAGTTCCTCGCCGAGAACGACATGGGGGAATCGATCATCGCCTCCCCCGTACCGCTGGGAACCAGCCTGCTGCTGCGCGGGGAACGGCATCTGTTTTGTGTCCGCGGCGCGGCGAAGTGACGCGGTGGAGGGTTGATGGCCGGAAAGCTCAGGGCTTCCACCCAGAGACCGGTTCGGTCATTCGGGGTTAATTGCGATCTTAAACCGGCAACCTTCCACCTCCACCTCATCGCATCAGCCCCGGCAGGACGTCGGCGTCGAGGTCGGCGAACAGGTTTCGCTCGTAAAGTTCCCAGCCCAGGCCGCCCATCGCGGCGTTGTCGGTGCAAAGGTCGCGCGGGGCGATGATCAGCCGGAGGCAGCGCCGGTCGGCCAGCCGCTCCAAGCCGGTGCGAAAAGCTTGATTGGCGGCGACGCCCCCGCCGACGCACAGCGTCCGACGACCAGTGTGCTCGAGCGCCTGCGCGCACTTGCCGACAAGGACGTCGATCGCCGCCGCCTGAAAACTCGCGGCGAGATCGGCGGCACGCTTCGGCGTCATGGTCGGGGCGGGCTCGCGCGCGCCGGGGATGCCGCGCGCGGCGTAGAGGACCGCCGTCTTGAGTCCGCTGAAGCTGAATTGGAGTTTCGGATCGTTCAGGAAGGTCCGCGCGAAGGGGAACGCGGTCGGGTCGCCGGTTCGGGCCAAGGCTTCGAGGCGCGGACCGCCGGGGTACTCCAGGCCGAGGATCTGCGCGACCTTGTCGAACGCCTCGCCGGCGGCGTCATCCAGCGTGCAACCCAACAGGTCGAGTTCAACCGGCGAACGGCAGTCGTAGAGATGCGTATGTCCGCCACTCACCACGAACCCGACCGCCGGGAAGATGTCGGGACCGGCGGCGAGGCGGCAGGCGTACAAATGGGCCGCCACGTGATTGATCGTCACCAGCGGCTTATCGAGGGCGAGGGCGAGGGTCTTCGCGGTCGTCAGGCCGACCAGCAACGAGCCGACGAGACCTGGCTGCGTGGCGACCGCGACGACGTCGATCTGTTCGAGCGTCACGTTCGCCTGGCGTAGCGCCTCGTCGACCACGGGGAGCATCCGCTCGACATGGGCGCGTGAGGCGATCTCGGGCACAACCCCGCCGAAGCGTTCGTGCAGCTCATGCTGCGTCGCGACGACGCTGGAAAGGACGCGGCGATCACGGTGGATGACCGCCGCCGCCGATTCATCGCAGGACGATTCCAGGGCCAGCAGCAGCGTGGCGGCAGGATGCGGTTCGATGACACGTGCCCTGTCGAAACGGCCGGGGCGGGGTCTTGGCGGGGCGAACGCATCCCTACATCCCGTGACCCTCGGGGAAGACCACTGGCGAAGCCAGTGGCACACGTCGGGATGTCAAAATCCGCCGTCACGCCGCGGCGGCGCGCAGGAATGTCAGCAATGTCCGAATCGGCCAGGCGATGGCGGCGTCGGGCTTGTCGGACTTCGCCTCTTCTTTCGGTGCATCCTTGGCGGGCTTTTCCTCGACGGGCTTGTCGTCCCCCTTCGGTTTGCCGGCGTTGGCTTGCTTCGCCAGCTGATCGTCGAGGTACGCGAGCCCCTTGGCGAGTTGCGTATCGACATAGTCGGTCTGGGGCGGGTCTTTCCCCAGCACATCGCGGTCGGAGCGATAGTCCCGGTACTTCTCCGCGTCCTGGAAGTTCCACTTCACCTCGAAGCCGTCGTCGGGGCTGACGCCCCATTCGTCGGTCTCTTTGGCGTCCGGGAAGCGATGGATGTTCTTGCCGCTGGGACGATGGTAACTGGCGGTGGTCAGTTTGAGGGCCGACGCGCCTCCTTCGAGTTCGATGACGTTCTGGACGCTCCCTTTGCCCCAGGTCCGTTCGCCGACGACGATCGCCCGCTTGTGATCCTGCAGGCAAGCGCTCACGATTTCGCTCGCCGACGCGCTGAAGTGATTGACCAGCACCACCATCGGAAAGTCGGAGAAGGTGCCGGCACGCTTCGCCTTCACCACCTGCTCTTCGGTGTTGCGGCCCTTGGTGCTGACGATGACGCCGGTCTCGACGAACAGGTCGGCGATCGCGGTCGCGGCTTGCAGCAACCCGCCCGGGTTGTAGCGGAGATCGAGCACGAGGCCCTTCATCCCCTGCTTTTCCAGTTGATTGAGCGCCTGTTCGAGCTCGTCGGCGCTGTTGCGGCTGAAGTGGGTCAGTCGGATGTAGCCGATCCGCTGATCCCCTTCGAGCATGAAGTTCCAACTGCCGTCGCTGTTATACCGATCCCCCAGGACGGTGGGAGTCTTGATGACGGCGCGGGTGATCTCGAAGGTTTCGGGGGATTCGCTGCCGAGGTGCTGAATGACGAGCGTCACCTTTTCGCCGGGAGCGCCGCGCATCATCTTGACCGCGGTGTCCATCTCGGCCCCTTCCTCGAAGGCGGTGGTCTGTTTGCCGTCGATGCTCAGGATTTTGTCGCCGGGCCGAATGCCGGCTTCATACGCCGGTGTGCCGGGGAGCGGCGTCATGACGATGAGTTCGCGGCTTTTGGGGTCGATGGTGACTTGAATCCCGACGCCGCCGAACTCCTGATCGACGACCGAGTTGAACTGCGACAGGTCGTCCTGGCTGATGTAAGAAGAGTAGGGGTCGAGGCGGGTCATCATCCCGCGCATCGCGGCTTCGACGAGTTCGCGCCGCGGCACCTCTTTGACGTAATTGCGGTCGACCTGCTCGAAGGTGTCGACGAACAGCTTCATCAACTCGTAGTAGTCTTCATCCTCGGCGGCCGCGAGGGGCGTCGTCACTCCGCCCAACAGGCAGAGTCCCACCAGGCAGGTCCACCCGAGATCCCATCGTCGCATATTCGCCCCCTCTTGTGCGTCGCGTCCCGCGGTCGCGCTGTCCGACCGACGGCGACGCCGAATTCGCGTGTCGAGCTGCTGTTTGATTTGACTGTAGGTATTTTAGGGGGTGACGACAAGAGGAGCGCGGCGAGCCGAACTGGCGGGATGCCGACTCACCGGGCCGGTTGACCGTTTCAGACCGGCCCATCGCGACCCTCGGATTTTCGTTTCTCCCTCCCAACCGTGGACTCGCGGCGGATTGGCGAACTAGACTGGATCGCAGGACGGCGCGAGGCGCATTTCGTACGTGAACACCCACGAGGGGAGGGTCTGGCATGCTCGGCGTTCAGAACATACTGGTGGGACTCGATCTCCATCACGGCGATCGCATCGCGTCGGAACATCTCGAACCGACGTCGCAGGCGGCCCTGAACCAGGGGGTCGAGCTGGCCCGGAAGACGGGGGCAAGCCTGACGTTGTGCGCGGTGTTGGAACTGTCGCCGCAGGCGTTTCATCTGATCGAACTCGATCCCCTGAACGCCCATCGGACGGTCGAGGACGTCGCCGCCGCCGACCTGGAAAAGCTCGCCCAACCGCTGCGGCAGTCGGGATTGACGGTCGCCACGAAGCTGATGGTCGGCAAGAGTTGGGAGCAGTTGACGCGGCAAGTGATCGCGGGAGAGCACGACCTGTTGGTGGTGGGGACGCGAAAGCGTTCGGCGACCGCACGGGCGGTCTTCGGCAGCACATGCAGCAAGCTGATCCGCGTCTGTCCGGTACCGGTCTGGGTGGTGACGCCGGGCGAAGTCCGCGAGCTGCGCGAAGTGCTGGTCGCGAGCGATTTCAGCGAGATCGCCCAACTGACGACGCAGGCCGGCGTGACAATGGCCCGGCATCTGGGGGCGAAACTCTTCCTGCTGCATGCCCTCGAGTTTCCGTTCGAGGCCTACCTGCGGACGGCGGGGGTCTCGGAGGAGGAGGTCGGGAACTATCGACTACGGATGCACGCCGAGGCCCACGAGCATCTCCATCAACAGCTCGCGAAGACCGACTATCGCACGGTCGAGGCGGGGGTGAAGGTCGAGATCGTGGAGGGGACGCCCGACGCGGTCATCCCGCAGTTCATCGACGACCAGGAAATCGACCTCCTGGTGATCGGGACGCACGGTCGGAGCGGGTTGACCGGAATGCTGCTGGGGAACACCGCCGAGCGGGTTCTGCCGCACGTCCACTGTTCGCTGCTCGCGGTCAAGCCGCCGGGCTTTGTGTCGCCCGTGACGGTGTGACGAGTACAGCGCGCTCGCCTGCGGCTCGCGGCTAAACATGCGCTGACGTGGTTGAGCCGCGAGCCGCAGGCGAGCGTGGTTGCCGTCGTCGGCGCGGATCACGCGGCCCGGGTTTGGCGCTGCGGTTGATCGAAATCGTGCACCCAAACATCGACGGCGGCGTTGAGCGCTCCGCGCAGTTCCGTCGGCGGGGCGTGCAGCAGCTTCTTGAGGGTCGCCACCTGCGACATCAGCGTGGCGTGGGGTGTCGCCGGGGGAACGCAGCGGAAAATCTTGTCGTGAATCCGCTGCGAGCCGTTCTCGGTTTCGTAGAACAGTTCCTCGCTGAGTTTCTCGCCCGGCCGCATCCCGGTGAAGACGATGTCGATGTCTTCAGGGTAGCGTAAACCCGACAACAGGATCATGTCCTTCGCGAGATCGACGATCTTGACCGGTTCGCCCATGTCGAGAATCAGCACGTCGCCCGATTGCCCGATCGCGCCGGCCTGCAGGACCAGTTGCACCGCTTCGGGAATCGTCATGAAGAAACGGTTCATCTCGGGATGCGTGACGGTGATCGGCCCGCCGGCCTGAATCTGCGCGCGGAACGTCGGCACGACGCTGCCGGCGGAGTTGAGGACGTTGCCGAATCGGACGGCGAGGAATTCGGTCGCGTTACGGGAACACAGAGCGTGAATCGTCCGTTCGGCCATCAACTTGGTGGCCCCCATCAGGCTCGAGGGGCGAACCGCCTTGTCGGTCGAGATCAGGACGAACCGCTCGACCCCGTGAGCGACGGCGGCTTCCGCGACCGTTTTCGTCCCGAGGATGTTGTTGCGGATCGCCTCGCGCGGATTCTGTTCCATCAGCGGGACGTGCTTGTACGCCGCCGCGTGGAAGATGAGATCGGGCCGCGTTTCCCCGATCACCTGCTGGATGGTCGGTTCATCGCAGATGTCGGCGATGACGTAATCGAGTTGGACTCCCGCGACGGGGTTGTGATGGAACTCCTGCTCCATCGCGAAGATGCCGCTTTCGGATTGATCGAGCAGGATCAACCGCGTGGGGCCGAGCGCGCGGAGCTGCCGACAGAGCTCGCTGCCGATGCTGCCGGCGGCGCCGGTCACCAGCACGGTCCGGTCGGTGACGTAGCCGCGAATGCTGTCGAGATCGAGCTGATTCGGTTCGCGGCGGAGCAGGTCGGTGATGGTGATGTCGCGGGGGGCGAGCTTGTAGCGGCCTTCCACCAGTTCCTCGACGAGCGGAATCATCCGCAGTTGCAGACCGGCGGCGTGGCAACGATTCACCATCTCGCGCAGTTGCTTGCTGGGCAGACTCGCCGGGAGCAGGACCGTCGTCGCGCGGACATGGAGCGCGGCATCCTCCAGGGAGTTCGGCGGACCGATGAGTTGGACTCCGCCGACCAGATACTGCGGCGGCTTGCCGCTGTCGTCGAAGATGCCGACCACCTTCAGGCCGGAGCGGATGGTGGTGAGCATCCGCAGCATGCGGGCGGCGGTCTGCTCATCGCCACAGACGAGGGTCCGCTCCGGTTTGTGGCGTTTTTGCAGCGGAAATTCGCGTCGTCCCCAGAGCCGCATCACCGCGCGCAGACCGAGGACGGCGACGATCGACAACGTGGCGTCGATCATCAGGACCGAACGTCCGGGGGTCAGCGTGTTGCCGCTCAGGAAGAAGAGCGAGAGAAGCATCGCGAGGTTGAGGAGCGACGTGCCGACGACATGGAGCATGTCCTGCATCGAGGTATGCCGATGCCGACGGAGCCATTCGCGGGAGCAGAGGAAGACCAGCGACTTGACGAACAGGAGCGTCGAAAGCCGCCGGGGGAACTCGTCGATGGAGGCTTGATGCGGCTGGAAATCGTAGCGCAATTGCCACGAGAAGATCGCCGAGGTCGCGTAGAGCGCGAGATAGATCGGATAAAGCTTTGCGAATCGCAGCCACATGACGCGCCACCCCACCACCGCGGCTCCTGATGACGACATCCATGTCGAGCACCCCCGCCGGAGCTGCGGAATCGGGCGGGGTATAGATGGACCGGGTCGGGGGTGTCCAGACCAATCAAGGGAGGGAAGGGCCTCGCGGAGCCCCCTCCCCAAAGAGCGGCGCGGCGTCAGCCCGCCGTGGCATGGTCGAGGGTGGATCGTCAAGGGTTCATGGTCAGAAGCAGATTTCCGACCTGTGATCACTGTCTGGTATGCCCCCGTCAACCCGCCTCGACCACGGCGGACTGACGTCGCGCCGCTCCTGGGCGGTCCCTTTTTTCGCGAGGAAATCGCACTTGGGGCCATTTTCATTTGTCGCGGTGGGGGTGTACTTACATAATGAGTGCATCAACCTCGGGGCAGGCTTGAACACGGGGAGCGGGCGACTTCCCGCCCGCCGTGAATTCCTCTGCGCAACCCGTTTTCCCTCAATGCCTTAAGCTGCAAGACCCGCGATGTCGTCGGCCGGTCAGACACCCTCGAAGTTCGCGCGGTTGGGGGCCCGGCTCCATGCCGCCCTGAGTCACGATTTCTGTCCCGGGGCGAATCGCTGGGTCTACTGGCTGAAGAATCCCTTCTGGGTCGTCCTGACGGCGACCCTCACCGCCATCGTCTGCGGCCTCTTCGTCAGCGTGGCGATGTTTGTCTTCGGGGCGGCCCTCTTGGGGCTCCTCGCCTTGGGGGTGCTCTGGCCGTGGCTCACGATGCGAGGAGTCTCGGCCCGGTTGCATTATGAGCAAAGCCGCTGCCGCGAAGGAGAGCCGATCGCGGTCGAGATCGAAGTGACCAACCGTTGGCCATGGCCGGTCTGGGGGTTGCGGGTCCATCAGGGGATGATGGGGGATGCCGCCGCGGCCGGGAATGATCTGGTGGTGGCGATGGTGGCGGGCTGGTCGGTGGTCACCCATCAGGTGATCTTCCGCCCGCCGCAGCGCGGGGTCTATCCGGTCGAAACGCCGCGTATGGAATCGGGCTTTCCGTTCGGGCTGTATCTGGCACGGCGGCGGCTCATGGAGTGGAACCAACTGATCGTCTGGCCGAGTCGGGCGATCCTGCAGAGTTTGCCCGACGCGGTCGAGATCGAATCGCGGGAAGATCGGACGTCGGATCGCCGCGCGGGGGACGTGGGAGACGTGCTGGGAACGCGGTGGTTCCGCCAAGGGGATCCGTTGCGTCGTGTCCATTGGGCTCAATCGGCGCGGCAGGGCCGGCTGATTGTTTGCGAGCGGCAGACTCCGGTCTCGTGCGCCCTGCGGCTGGTGCTCGATCTCGATCCCGCGCAGCATGGCGGTCGGGGGGGGGAAGCCTCGATCGAGCGCCTGTTGCGTGTCGCGGCGAGCATCGTCGAATCGATGCACACGCAGCATGCCTATGTCGAATGCGTGATCGGACATGAGACCTATGCCATCGGTCCGGCCGCGCAGGACTTGCGGCGATGCCTCGATGCCCTTGCCGCGATTCCGGTCGGCGGGGTCGCGGAGTGTCATGATCATGGGCTGTGCTGCGGCAGCACGTCGCGGCATCGGTCGATGAGCGAATTCCTGCTGACGACGGAACGGGGCTTCGCGCGACGAATGCACGACCGGCATTGGTCGGAGAATCATCATTACATCGTGGTGGGCGCGCCGGAGACCCCCACCCCCGCCGCGTGTCATGACCATACGCATTGCGTCTGCAAGCCGTGGCTCGAGTTGCCCGCCGATGCCGATGTCCTCGCGGTCTTGCCGCGCCGGTGGCAGGGGGCGTGTCGTGTCGCCTGATGCCGTGATCGCCCGTCGGCTATCGTGGCTGACGCTGGTGTCGTTGTGGTCGGCCGCCGCCGCGCTGCAAGGCTCGTTGTTCGCCGATCACGATCCGTGGCTATGGGGCGTGTGGTGGTGCGGGACGGTCGTGGCAAGTGGCGGGCTGTCGTGGTGGCTGTCGCGCCGGATGGTGCCGGAGGGGGTTCCTACGGTTCTCGCGCTGACGGGGTTCGTTGCGCCGTTCGTGTTCGAGGGGGGGATGCGGATCGCGCGGGGGCCGGTCAATCCGTGGGAGGTGGTGCTGATCATCGCCGTCCTCACGATGGGGTTGGCGCTGGCGGTTTTTCGCCGCTTGACCGCGGCGCAGCCCCTGACGATGGTCTGCGGACTATTCGTCACGTTGTTCGCCGTCTCGCTGTCGACCGCGCCGTTGACCTGTGCGGGGGCGATCGGTTTCGCACTCTGCGGCGTGGCCTGGCTCGCTTGGGGTCACTGGTCCCGCTTCGCCGATCGTGGTCCCAAGGTGGCGCGTCGGGCCTATCCGGTGCGGGCGCTGCTCGTCTCGGCGGGGGCGATACTCTTACCACTTCTCGCGCTGGGCATCGTGCAAGGGGACCGCGTCGTCGAACTGGCCGGCTTCATGCCGACCTCCGGCGGCACGGGAGCGTACGACTCGTCGGCCCGGAGCGGGGTCGGGGACGGTGACGCCCTTGTCGCGGGAAGCGAAGACATTCTGAGCTTCGGTCCGATCGAGGACGCCCCGTTCCGGACCAGTCACGACCCGACGCTGTACGACCTGTTCGATGACAGCTACTCCGAACCGGTGTCGCAACGCCAGGACCGCGCGATCGCGCTCCCCCGCGAGTTCAAGGGGGCTCCCGAACAACGGATGGCCAAGTCGCAGCAGGCGGGGAAAGAGTTCTCGACCCATCGCAAGACCGACGGCGGCAAACGCTCGAAGCCCGTCTCGAATCTCGCCTCCGAGGCGTTGTTCTACGTCAAAGGCCGGACCCCACTCCATTTGCGGCATGCCGTGTTCGATCTCTACGACGGCGTCACCTGGTTCCCCGTCGCGAGTCCGCCGGAGAACGAGCCCGCCCGGCTGTCGATTCAAGACGTCCACGGCCGACCCTGGCTGCAATGGGACTACTCGATCGCCGGGCTCGATTGCCTCACCCACATCGAGCCGCATGCCTTGAAGGTGGTCCATCTGAAGACGAACCGCATTCCGAGCCCGGCCCATCTGCGCGGGATTCATCTCGATCAACTGAAAGACGTCACGTTCTTTCGTTGGGATACCGACGATTTGATCGCGATGAACCGGGAGGCGTTGCCGGAGCTGACCGCGATCCATCTCCGCAGCGCGACCGTCGATCCCGAGGAACTGTCTCGGGTGACCTACTGGGGCCCGTCGCGCGACCCGGTGACCGGCGTGCTCCCGGAAGGGGGCGAGATGCCGCGGATTCGGCGGCTCGCCGAGGAATGGACCGCGGGCGTGCCGCGCGGCTGGCGACAGATAGAGGCGATCGTTCAGCGACTGCGAACCGAGTATCAGCACGATCGCGCGTACAAGCCGGCGGAGGATGTCGATTCGCCCCTCGCGGAGTTTCTGTTCGTCAGTCGACGGGGGCCCGACTATCAGTTTGCGACGGCGGCGGCGGTGCTGCTCCGTTCGCTGGGCTACTCGACGCGGTTGGTCGGGGGGTTCTACGCCGCGCCGGAAAACTACGAACCCCGGAAGGGTCATACCCCGGTCTTGGGAGCGGACGCCCATGTCTGGTGCGAAGTCTTTCAGTCGGGGCGGACGTGGTTCACCGTCGAGCCGACGCCGGGTTACTTCGTCCTCGAGCCCCCTCCGGCGTGGTGGGTGCGACTCGCCCAGGCGGTGTGGTTCCCGTTCCGCCTGATGCTGCGGTATTGGCCGTTGACGCTGGTCGGTCTCGCTTGCGGGACCTGGATCTGGCGCCGTGGGCGGGAGCTCCGCGACCGTTGGTTGCTCCTGCGCGACGGCTGGTTCCGGCCGATTGAGCTCCGCGCAAGGCTGTTGCGAACCACGCGACTGCTCGAGCGACGACGCGCGGTGTGGGGGGCTCCGCGTCCGCCGGGTCGCGCGCGGCCGACATGGATCATGGAGCTCGCGGGACTCGACGCCGAGCAGCGGGCGACGTTGCTGCGACTTGCCGAATTGAGTGATTGGGCCGCGTACGCTCCGACCGACAGCGCCCCGCCCGCGAACGCCGAACGAGATTGGTCGATGGCGATGGCGATGGTACGTAATCTGGAGATTCGCGCGACGCTGACACCGCCTCCCGCCCCGGATCCCGTCGATATGGTCCCCGTCGGGCCACGGTTCATCGCGACCTTACCCGTGCTCACTCCTGCAGGACATTCCTGACGATGCCTTCGTCTTGGGCCGCGCGCCCTCCCGCCGTGCTCGATGCCGCCGCGACTCCGCTCATGCGGCTGCGGCACTATTTGAACCACGTGCTCCGCGGCAAGGCCGACGTGATCGAGCAGGTGCTGGTTTGCCTTTTCGCGCGGGGGCATCTCCTGATCGAAGACAAACCGGGACTCGGCAAGACGACGCTGGCCAAAGCCCTCGCGGTCGCGGTCGGCGGCCGGTTCGCCCGCGTCCAATGCACCCCCGATCTCCTTCCCAGTGACATCACCGGCTTCAACGTCCTAAATCAACGGACGCTGGAGTTCGAGTTCCGCGAGGGGCCCGTCTTCTCCGAGGTGCTGCTCGCCGATGAAATCAACCGCGCCACGCCGCGGACCCAATCCGCGCTCTTGGAGGCGATGGCCGAGCGGCAAGTCACGGTCGATTCCAAACGTCACCCCCTTTCGGCCCGCTTCTTCGTCATCGCGACCCAGAACCCCAGCGAGCAGCACGGCACCTACCCGCTCCCCGAAGCGCAACTCGACCGCTTCGCGATGCGCTTAAGCATCGGTTATCCCGACGCCGCCGACGAACGCGAGCTGCTGCAGGCGGCGATCGACGGGACGCACGAGCAGGTCGGGCTCACGGAACCGATCTATTCGGAAGCCGAACTGATCGCGCTCCAAGACCGGGTCGCGCGGATTCCCGTCGCGCCGGGGTTGCAGCAGTATGCGATCGCCGTCGCCAACGCGACCCGGAAACATCGGCAGGTGCTGTTGGGGGTCAGCCCGCGCGGCGTCCTGATCTGGCAGCGTACCGCGCAGGCCCGGGCCTTCCTCACCGGACGCGACTACGTCGTCCCCGAGGATTTCCATGAAACCGCGCTACCGGTTCTCGCGGTCCGGCTCGCCGTCGAACACGACCGTCCCGAGCCGTTGCTGCAAGAGATTCTCGACACCACCCCGTTGCCGGAGCCGCGCGGATGAACCGACCAGGACGGTATTGGTCGATGATCGCCATGTTCGGCCTCGCGCTGCCGGGGCTCGCAGGGTGTCTGGGGTCGACGAACGACTTCGAGCACGCGGAGCCTTCGGTCGAAGAGCGGCATGGCATCCCGCCGCATAAGCCACGCTGGCTGCTCGATGGCGTTGCCGAGATCACCCCCCGCTGGACGGCGCTCCGTGATCCGACCGTCACCAACCCGCCGGACGCGCTGCAGGAGCTGATCGACATCGTCGGCTGGTTGCCGGAACTCGCCGCGCGGACCGATCTCGCGGAACCGGAATGGAACCGCATTCGCGATCTCAGCATGACGCTGGAAACCGAACTGACGGCGTGCTTGGCCGAACCGAGTCGTCTCAGCCGGGTCGATCCCGCGCTGATCACGCAAACGGTCGCTGAGTTGGAAGGTCTCGCCGAGCCGACGCGCGAATTGATCCGTCATCGACAGGGTGAGGCGCAAGAGGACATGCCGATCGACGAGGCCCCGCCCGCGGTCCCCGTCACGCCCTCCGATTCCTCTCCAACAGCCGCGGGATCGACATCCGCCGAGGAGCCCGCCCCATGATCGAAGCGATGGCCTGGGGCTTTGTCCTCCGGGTAACGCAGGCCGCGTTGCAAGGGGCCCCCTTCATCTTCACCGGGCTGTGCATTACCGGCATGCTCCATCGGCTGATGGGCCACGCCGAGACGCGGCGGCTGTTCGGCTCGAACACCGTCCGTTCGCTGTTTCAGTCGTGGCTGATCGGCATGATCCTCCCCGGGTGTTCGCTGGGGGTGATTCCGATCGTCAAGCAGTTACGGCGCAGCGGCATCGCCGTCGGGACGATCTTCGCCTTCGCATTGTCGTCGCCGCTCTTCGATCCGCTGTCGATGCTGTACGGCTTGACGCTGTCCAAACCCGAGACAATCGTCGCCTTCGCGTTGTGTTCGCTGGTGGTGGTCACGGTCTGCGGCAGCTTGTTCGACTGGTGGTTCCCCGACACCGAAGCGGCGGTGGAGGAGCCTCCGCCGACCCCCTACGGCGTCAAACGGCTCCTCGCGATTCTGGTGGTGATGGCCCGCGAATCGGTCGGCAGTTCCTTCGGTTGGATCGCCTGCGGCTTGCTGGGCGTCGGCGTCCTCAGTCTGTTTCTCCCGTATGCGAGCCTGCAGGGGACGATGGCGCATGACAATCCGTGGTCGCCGCTGGTGATGACGGCGATCGCGATCCCCGCCTACGCCACCCCCATGACCGCGATGGGCCAGCTCGGTTCGATGTTCCAGCACGGCAACTCGATTGGCGCGGCGTTCATCCTGCTGGCGTTCGGCGCGGGGATGAATGTCGGCCTGATGGGCTGGATGGGCCGGTACTACGGCGTCAAGAAAACCGCCGCGTGGTTCGGACTGATGCTCGCCGTCGTCGTCGGGCTGTCGTACGGGATCGAACGGCCCCTCTATCCCACCGACATCGAACCCGCCGATCACACCCACGCCTTCGACACCTACTGCCAACCGTTCGCGGCAGGGACCTTCTCGAGCGCGGCGTATCCCGGCGAGATTCTGCGACGAATCAAACTCGAGACCCAGTTGCATGAATGGGCCGGCGCGGGGTTGATCGCAACGTTGTGGATGATCGGACTGACGCTGCATCGGCTCGATCGCCGCTGGGTCATCGAGGAGTGGATCAATCGCCCCCCCGCGAAGCCCGAGACCGCCCCCGCCGGACCGTGGGACATCGTCGTCCCCGGGCCCGTGTTGGGGTTCGTCGGGCTGCTGGGGATCATCGCGGCGAGCATCGTCGGCTGTTTCGCCTACTATCCCGACGAGAAAGAGACGCTAGAGGAGCTCAACCTCGCGAAGACCGAGGTCCTGCAAGGGGCGCTGTCGGGCGACCGCGCGCATGCGCTTCACTGGATTCCGATCTGCGAAAACTGGAATCGGCGGCTGCAGGTCGGTTCCTACCTGCGGCGGTGGGAGCTGAGCGATTACCGCCGGATGAAGGCCCGCGTCTTCCGCGACGATTTGGAGTTGCTCGAGCATCTGCTGGAGGACGACTACGGTGGTGGGGACGAGATCCGCCGGCACATCCACGAGACGTCGAACTCCTACCGCAGGCTGGCGGAAAGCTTCCGCCCGCAGCGGTAGCGCTCTCCGTCGTAATCATCCGCTGTCGTCGGGCTCATCCGGCGATTAGAGTATGGACGGCTCATTGTTCCGCCCTCCGTGCCCGCCTTCGTTTCCCACCTGGAAAGTCCCTCCGATGTTGCGTCCCCGCGGTCCTCTTGGTTGGTTCGTGCTGCTGGTGTCCGTCGCGGTTCCCGCATGGTCCGCCGCGGACGATTTGGCGACGTGGAAGGAGCTGGTCGCGCGGCGCGATGCGGTCGTCACGCAGTTGCAGGAATTCCAGCGGACCTACAAGTTGGCGCAGACCCCCGCCGAACGAAAGACGATCGAGCAGGAATTCGAGACGGTGCGGGCGGAACTGGTGACGAAGATCGGGCCGGCGATCTCGGAATTGGCCCCGAAGGTCTTCGCGGCGAATCCGAAACAGTTCGATGCCGGAGAGGCCGCCCTGGAGATGGCGTTTCAGGCGAACCGTTATGAGGACGTATTGGACTACGCCGCGAAGTTGACCGCCGAGGGGCACCGGCCAATGCTGGTGTCGAACATGCAGGGGATCGCGCAGTTCGCGACGCATGACTTCGCGGGGGCATTGAAGACGTTCGAGGCGGCGGAGGCGGCGGGGGAACTCCATCCGCAACTGGGGGGCCGCTTCATGCCCGAATGTGCCGAATACCTCAAACTTTGGGAGGTCGAGCAGGCGTTGCGAAAGAAGGAAGCCGCGCTGAAGGGGGATCAGCAGTTGCCCCTCGCGAAGTTCGTCACGGCCAAAGGGGAAATCGAGATCGAACTCTTCGAGGATCAGGCCCCCAACACGGTCGCGAACTTCATCAGCCTGATCGAAGCGAAGACCTACGACGGCGTGAAGTTTCACCGCGTGATCCCCACCTTCATGGCGCAGGGGGGCGATCCCCTCTCGAAGAACGAGAACCCGCGCGACGACGGCACCGGCGGCCCCGGGTACACCATCGATTGCGAATGCTATCGCCCCGACGCCCGCAAGCATTTCCGCGGCACGTTGAGCATGGCCCACGCCGGCAAAGACACCGGCGGCAGCCAGTTCTTCATCACGCACCTGCCGACGGCCCACTTGAACCCCAGCGCCGAAGAGGAACGCGGCCACACCGTGTTCGGCCGGGTGACGAAGGGGCTCGACGTCGCCGCCGCGCTGGAGGTGGGAGATGAAATCGAAGCGGCGACGGTGATCCGCAAGCGGAAACATCCGTATGCCCCGAAGACGAAACCGGAGTAAGCGACCGAGCGATGCGATCGTCTCCGCGGCATGATGGTGGCGGATCGAGCTGCTTTTGGTGGCCGGGGTCGAGTCTTCGATCCCGGAAACATGCGTGAGCGGGATCGATCTTCGTCATTGACGTGGCCGGTGGCGGTTTGACAGGCTGATTGGCGCGGGCCATGTTCCAAAGGTGACGAAGATGGGCATTTTGGGTTGGATCGTGCTGGGGCTCCTCGCGGGGTGGCTCGCGAAGTTCTTTCTCCGTGGACCGCAACCCGGCGGGTGGGTGGTCACGACGGTCATCGGCATCGTCGGGGCGGCGATCGGCGGCTTCATCGGATCACAACTCGGTTGGGGCGGGATCAACGATCTCAGCGTGGGGAGCCTCGCGCTGTCGGTCGTCGGGTCGATCGTCTTTCTCATGATCCTCGGCGCGGTCCGCGGGAAGTGAGCCGCCGGCGCCGGTCGTCGTTGATGCGATCTCCCGACGCGCCCTGTCGCCGGGAGTTCCCGCCGGGCCTGTTGATCTAGGACCCCTGTTCAAGGAGCCGCCTCCAATGTCTCTGCCCACTCTGTTCCCGAAGTGGATCATCCCCTGCGCCTTATTCCTGTCCATCGCCGTGGTCGCCCCCCTGCGGGCGCAGGATCAACCCGTTCCCGCCGTCAGCGAAGTCGGTTCAACGCCGGTCGACGGGGTCGAAGCGAAGGCGAAGGAACTGCTCGAGACGGGGGAGGCGAAGCTCGAGGCGCTCTCGAAGGAGGTTGACGCCGATCCCCGCGCGAAGGAGATCACGGCGGGGATTCTGCAGCCGATTTATCAGGTCGCCGAGTACTTGGGGTTCGCCGCGTTCCACTGGCTGGCGTTCGCGCTGATGACGACGGGCGTGGTGAGCTACGCGCTGCAACTGGTTCTGGCGAAGTTGGTGGTGCTGACCCGGCTGCACCTCAGTTTCTCGGAAATTCTGGCCGACGCGCTCGGCCTCGTGATCAGCGCCATCGGGCTGGTCCTCACCACGCAGGCCGCGGCCGAGAATTCGAACTTCACGCAAAGCCCGGCGTCGGTCCTCTCCGCGACGGCGGCGGGGGTGGTCCTCGGCTTCATCTTCTACCTCTGGGGCCAAGCCCTCGAACTTCGCGCCGCCCAAGGAGCGCAGGTCGCGGCCAAAAAGTAATTGACGGCTCGCCGGCCGGCGGCGCGGCGGCCGTCCCCCGTGGTTCGTGAGCGTCGCCTCCGTGGTTCGTGGGCGTCGATGGTTGATGGTCCGAGTTGGCACGGCAAACGGCCCAGTCTCCAACCTTCCACCTTCGACGATTTGCCACACCACGGCGAAACGACCGCGCCGCTCCTGAAGGGGACCGGCGGAATCCGCCGGAGTCGGTGTTGACGGGGGGCGTGCCATGGTGGGAATGGGCGTCCAAGGATTGTCATTTTTACGCTCCCCGAAGCATGGTCCGGCCACGAACCGCCGAATTGAGGGGACTTTGCGGGCCCCGTGATGGGGCAGACGCGGAATTTTGTTGCTCGGCGTGTCTCGGCATGACGTGTGCGTGAGGAGCATGTCATCGCGGCCGCCGCCGTGAGTTCCCCCCTAAACCAAACTCCCCCCGTGAAGTTCATGGAAGGTCAGCCCATGTTGGTCGTCACCCGCAAGCATGGAGAAACGATTCGGATCGGCGAAGAGATCGTCGTGAAAGTGGTCCAGTTGGGCCGCGGTTCGGTCAAGATCGGGATCGAGGCCCCGGCGCATGTCCGCGTGCTGCGCGGCGAGTTGCAGGCCTACCCGCGCACCGTCAGTCCCGAACCCTCCGCCCCGCATGACGCCGAGGAAGCCACCGATGCGGAGGTCGAGTCCGAGGAGGAACTCGCGGGCTCGTGGACGCTGGAGTTGTTGCCCCTCGCCGACGGGAGTTATCACGTCGCGAACGCGTTGTATGTGTCGCCGAATTGATGGGGGGCGATTCATCGCGCGGGGCGCCGTCGCTTGACGTCAGCGGGTGGTTGGGTCCGAACCGCGGCCCAATCCAGCCATAGGCCGGGGCACCCGCCCCGGCCGCGTTCGCCGACCAGGCTCGTGGTTGGTCACGCGCGAGGGGCGGGTGCCCCTCGCTATGGGAGCGCTTGATGGAGACGGATCCCGATCAACACATAGGCCGTGGCACCCGCCCCGGCCGCGTTCGCCGACCAGTCTCTTGGTTGGTCACGCGCGAGGGGCGGGTGCCCCTCGCTATGGGAGCGCTCGATTGGAACGGTGCGCATCTCGGTTTCAGCTCTCGCCGCCGCGGCGTCTGAGATCGCCAAGACACGATTGCGGTCGCCCCCGCGAACACGCCACACTCTCGACGGTCGCGGGATGCCGCCATGCTCAACTGTGCGCATGGTGCCGCAAGCCATCGTCAGGGACTGGGAACGCGAGATGACACGCCACGCTGGTTGGGGACTGATCTGCGCCGTGACGGTGGGCTGTGCTCCGGCGGTCAGTCCTCCCTCAACGACCGTCGCCGCGACGGCGCCGTCCTCAACCGCCACGCCGTCCACCGAGGCGGTCTCTGCCGATGGTCCCGCCGCGCAGCCAGACCCGACCGGGACCCTTGTGGCCGAAGCCGAGGCGCCACCGTCCGCGATCGCGAAGCCGGCGGCGAAGTCGCCGCTCGATGCGCTGCCGACGGAGGTCCGCGAATCGCTCGATCTCTTCGCCGATGCGACGCTGCAACTCCAACGGGTCAAGCTGCTGCAGGAGCGGGGGTTGCAGAAACGGCTGGGCGTGACGGCGGCTCAACAGGAAGTTTTCGCCGCCGCGAACCAAGACGTCGAACAACTCCAGAAGACGCTGCAGCAATTGAAGCCGGCGGAACGAGACGCCAAATTGCGGACCGAGTTCCGCCCGAAGGCGCGCGAGTATCAGTCGCTCGTCGATGAGCAACTCAATCCGACGCAGGAGCGAGAGCTGTTCCGCGAAGTGGTCCGCAAGCAGCGCGGCGCGATCACCTTCCTGCTCCCCGGCGTCGCGGAGGAACTCGGTCTCTCCGACCAGCAGCGTTACGAGCTCTATCAACTGGTCGAGGCGACCCGGCAGGCGGTCGACTTCGACAACCTCTCAAGCCCCTTCGAGCTCGCCAAACTGATCCGCCGGGCCAACGAAGCCCGCAAACAGGCGGAAGGGTTACTGACTCCGGAGCAGTCGGCGAAATTCGCGGCGTTGATCGCCGATTGAGCGATCGACGTGAGTCTCCGGGGCGATGCCGCCCGATTGGTGGTGTCTGACCGAGACGACGCGCCGGGTCGCGCCGCCATGTTGACAATCCGCCACAGGGGTTCCGGCGGATGAGGCCCGGTCCCGGGTTCCGTGCGGTTCGGCACGTGGCAAACTTGGGCGGAGGGGCCCCCGGTCAGCGTGACGGGTGCGCGCCCGAGAATCGCTCCGTCTGGATGAACATCACGTGGACACCGCCCCCGCGTCATCCCGGGAACCGACCAACGGCCGGTATCTCCAAGTCTTGCTGGGGATCGTGCTGGCGGCGTGGCTGCTGCGGATCGTCATGACCGCCGGGCTGATCGGGCTGACCAATCCCCCCGACCCGCGTGACGGATTGGATCAACTCGATTACGACCTGCTCGCCTATCGGTTGGTCCAAGGGGAGGGCTACACGCTCGCCGATGGGACCCCGACGGCGCGGCGGGCGCCCGGGACGTCGCTATGGCTCGCGCCGATCTACGCGTTGTTCGGCCATTCGTATCTGGCGGCGCATCTGTGGATCACCGGGTTATCGGCGGCGATCTGCGCGGCGGGTGCGGCGCTCATGCGGCCGATCGGCGGGGCGCGATTGGCCTGGTTGGTCGCGGCCGGGTTGGCGCTCCATCCCGGGTTGACCTATTACGCGATGTTCTTGTGGAGCGAAGCCCCCTTCACGCTGTGCGCGACGTGGGGGACATGGTGGACCGTCCGCAGCTTGCGACTGCCGACGCGGACGTGCTGGGCGCTGGGCGCGGGGCTGCTGTGGGGGATGGCGATCCTGCTGCGGCCCCAGGCGATCCTGATCGCCCCATGCGCGGGGCTGCTATGGTGCCTGATGCGTGAAGGGCGTACCGCGCTCCTGCGACCGCTTGCCGTGCAAGGTTTGGTCGCGGCGGCGGTGGTGGCTCCCTGGGTCATACGGAACGCCGTGGTGATGGGGAAGCCGTGCCTGGGGACGGTGCTGGCGGCGCATACGTTCTGGGGCGCGCACAACACGCGCACCTTCACCGATCCGCGGGTTCGCGGCGATTGGATCGGCCTCGCGCCGCTGTTGGTCGATGGCAGGACCTTGCCGCGGGACGAATTGGCGCAGGAGGCCGCCGCCTGGCGTTACGCCTGGGAGGATCTGCGCGCCCATTCCGCCGAACTGCCGCGACTGTTGGTCGCCAAGGTCTGGCGGCTCCTTTCGCCGGAAGAACACAGCCCGAACGCCTCGCTCAACTGGGCCTTCGGGCTGGCGTGGTGCCTGACGCTCCCGGGCCTGATCTTCGGTTGGTCGGAACTGAGGCGGCGCGATCCGCTATTGGCGGGCGTGATCGCCGCGCAACTCCTCTCGACCGTCCTTTGCGTCCTGATCTTCTACGGCAACAGCCGCTTCCGCCACGTCCACGAGCCACTGTTCCTGGTGATCAGCGTGCTGGGCTGGCAAGGACTCGCGGTGGTCTGTTCGCGGTGGTTGTTCCGGAGCGAGACCCTGACGACGTTGGCGAGCTTCCCAGAAGCGAACGGATGCTCACAAGCTCGCGGCTGAGGCTCCTTGGCTGATGGTCATGTTGACCCGGCGGGTGCGCGCGATCGTCGAAGCCGCGTTGCTGATCAAACCTTGCCGGGCGACAAGCGTCGTCGTCGAACCAGCCAAAGCCCCAGTAGGAATGTCGCCGCGCTTCCAAGCATCCAAACACGCGGATCCAGGATCATCTTGGCGCGATCAAATCCCACTTGGGTCGCCAGCCAGCCGCTACCAGGGATCCCGCTGATCGATACGATCTGATGGACTTGGTCGTCGATGCGCGTCCCTCGAGGGACCAACACCTGAAAATCGGCTTCGGAGATGACTGGGGAAAGGTCGAGTTTGGTCAGCACGCAACGGTTTCGGGCGAACAGCGCCACCGTTCCGTCGCAACGGATGTGTTCCACGACCGACTCGACGACTTTGGGCAAGAAGATACCGTCTTCGCCGTGATACTCGCGGACCCAAGAGTCGAGGGTATTTCCGCATACGTTCGATGGAACAATCTCCGCGGTCCACTCCGCCTCAAAGGTGATCCGGCGCGGTTGCCAACCATACGCCGGATGCAGCCAATATCGGTAGAGGGCGCTCTCCTTGGACCCCCGCTCAAGGGAGAGCAGCCGTTCCCCTTCATGCTCGATCCACGTCGCCTGCCATTCCGGAAGGGGAGTCTCCAGCATCGCCGAAAGCGAGGGCTGATCGTGCGGCAATCTGTAAATCGTGGTCAGGAACTTCGACGAGGAGTCGTCTCCACGTGCCTGAACGACCAGTGTCTTGAAATCTGAATCGTAGGAGTAATGACGCGTACCATCGAAGGACCGGTTGCTGAATCCCTGAATCATGCCCTGCCCGGAAGTCGCCTGGCGGAATTGTGTCTGAATTCGATAACGCGTCCCGTCCCGGCGCTCGCTCCGCAGTTCCTCCACGCGGAAACCACCAGGTCTCTGATGCAGCGAAGAAATCTCCAAATCCAGGTTCGTCAGCCGGGTTTCCTGCGCCGCGATGACCTGCCGGGCCGTGGAAAAGGCCTCGTTTGGGTCTTCGGGAAGCTGCGTGAGCGAGACCGCGACAAGCCAGCACCACGGCATCGGCGATACCTCGAGTTCTTAGCCGGGAATTTACGATCACTACAGCGGGGAGCACTCATCAACGTAACGCTCCCTGCGATCTCATGCCATCACCTTCCCCATGTCGTTGACATTCACCGACGGCTTTTGGTACGGCTCCTGACGCCTATTCAGCACCGTCGGCCGGGAAATTCCAGTCATGCGATACCACCGAAACTCACGGGGGCGTCTCCATTCCATCTCGTGTCACCCCTTGCCGTCCCCGCGATTAACCTCGACAATACGCGTCAAACAGTCGCTTGATCGGCTGACGGACGCAAATGAGTACGGGGCGGCGGGATGCGATTCACGAAGATGCATGGGATCGGGAATGACTACGTCTACGTGAACCTGTTTCGCGAGACGTTGCCCGACGAGCCCGCCGCGCTCGCGGTCGCCGTCAGCGATCGGCATCGGGGGATCGGCGGGGACGGGCTGATCCTGATCGGGCCCTCCACCGTCGCCGACGCCCGCATGCGGATGTTCAACGCCGATGGCAGCGAGTCGGAGATGTGCGGCAACGGGATCCGCTGCGTCGCCAAATACGTTCACGACCACGACATCGCGCGGAAACCGGAACTGACGATCGAGACCGGCCGCGGCGTCTTGACGCTGCTAGTCACGCCGGGGGAAGACGGCCGCGCGGCAAAGATTCGGGTCAACATGGGGACGCCGATCCTGGAAGCGGAACGAATCCCCACGACGCTGACCGGGCCGTCGGTGGTCGATCAACCGATCCCCGTCGGCTGGGGGCAGGGTTGGGGGGACGCCGCGGGACTCGATCCGCGGATGACGTGCGTCTCGATGGGGAACCCGCATGTGATGCTTTATGTCCGCGACGTCGCCAAGGTGCCGCTCGAAGCGATCGGCCCGGTGATCGAGCACGATCCCCTCTTCCCACGCCGGATCAACGTCCATCTGGTTCAGGTCCACAGTCCCGCAGAGGCGACGATGCGAACGTGGGAACGGGGCAGCGGGATCACCCAGGCATGCGGCACGGGCGCGTGCGCCGTCGCCGTCGCGGGGGTCTTGACCAAGCGAACCGGTCGGCGGCTGCTGGCTCATCTCCCCGGGGGGGATTTGGAGTTGGAATGGGCCGATGATTCCGCCCCGGTCTTCATGACCGGTCCCGCGACCGAGGTCTTCAGCGGGGACTGGCGGTGACCGCAGGCCCCACCCGCGACGACGGCACCGCGTCGTGGCTGGGTCGACTCGTCGGCGGGATGTCGTGGCTGCTGATCGTCGCGACGCAGCGGTTATGGACCGGCACCGCGCGCGACGTGCCGACCATTCCGCTCACGGCGTGGTCGCCGCCGGGTTGGTTCGAAGGCGTCGCGCTCATCGCCGTGTTATGGGGGGCGACCGAGCTGTTGGTGCATCGCGGATTCGCGCCCCTCCGACGCGGTGGACTGCTCCTGGCGCTGGGGTATCTCGGGCTGTTTCTGGGAGATCAGGCCCGGATGCAGCCGTGGGCGTGGCAGTTCATGCTGTTGGGGTGGGCGCTGGCGCTGGTGGAGGGGCGGGAGGTCGTCGCTGCGGCGCGGTGGTTGACGATCAGCATTTACCTCTATTCGGCGTGGTCGAAGCTCGACGCCGCGTTTCCGGGGGAGATCGGGGCTTGGCTGTTGTCGCCGCTGACGGATGGTTGGGGGGCGGTCTTTGGGACGCGGCCGACGTGGTCGACGACGCCTGGTGCCACATGGCCCGTGTGGTTGCTTCCGGTCGGCGAACTGGTCACGGGGCTGGCGCTCGCGGCTCCAAGAACCCGCGCCGGCGGCGTCTGGCTGTCGCTCGCGATGCATCTGACCTTGCTGGGCCTCTTGGGGCCGTGGGGACTGAATCATTCGTGGGGCGTGCTCGGTTGGAACGCCTTCTTTCTCGCGCAGAACTGGTGGTTGTTCCGGACAGGATCACGGATCGATGCGTTGCCGGCCGGTACGTCGACGGAGGCTTCCCGTTCGACCGCCGCGCGGTTCGAAACGTGGTTGTGGCGGACGATCTTCGCCGCGGTCTTGATCGCCCCCGCGGGGCATACATGGGGGCTGGTCGATCCGTGGCTCGCCTGGGCGGTCTATGCCCCGCCGCGCGAAAAGCCGACGCTGTGGCTGAACGCGGACGATGTCGCCTTGCTCCCGCCGCATCAGCAGCGTTTCTGTGCGACGCGACGATGGATCGAAGATCCGACATGGTCGGCGGGGGAAGTCGAATTCGACCTGGGGCGGTGGTCGCTGGAGACGCTCGGCGTTCCGGTCCATCCCAGTCCCGGCTACCGCCGCGCTCTCGCGGAACGACTTCAAGCTCGTTGGGCCCCGATTCCGAGTACGATCGTGACCTGGGAGCGGGCGTCGCGCTGGAGCCCGACATGGCGCAGCCGGCAAATCCCAAGTTGAGGAATCGACGTGAGTGACACCGATTTCACAACGTTC
>CAYRVS010000009.1:0-4642 GCA_964427725.1 uncultured Planctomycetaceae bacterium | reverse complement strand
CCTGCGGGCCTTCGACCAGATCAAGCAAGCGTCGCGATCACCCTACGGAAACCAGAGTCGCTGTCCGTCGGTCGCTGATTTCGACTACGACACCACGCCGCGCAACACCCCCACGTTCGCCGCACAGCGGGCGGATGGCGTTCATCGGGCCCTCTCGGCTTGCTCCACGACGATTCGCCGGTGATCGACGTCAGCCCCATGAAGGGGGAATCGATCGTGATGGCCGATACCCTCCGTGACTTTCGGGGACGGGTGCGGTGTCGCCGTCACGGAGATCGCGGCGCCCCTTGAAGCCGAGCGCTCCGGACAGGCGGTGTCTGGTCGCCTGTCCGGCAGAACGATTTCGGACCGACCCCCTGCTCGACGAAGCGCGGTCAACGCGGTGGATGATCCGTTGGGGATCCCTGATCCTCGGGGTGCATCGATCCACGGACTGGCCCGTGGCTAAGCGCGTTGCGTAAGAGGCCGGCAGAGCCGAGCCGATGCGTGACTCATCAACCCTCGGCAAAAACGCGACAGCCCGCGTCGTGAGCGACGCGGGCTGTCGGTTTCGTCAGGTTGTCGATCTCGGCGTGAACCGTTCATGGGCGAACACAGCTCGCCCGGCGAGTGATGTCCCTTAGGTCGGTGCTTAGTTCTTCGGTTGCGGCGGAATGAAGAGCCGCGACGAGAGTTCGCCCGGGCCGTGATCGTAGCAGTCGCGGTCGTGCCAGAGGGGGACGCCGGCGGCGTAACGGGCCGCGAGCATCAGCACCTTCTCTTCCGAGCCGGGCTTGGCGGCCGTCGGGGCCCCCGGATCGATGCCGAGCGCCTCGAAATCGATGTCTTCGAACGACATCTCGTCTTCGTCGAACTCCGACTCGTAGTCGTCATCGACGCTGGTCACTTCGTGTTGATTGTCCAGCTCATCATCCAAGTCGTAATCGAACGACATCCATCCACTCCCACCATAGGTCCCGATGAGTTCCGCGGCGTCCCAAGCCCTGCCGCGTCAGTCATCGTGTCGCTGAAAATTGTTCGCTGCTTGCGTCGTCACCGGTTCGAGGGTCTGGTGGAGTTGCCGGTGGCTCGTTGCCGTCGCCGGTCCCCGTGAAGAACCCTACACAATTCGGTCATTTGTCTCTGAGTCGTGAATCTGTTTCCGATCGTTTTGGGCTCGGCTGAATCATGACTCGGTCCAGCCGCCGCGTGTTGGGCCGACTGATCCGTTCGATACCTACAGTTCGCCCAGTGGTCGCAGTTCGCCCAGTGGTCATAGGCCAATCGACGAGCGATGCGTCGACACGGCGAACCCGGAATCATCCCGTCAGTCGCCATCTCGGACCGCCACGCGCCAACTCGCACCATGAACCGGCGGATGGGTAACGATCCGAACCGCCCACGTCGCGGGGATGCGTCAACGCATCACGCGGCATAGGCCAAGCCCGAGTTCAGCACGGCATCCGCTGCCTTGACCGACCGCGATCAGGGTTCGACCGGAGGAGGGGGCTCCGCTGGTCAGGCCATTCGTGGCGGATGCGGGAACACCGCGGGCGTCATGCCGGGGGGGATCGCAGGGAGGCAAGGTCAAGGCAGATGCTATTCTTCTGGGAGTCACGGGAATTGTCAACAAAAATTCTTCATTCCTCCCCGCCGCGGCCCCCCTTTTCCCGCTTCCGAGAACCCGCTATGCCCCACCACATCCCGCCAGCGGCAAGGTCTGCCACGACTGATCAGCGACGGTTGATCGATCGGTGATCCCCGTAGGCTCGCCGCTTCGGATGCGACTGCGAACATCCCCCGCGCCTCGCTACGCTATGTGACGCGATTCGACTGGGTACGCCAACTCCTCAAGCAGCCGCTCGATGCTCAACACCAACATCATGCTCGTCGTCGGGGCATTTTTCTTGGGATCGATTCCCTTCGGACTGTGGGTCGCCTGGTGGGTCAAGGGGATCGATCTGCGGCAGGTCGGGAGCGGCAACATCGGGGCGACGAATGTCACCCGGACGTTGGGGAAAGGGTGGGGGGGACTCGTGCTGGCCCTCGACGCCGCCAAAGGGGCGCTGCCGGCGGGCGGCTTCGCGGCGTGGTGCGGCTTGACCGGCGATGACCGCCTGGTGGGGAGCGTGGTGGGGGGCCTCGCCGCCGTGCTGGGACACATGTTTTCCCCATGGCTCAAATTCCGCGGCGGCAAAGGAGTGGCGACCGCGACAGGGGTGGTCCTGGTCCTCGCGCCCCTCGGCTGCGGCGTGGCCCTTGCCGTCTTCCTGCTGCTGCTGAAAGTCACGCGGATCGTGTCGATCGGCTCGATCGGCGCGGCGGTCGCCTTCGCCGTCACACAGGCCTGTCTCTTGCCGCGGGCCGGTTGGACGCCCGGCGTCTGGTGGCTCGCCGGGTTCAGCTTCGGCGTCCCGGCGCTGATCATCATCCAACACCGGGCGAACATCATGCGGTTATGGCGCGGGGAAGAACATGCGTTCCGCAAACCGGCGGAGAAGGGAGACGAGCGCTCGCCGGTGGGTCGCGGCTGAACGGTCGATTGGTGCCATGTTATGGGCGTGCGAGGAGGGGGGAATGCGGAAGATCGTCGTCATGTCTGACGCGCAGCGGCGGATGTTGCCGGTTCGTGAGGAGACCAGGGGCTGATTCCGGGTTCATGTTCGTGGAATCACAGCTCCGTATTGACGGCGTTTCGGGGGTGTGCACAATACGTCCCGATGGTCGATGCCGCCCGTGACGGGCCGCGTGGTGACGAGGGATTCGTCGGCGCGGGGCCGGTTGGTGGTGGGTCGATGGGATCAACGACGCCATGAGGCTGGATGCCGCAGCGTCGCGTCCGTTCGCCAGTCTGCGAGACCTCGGCCCTTCGGCCCTGCAAAGGAGTGCACAAGCCGTGAAGAAGTCTGTCCTGTCGGCGTCCGCGGTCGCGTTGATGTCGGCCGTGCTCATGTGTCCGCAAGTCGGTTACAGCCAGGGAGCCGCGGCTCCCGCGAAGGCCGCCGATTCGGGTCCCCACAAGGTGGCCCTGATCGACATGGCCTACGTCTTCAAGAACTACGAAAAGTTCTCGATGCTCCGCGAGGATCTGAAGGCGGAGATTCAGGTCAGCGAAGAGGAGGCCAAGTCGAAGGCGATGGCGCTGCAGGAGATGCAGGCCAAGCTGAAGACCTTCGCCGAAGGCAGTAACGAGTTCAACGCGGCGGAGAAGCAGTTCGCCGCCTCGTCCGCCGATTTCGAGGCCTTCCGCCGCGCGGCGCAGCGCGACTTCCTGAAGAAGGAATCGCAGATCTATCACACCGTCTACATGGACGTCGCCGACGCGGTCGCGAAGTACGCCAAGTACTACAAGTACAACCTCGTCCTGCGGTTCAACCGCGAGGAACTCGACACCGAAAACGCGCAGAAGCTGATCGAGGGGATGAACCGGCAGGTGGTCTATCACGAGTCCGAAAACGACATCACGATGTCGGTCACGGACTACCTCAACAAGAAGTTCACCTCGACCGCCGCGAAACCCGCCGGCGGAACCACCAAGTAAGCTCGATGCGGATCGCGCGGCCCCCTCGGGGTCGCGCGGTGCGGTCGTTCATCAGGTCAACCCCGGCGTGCGCGACACGTGCGGGGTTGACGCGCTGAGGCCCCTCCATCACCCGAGGGGGTACGTCGCCCGGCATTCGCGCGGATCTTCGGACATGACCCTGCGACGACAACGCACGGTGGCCCGCCCCGTCACGGTTCGCGGCGTCGGTTTTCTTACCGGCGCCGACGTCACGCTCACCTTCCTCCCCGCCCCGGAGCACGCCGGCATCGCCTTCCAGCGCGTCGACCTGCCCGGCACGCTCCCCGTCCCCGCACTCCTCGATTTCGTCATCCCCCGGCAACGCCGCACGGCGATCAGCCATCTGGGGGCCACGATCGAGATGACCGAACACGTGATGGCGGCGCTCGCGGGTCTCCAAATCGACAACTGTCTCGTGCAGCTTGACGCGCCGGAACCGCCCGGCGGTGACGGCAGCGCGCTCCACTTCGTCCAGGCGCTGCTCGACGCCGATTTCGTCGAACAGTCCGCCCCGCGCGAGATCTTCGCCGTCAAGGGGGAAGCCCGCGCGGGAGAGGAAGGACCGCACGGCGCGACCCTGTCCGCCGGACCGATCCTCCGCCGCTCGCTGGTGATCACCTACGAGCTCGATTACGGCCCGCGCTCGCCGATTCGGCCGCAACTGCTGACCTTCGAGCTGACGCCGGAGACCTTCGTCACCAGTCTCGCCTTCGCGCGGACCTTCGTCCTCGAAGCCGAAGCGATCGCGCTCAAGGCCCAAGGCTACGGCACCCGGATCACGCCGAAAGACCTGTTGATCTTCGGCCGCGACGGGGTCATCGACAATGCGTTGCGGACGATCGATGAATGCGTCCGCCACAAAATTCTCGATTGCATCGGGGACTTCGCCCTGTTGGGGTGCGATCTCCATGGCCATTTCCGGGCGTTTCGTTCGGGGCATTCCCTGAATCACGCCATGTGCCGCGCCTTGGCGGCGCATGCCCAGCCGCAGGATCCGCCGTGGGTTCTGCCGGATCGGGCCGCCGCTTGAAAGGTGTTCCTCGGGTCTCGTGGGGTCGCGCGCGACGCCACCGTCTGCGTGAGTCGTGAAGATGCCGGTAC
>CAYRVS010000008.1:48211-73590 GCA_964427725.1 uncultured Planctomycetaceae bacterium | reverse complement strand
CGGCCAACTCGCGCCCCAGAAAGACCCGCCAAGGGACCGGCTCGGTTTGACGAAAGGCCTCAATCGCCGCGGCGTCTTCGTCGAAGCTCACGCCAACGAATGTGACTCCTGCCGCGTCATAGGCTTGATGCAAGCGTCGTAACTCCGGGAGCCCTTCGACGCACGGCCGGCAATTGGTCGCCCAGAAATCGAGCAGCACGATGCGGTCGGCCGCGGGGTCACCATCCAGGTCGGTCGAGTCCACCTCGCCGCCGGCGAGATCGACCGCCGCAAACTCGGGGAGTGGTTGCCCGACCAAGGCGAGACGTTCCTTGCGGGTCGCGACGTACTCGCGAAGCTCGGCATTCAGAAAGAACGCGGTTTCGAGCTGGTCGTAGGCGGCCAGAGCGGCGTCGATTCTGCCTTGCAACTGCCAGGCGACCGAGACCGCTTCAACGACCTCCGCCGCCGGATTCGGATTCCGAAGTCGCGTGGTGCGGATGACCGCGTCGAGGGCCGCGGCACTTTCGTCGAGCCGGCCCGCGCGGGCCTGTCCGATCACCAGGGCCTCTTGGGCAAGCCGCCGCGTCGGGGCATCGGCGCTGGGGTCATGCAGCAGCCGTTCTGCGGAGGGTATCACCTCCGCTTCCCAGCCATACTCTCGCGCCTGTTCCAACAACCATCGTTGGGTGGCGGCGGTGTCGGACGAATCCGGGGCTTTTCCCAGTTCGCTGGAAATTCGGACGAAGGTTTCACGGGTTTGCGAGGTGAGCAAACGGACGAGACTCGGGGTGGTGGTCTGTCGGTCGGCGGCATCCGTCGCAACTTGTTGCGGCAAAATCATTTGCAAGATGAGGGCCAACGCCGGTGCCCAAGGACGACGGACCACCGCCCCGGGTCTGGTTCGGACGAATCGACGTAAGTGCCTTTCGGTATTCGACATCCAACGCCCCCTGTATGGGATGCTGGTCCTTGATCACAATGCGGGGACTGTACCGGAGAGCTCCAGTCTTGTTCTCGGTATCCGACACCTGCCTCTCAAGGACTCCGACCAAGGCAAATGTCGCTGAAGACGGACTCAGGGTCGCCGGACAGAGGCACACGGTCGATTCTAGCCCTCGTTCTCGAGGAACACATCCCAGCCTTGTGGAGTGCTGATTGCCCCACCCATGACCAAGGGGTATCCTTTCAGCCAGTCCGAGGACATGCCTCTGACACGCCTTAAGGGCTGGAAGCCGGTCGGCGAACGAAGGTTCGTGACGAAGGATGCAACGTGAGGCAGAAGCCGGCGAACACCGCGACCCTTCCGGGCGTCACGATCGAGGATCGGCCCTTCTTCCGCTGGCGAGACGCCCCATCTTGGGCCAGCAGTTTGGGTCTGCACGCCGTGGCCCTGATCGCCCTGTCGATGATCCATTACGAGGTGGGACAACAGGTGGTGACGGCGATCGACAGCGTCTTCAACGAAGACGAAATCGACCGCTATCAGTTCGACACCACGATGACCGACCAGGTCGGGACCGATAGCTCCATCAACTCGATGGCCGCCTCGCAGGAAGCCGCGACCGCCGTCGGCGAGCAGCCCCAGGAGGTTTTGCAGTCGAAAGTTGACGAGACCCTGGATGTCGAAGTCCCGATGGCGGACGAGGTGCTGGCCCCCCCCTCGGCGGAGATCCTCAACGCCGTCAACACGACCGGCGGGACGGAACACACCGGCGGCGTGGAAGGCTCGATCGACCGGATCGCCTTCGAGATCGGCAACTCGCTGCGAGAAAAGAAGACGCTCGTGATTTGGCTGTTCGACGTCTCGCCGTCGCTGCGGGAGAAGCGTGAAGCGATCGCCACGCGGGTCGAGAATGTCTACAACCAACTCACCGCCCTCAACGTCGGTGCTGATAAGGCCCTCAAAACGGTCGTCGGTGTCTTCGGCGAGCGGACCAAATTCCTAAGCGAAGACCCGCTCGACACGACCGACGAAGTCGTGAAGACGGTGCGCGGCATCAAATCGGAAGAGTCGGGGAAAGAGAACGTCTTCGCCGCCGTGCGCGAGGCCGCGACGCGGTATCAAACGTATCGCACCAAGCAGAACCGCGCGGTGATGCTGGTGGTGGTGACCGATGAGGCGGGATCCGACGACGCGAACCTGGAAGGGGCGATCGCCGCGACCCGCCGGTATGGGATGAAGGTCTTCTGCATTGGCGAAGAGGCTCCGCTCGGCCGCAAACAGGTCGAGGTTGAGTTCATCCAGGACAACGGCGAAGTGATCATCGGTGTGATGGATCGCGGCCCGGAAAACTTCTATCAAGACCGGTTGGTGCTCCCGTACTGGACCCCGGCGCAGGATCTCGACAACATCGCCTCGGGCTTCGGCCCGTACGGGCTGACGCGGCTGTGCGCCGAGACGAACGGCCTGTTCTTCATCAGCGCGGCGAATCGCGATGTGGCGGTCGATCCGATCGTCATGCGGAGCTACTCGCCCGACTATCGCCCGATCCCGATCGTTCAGAAAGACATCCAGGCCAACGGGGCCAAACGGCTCCTCGTCGAACTCTCGGCGAAAGTCTTCAACGAACCGATTCCCGTCCCGACGACCTTCTTCCCGGCGGAAAACGACAACGTGCTCCGGGAGGCGATCACCGAGTCGCAAAAGCCGCTCGCGGTCCTCGACTATCGGCTCGATGAAATGCTCCGCGCGCTCCAGGCGGGGGAGAAGGACCGGCTGAAGATTCAAGAGCCGCGGTGGCAGGCGGTCTACGACCTCGCCCTCGGCCGCATCATGGCGATGCGGGTCCGCAGCTACGGCTACAACCTGATGCTCGCCGAGATGAAGGCGACCCCCAAGTCGTTCCAAACCCAAAGCAGCAACGCCTGGCGGCTGGTTCCCTCGAAGGAAATCACCTCGGGCGCGGCGGCGAAGAAGCTCGGCAAGCAGGCGGAGGAGCTCCTCAAGCGGGTGATTGACACCCACGCGGGCACTCCATGGGCCAAACTCGCCGAACGCGAGTATCAAACGCCGCTCGGCTGGGAATGGAAGGAAGCGCAATACAACCCGCAGCCGATGGGAGCGATGGGCGAGGAAAAGGCCCGGCCGCGGATCATCGAAGAGGTCGATCCGAAGACGGGCAAGAAGATCAAGCGCACCGTCGGCGGGCCCCCTCCGAAGAAAGAGATTTGATCAACCCCGATCCGACGGGGATCGAACCGAATCCGGCGAATTCTCGGCGGGTCCGGCGGGCGTTCCAAGGCCGGAGCGTCCGTGATCAAGACAGGGATGTCCGCTCGCTTCGTTCGCGTCTTATTCCACTCTCTGCGAACTCGGCCGACCATTCATGAACTTCCATAAAAACTTCTCCGCGTTCGGGACGTCGCTGGCCCTGCACGGGCTCGCCGTCATCGCCCTTGCGTTCATCCGCTATCAGGTGGCGGGGAACGACCCGAAGATGACGCTCGATTCGGTCTTCGCCGAGGAACGGGTCCAGGAGGAGTTCGAGCAGGAGGTCGACGTCAGCACCGAAGTCGCCGAGACGATGAACTTCATCGCCGGGTCGATCGCGCCGAACACCTCGGCGGTGGGAGGCGGGACCGGGGCGGTTGCCGCGCAGACGAAAATTGACCAGTCGGAGTCGCTGAAAGAACCCGACTTCACGTTCAAGGCGGGCCCGATCACTGTGCCCGGCCTGAATATCCTCTCGAACGATTTGGGAACCGGACAGGTGACCGGGGACATCGGCCGCGTGGTCGAAGGCTATGGCGCGGCCCTCGGACAGATCACGCAGGAGCTGATTCGGCTGATGCGTGAGGAGAAGATTCACGCCTGTTGGCTGTTCGACGCGTCGGAATCGATGGAGGACGACCGCCGCGAAATCCGCGACAATTTCCATAAGGTGTACGAAGAACTCGGGCTGGCGACCAAGTCGGACGAGAAATTGAAGACCGCCGAGGAGCCGATCCTGACGTCGATCTTCACCTTCAACTCCAACGCGGTCGAATTGACCGCCAAGCCGACGTCGGACGTGAAGCTGATTCGCGCGGCGATCGACCGGGTCGTGAAGGACGAAGGGGGCCAGGAGAACTTCTGTGTCTCGACGTCGTCGGTGATCGCGAAGTACGCGCGGATGGCCGCCGGCCAGAAGCGCAAATTGGTCATCATCATGATGTCGGACGAATCGGGGGACGACGGCGACAAGATCGAAGAGGCGATCACGCTCTGCAAGAAGTCGGACGCTCCGGTCTACTTCCTCGGGCGGTATGCGGTCTTCGGGTTCCCTTTGGCCCGGATGAAATGGCGTGATCCGAAATACGGGCTCGACCACTGGCTGGCGATCAAGCGCGGTCCCGAGACCCCCTACCCCGAGTGCCTCCAATTCGACGGCTTGCATCAACGGTGGGACGTCTATTCCAGCGGCTTCGGGCCGTACGAGCAGGTTCGGCTGTGCCGCGAGACGGGCGGGATCTTCTTCCTGCTCCCCGGCGATGAGACGAACATTTCGGGCCGGGGAACCCATCTCGAACGGAAGTTCGACCTGCTCGACATGAAGGAGTATCTGCCCGACCTCAGCGCGCGGGCGGTCTATCAGCGGGAGCGGGATTCGAGCAAGTTCCGTAACGTGGTGTTTCAGGTCGTCCAGCGGCTCAATCCGTTCGTCGACAAGGAGCTCGAAATGCGGGAGCACTGGTTCCCCGCCGATTTCGAGGAATTCGCGAAGGAAGGGGCCCTCAATTTCCAGCGGGCCGTGCGGGCCCTCAAGCTGATCAACGAAGCGGTCGTCTTCCTCGAAACGGTCAAGCCGCTGTACGAAAAGGAAAAATCGATGCGGTGGCGGGCCCATTACGATCTGTGTCACGCCCAGATGCTCGCTTACCGCGTGCGGCTGTTCCAGTACATCCTGGCCCTCGACAAACATCAGGCCGACAAGCCGAAGCCGAAGGATCCAAAGAACAATCGCTGGCACGCGGTCCGGCTGCCCGAAATGCTCGAACCGACCCCCACGCAGATCAAGCAGGCGGGGGTCGACCTGGAGGAGCTGAAGAAGCAGGAGCAGATGGCCCGCGAGGAATTCCAGGCGGTTATCAAGAATCACCCCCGCACGCCGTGGGCCCAGGTCGCCCAGCAGGAATTGAACGTCGGCTTCGGGATGAAGATGGTCGAGAGCTACTGGGATCCCAACTACTCGAAGCCCGACATCAAGCTGCCGAATCCGTAAGCTAATGTAGTGCCTCACAGTTGCTGGAACTTATCCGGGCCGCGTTTTCTCGGATTTCAATTTGCTTGTCCGCTGGAAACAGGCGGCAGGATAAGATCCCATCTGCGCGAGGCACTACACTAGCGGGGTCACTGAGCGGACAAACTCCGGGTCATCGTATCCGAGGGCGATTTCCGTATTTCTCGTCTCCCGAGACCCGGTGATTCAGCAGCCCATCGGACGATCAGAGTTGAACGTTCCGATCTTCAATCGCAACAAATGGTGTCGATGATCGACTTGGAAATCTCCTCCGTCAGCCGCGGATTGCGACAGAGCTGGTGCAGTCTTTCCAGTTGATTGTTGATGGTGGCCTTCACTTGGGCTTCGTGAACCACCTCGCGTTTGATGAGGTCATGTTCGGCGAGCCAGAAAGCCACCTCGCACCACCGCCACAAAGGCTGCGTGTCCGACAGATGACATGATGGCGGCGGAAAGCCTCCCGGTCCCCGACTGCCTGCGACATACTGTCCGACGAGTGTGCGGGATCGGCCCCAGCGGCGCGCGATTTCCGCCTGATTGACAAGGTCGCACTCATCGATCTGAAGCACCGTCAACCCCTGCTTCGCGCGGTGAACATTCTGGATCGCGGTGATGATCGCCTGCTGCAGCGATTCCGCGCGTCGACTGAATTCCAACCGAATGGCCCCGTACTGCATGCTCAGGGTCGCATCGTCACAACCAGCGTCATACAGCTCACTCGCGATGGAGTCCGTCAATTCCGGGCCGTCGAGAATCAGGGCGAAATCAAATTCCGGAAGTTGCGGCTGCTGGCTGCTCATGACGATTCACCCTCCTTCCTTACTCGGCTTGGTGCGGGCATGTATCCACAATCCGCCGGATGTGTCTGGCATGGTTCTCCGGCACCCGTGGCGTCGAATAGACCCACACGAAGCAGCCTTCACGCGAACGGTGTCGGCAAGCGAGTCGACCCCACGCATGACCATTCGATATCGAGAAAATCCACCCCTGCGACTCGGCGTACTTCACCGCTCGTTCGATATGTGGATCGGGATGGCGCGGTCTTGCCATCCATGCAATCTTACTCAAGTGCTGACAGATGTCAACACCCTTCTCTTGAGCACGCTCTCCTTCGGCAAATCACGCCATCTCGCTGATCCCCCGCGTGGCTGCCCTGGGATGAGGGCCTTCCACAACATCACCGTCGGAATCCAGAATCACGTCTGGTAGCCAACCTCGGCGGATGCTTGCTGGCCGACCCGCCGCGCCGCTACAACACGGGCTGTCACGCTCTCTGGGAACGGCGTCGCATGCGGCGGCGCTCGTCTTTCGCGCTCCCCGGTCCGTGTGGATTTCGCCGTTCGTCCGTTTCAAGGTCTTTGGATCATGCCCGTCGCCACACCTAAGCAATATGCCGCCATGCTCGATGCCGCGCAGGCCGGCAACTACGCGTTTCCCGCCGTGAACTGCTCGTCGATCACCACCATCAACGCCGCGCTCAAGGCGTTCAGCGACATGAAGTCGGACGGGATCATCCAGTTCTCGACGGGCGCGGGGGAATTCGCCTCGGGCCTGAACGTCAAGGACAAGGCGTGGGGGACGATCGTGCTCGCCGAAGCGGCCCATCGGCTCGCCGCCAAGCACAACGTCTTCATCGCGCTCCATACCGACCACTGCCCGCCGAAGAACGTCGACGACTTCATGAAGCCGTTGATCGCCGAGACGGCCCGCCGCCGCGCCGCCGGCCTCGGAAACCTTTTCCAGTCGCACATGCTCGACGCCTCGAATCTGCCCCTCGAAGAAAACATGGCCCTCTCGAAGGAGCTGCTGAAGCTCTGCGCCCAAAACGAGATCATCCTCGAAGTCGAGGCGGGGGTCGTCGGAGGCGAAGAGGACGGCGCCGCCGGGTCCGAGCATGAACACGTTCCCGACAGCAAGCTGTACACGACTCCGGAAGACATGGTCGCCGTCTACGAGGCGCTCAACGGTCACGGGCGGTACATGTTCGCGGCGACGTTCGGCAACGTCCACGGCCACTACAAGCCGGGCGCGGTGAAGCTGCGGCCCGATATCCTGAAGAGCGGCCAGGACGCGGTGATCGCCAAGTACGGCAAAAAGGCCGAGTTCGACCTCGTCTTCCACGGGGGCTCGGGAACGCCGACCGAACAGATCCAAGAGACGCTGGCCTACGGCGTCATCAAGATGAACATCGACACTGACACACAGTACGCCTTCACGCGGCCGATCGTCGACCACGTCCTGAAGAACTACGACGGCGTCCTGATGGTCGACGGCGAGATCGGCAACAAGAAGGCCTACGACCCGCGGGCCTACCTGAAAAAGGCCGAAGAAGGGATGGCGAAGCGCATGGCCCGGGCCTGCGACGACCTCTGCAGCACCGGGAAGACGATTTTCGGGAAGTAACCGGAATGTGATTCATGGAAGCCCAGGGAATGCGTTCCCTGGGCTTCATGCCGCGCGAATGGACCGCGTCCATCACACCAGAATCGGCAGCAGCGTCGAGGCCCCGTGCTGGTAATCGCGCGTGACAATGCTTCCGAGCAGCGTCGTCGCGGTGCAGTCGGCGATTGCGATCTTCGCCAGCGTCCCCGCCAAACGCGGGTTCCCCGGGAAGACGACGATTCGGTCGCAACTGGTCCGGCCGGTCAGTTGGATCGGGCCCGCCGCCGCGTCGGTCTCGCCCCGTTTCTCGGCGTTCTTGCTGGCCCCTTCGACCAGCACCTCCACCGTCCGCCCGATGAACGCGGCGTTGTCCTCCGCACTGATGCCGTTCTGCAAGGCGAGCATCTCGTGGTTGCGAACCTTCTTCACTTCTTCGGGAACGTCGTCGGGCAACCGCTCGAACGCCTTCGTTCCGGGTCGCGGGCTGTACTTGAAGATGAAGCTGTTCTTGAACCGCAGCTCGCGGATCAGCTCGAGACTCTTCCGGTGGGCGGCGTCGGTCTCGCCGCAGAACCCGCCGATGAAGTCGCTGCTGACGGCGGCGTCGGGCAGGATCGCGCGAATCCGGGCGTGCATCTCGCGATATTCGCCGATGGTGTAGCCCCGCTTCATCGCCTTGAGCAGCTCGTCGCAACCCGACTGGGCCGGCACATGCAGGTAGCGGGCGCACTTGGGGAGATCACGGACCGCCTGCAGCAAGTCGTCGGTCATGTCGCGCGGGTAGTTCGTGACGAACTTCAAACGGACGAGACCCGCGATGTCGTGAATCGCGGCGAGGAGATCGGCGAGCCGCCAGGTCCGGCCGTCGGCGACGAATTTGTAGCTGTTGACCGTCTGCCCTAGCAGGGTGATTTCCTTGACGCCTTGGTCGGCGAGGACGCGGCATTCGTGCAGGATGTCGGCGGGGGCGCGGCTCTGCTCGGGGCCGCGGGTCATCGGGACCACGCAGTAGGTGCAGAATTTGTCGCAGCCGAACATGATCCGGACGAAGGCCTGAAACGGGCTCGGCCGCATCTCGGGTTCGCGCAGCGGGTCGTAACTTTGGAAGCTCTGCGAGACCTCCAGCCGGGTCCCGTCGCGGCGATCGAGACTGACGGCGAGGGACCGGCGGCGGGTTTGACGCGCCTCGTCGATCAAGCGGGGGACTTCGCCGAGCTGTCCGGTGCCGACGACCAGATCGACATGGGGGGCCCGTTGGAAGACCAGCTCCTGGTCCTTTTGGGCCATGCAACCGAGGACGCCGATCACCTGGTCGGGCCGGGCCTGCTTGCTGAACTTGAGCCGGCCGAGGGCGCTGTAGATCTTGTGTTCGGCGTGTTCGCGGACGCTGCAGGTGTTGAAGAGGATGGTGTCGGCGGCGGCGATGTCGGGGGTCAGTTCGTACCCGTCCTTGCGCAGCGCGGCGACGACCAGCTCGCTGTCGAGCATGTTCATCTGACAGCCGACGGTTTCGATGTAGAGTTTGCCGTTGTGAGCCGTCATCGGTCACGACTCCTGCGGGTGGGCGCGGTTGGAACCCACCGCATGGGTGGGTCAGGGTTCGAGGGACTCAGGCGGCTTTGGCGGTTGTGGGCTTGCCGCCGGTGACCGGGCTTGGGGGGACCGCCGCTTTGCCGGGGAGTCGCTGCGCCTGTTCGGCGGCGGCTTGGCTTTCGGCTTCGCGGCGGGCGAGTTCTTCGGATTGCAGGTGTCTCAATCGATCGCGGCGGTGGGCGGCCATCAGGGTGATGACGCCGCGGAGGCCCCACAAGGCCGCGACGCCGTAGATCAGCAGGCTGACGTTCGACATGCCTGGCGCTCCTCCATGAGCGACCGCGATCCTTCCGTCGACGCAGGGTCGACGATTATTCCCGCACGCGTTCGACGTACTCCGCCGTCTGCGTGTTCACCTTCACCATGTCACCGGTGTCGACGAAGGCCGGCACCTGAATTTCCACGCCCGATTCGAGTTTCGCCGCCTTGGTGATGTTCCCCGAGGTGTTCCCGCGGACGGCGGGCTCGGTATAGATCACCTTCATGATCACCGACTGCGGCAAGGTCACGCCGATCGGCTGGTCGTTCCAATAAAGGAGCTCGCAGACCATGTTGTCTTGGAGGAAGCCGGCCTGATCGCCGACGAGCTCCGCGGTGATCGGGAACTGCTCGAACGACTGTTGGTCCATGAACACGAAGCCGGAGGCGTCTTTGTAGAGGTATTGACCGTCGTTGCGACGGATGTCGGCGGCTTCGAGGGAGTCGCCGCTTTTGTAGGTCCGATCGAGGAGCGAACCGCGCAAGAGGTTGCGCATTTTGCACTTATAGAGAGCCTGCCCTTTGCCGGGCTTGACGAACTCGACCAGCAGCAGCTCGTAAGGTTCCCCTTCGAGGATGACTTTGGAGCCTTTCTTGAAGTCACTGGTGTTGAGCGTCGCCATGAGTGAAGAGGTCTTCGCAAGAGAGTCCGATCCGGTCCAGAGGCGCGGTCGACACCGTCCCCCCGCCGCCCAAGGGGGCGGTAAGTCCAGGAGTGTAACAGAGGCTCCCGGACGGGGGAATCCTGACGACCGGCGGTGAGGCGTCCTCAGACGGACCAACTCCATCGCCCAGGCGTCTGCCGTCGTGGAACTCTCAAACTTCGCCGGGATCCCCTCGCCCCGCCGTGTGGGCGACGGCCTCGACCATCGCGGCGATCGGCAACGCAACCGCCCCATCGTCGGGGGGTTCCGGCCGTGCGAACCAGCTCAGGATATTTTCGGTCAGCGTGAAGACCGCCGGAATGAGGAACAGGGTGAACAAAGTCGACAAGGTCAACCCGCCGAGGACGACCGCCCCCAGGCCGCGGTAGAGTTCGCTCCCCGCGCCGGGGAACAACACCAGCGGGAAGAGGCCGAGGACGGTGGTGATGGTGGTCATGAACATCGGGCGAATGCGTGAGCGGACCCCTTCGATGACCGCCTCCTTAGGGGCGACGCCGTCGTTCCGCATCAGCGTGAGGGCCTGATCGACGATCAGAATCGCGTTGTTGACCACCGTCCCGATCAGGATCACGAAGCCGAGCATCGTGAGGACATCAAGGGCCTGAGGCGGCTGCCCTTGCAGCATCAGGTAGACGCTCAGGAGCTTGAGTCCGATCAGCCCCCCGGCGGCCCCGAACGGGACGCTGAAGATGATCACGAACGGATAGACCCACGATTCATAGAGCGCCGCCATCAGCAGGTAGGTGATCAGGAGCGCCAGGATGACGTTCCACTTCAGGGCGTCCCAGGTGTTGCGGAGTTTGTCGGCGGTCCCCGCCAGCGTGATCCGATAACCCCCATCGAGAACGCCCGATTGCTCCAGCGGGCGGACCACCTGCGTCTGGATGATTTGCAGCGCGGCTTCCAAGGGCATTTCGGGCGGCGGGGTGACCGCGATCGTAATCGCCCGTTCGCGCTCGCGGTGATTGACCTGCTCGGGACCGCTGGCGAGTTGCACGTCGGCGAGGGCCGCGAGGGGGACCAGTTGCCCGGTCCGCGTGGCGATCGGCAGCGATCCGATGTCTTGCGTCTGACGGGCGAATTCATCGCGACCACGGATCGCGAGATCGATCTTGTCGGCCCCAAGGTAGTAATCGCTGGCGTAAGCGCCGTCGACCAACGCATCGACGGTGTACCCCAAATCGGCGGCCGACATTCCCATTTCCGCCGCCTGCAGCAGTTTTGGGGTGACGTGGACTTCGGGGCTGGAGAGGTCGAGACTGGGGACGGGCCGGGCTTGCGCACCCGGGACCAACGCAAAGATGGGCGGCATGCCCCCTTCGGTTCCCGGAGGATCGCCCCCCAGAATGCGGCCGCCGAGCTGCACGAGCTTTGTCAGTTCGGGACCGGTGATTTCAATGTCGATCGTGCGGCCGGCAACCAGGCCTTGCGAGAAGAGGCTCGATTGGAACGCGACCGCGAAGGTCCCCGGCAGCTTCGCCCCCAGGCGCATCACCAGCGGGATCAACTCCGCCGCGCGGGTGGGATCGAGCGAGCGGACACCGATGAAGACCTGCCGGCCGCGCGCGACGAAGAAGAAGTCGCCGATCACCGGTTTCGCGCCGTATTTCACGGCGGGGTCGTCGGCGTCGACATCCCAATACTCGCGGAGCTCGCTTTCGGCAAACTGGCCCATTTCGGTCAGTTGATCGAGGTTGTAGCCCGGTGGGGGGAGCAGGATCCCAAAGACCAGATTGCGGTTTCCGTTCGGCAGGTACTCGACCTGCGGCCAGAGGAAGAACAGGATCGCGGCGAAGAGCGCGAGTGATCCGCCGACCGTCAGCATACGGCCGATGACCGTGGCTTGGATCGCGCGATTCAGCCCCGTCACCAGCGACGTAAACCCATCCCCGAGAGCTCCGATGACGGAGGCCAACCCCCACAAAGAGGCGGTGGTTTCGGTCCCCTTGGGATCGGGGACGCCGCGGATCCGACCATCGATCCGACGGACGCCGCGGCCGATGATCCGCGCCGTCGCCATGGGGATCACGACCACCGACACGATCAGCGACAGCCCGACCGCCGCGCTGATCGCGAGCGCGATGTCGCGGAAGAGTTGGCCGGCTTCCTCTTGGACGAAGACGACGGGCAAGAAGACGGCGACGGTGGTGAGCGTCGAGGCGATGACCGCCCCCCAGACCTCTTGCGTCCCGCGCACGGTCGCGGTCAACGGATCCTCGCCGCGCTGATAGCGCGAGTAGATATTCTCAAGGACGACGACCGCGTTGTCGACGAGCATCCCAACCGCGAACGCAAGACCCGCCAGACTGATGACATTCAGTGTGCGGCCTAAGAGCGCGAGGATGAGAAACGTGCCGACGATGCTGGTGGGAATCGCCAGTCCGATGACCAGCGCCCCCCGGGCGTACCAAAACCCCGTTCCCAAAATCAGTGCGAGACAGACGGCGAAGAACCACGGCGAGAGATAGACCGACGCGAGGCCCGCCGCGAGGATCAACGGCGCGATGAGGATCGTGCGGTTGTTGAGGTGGAGGAAGAACATCAGGACGGTCATCGTGAGCGCGCCGCCGAGGAAGATGTTCTCGCGGACGAGGCCGATGGCCGAGTAAATGTACTCGGTTTCGTCGTAGACCTGGGTCAATTGCAGGTCGCGGTCATCGAGGATCCCTGCGTTCATCTGGGCCGTCGCCTTGCGGAGTCCCTCCATCACGTCGAGGACGTTCGCGCCGTCTTCGCGGAGACAGTTGATGGCGATGCTCGATGAACCAAAGCGGCGGACGAGGCCGTCGGGCTTTTTGTAACCGAGCCGGACGGTGGCGACATCGCGGACGTAGACCGGTTTGCCGTCCCGAACCGCGAGGAGTTGGTTCTCGACCTGCTCCTGCGACCGGAATTGGCCCAGCGTCCGCACGACCCAGCGTCGTTTCCCTTCCCAGAAATCGCCGCCGGAGGTGTCTTCGTTTTGGCCGCGAAGGACCAACCGGACATCGGCGATGCTGAGCTGCCGGGCCGCGAGGAGTTCGGGATCGACGACGACCTGCAGTTCGTCTTCGAGTCCGCCGATCACATTCGAGTTCGCCACGCCGGGGACGCGTTCAAAGGTCGCCTCGAGGTAGTCTTCGGCGAAGCGGCGGAGTTTGGTGACGTCGATGTTGGGGGGGAGCAGTTCCGCGACGCGCGGTTCCGCGGCGGCGAGGTCGCGCAACCGCAGCATCGCCAAACCAACGTTGTGACACCGCCGGATCGGTTCGAGTTTCCCCGCGAGATCGGGATGCTGCTCGGCGAAGGCCCGCAGCTCGGCCTCGCCCGGGAGCCGTTCGCTGAGGATGAACCACGCAATGGGGGAGTTCGACGAGTTCGATGTCGTGATGACCGGTTGATCGACGTTTTCGGGGTAGCTGGGGACTTGTTGCAGGCGGCTGTTGACCTTGAGGAGCGCCTCCTCCATGTTCGTGCCGATCGCGAACTCGAGGGTGATCGTCCCCGAGGAATCGGTACTTTCGGACGAGAGCTTGGTGACCCCCTCGACGCTTTTGAGCTGCTCTTCCTGCTCCTGAATGATCTCCTGTTCGATTTCCTGCGGGCTGGCCCCCGGCCAGACGGTCTGAATGGTGAGCGACGGAATCTGGACTTCCGGGGTGAGCTGCATCGGCATCGACAACAGCCCGATGACGCCGAACAACGCGACCATCAGCACGCCGACGATCACCTTGACCGGATTGACGACGAATTGTTCGACCAACGTCATGCAGAAGTCTCGACAGGCCCGACGCGAAACAGGAGAAGACGGTCTAAAGCGCGGAGCGTGAAAGCCCGGCAGGCGGTGGGATGACGATTACGGTTTGGCGGCTGGTTCGATGGCTGTCGCATCGGCCCATTCGCGGAGGATCACGACCGGCGCGCCCGGCCGCAGCCGTTCGTTCCCCAAAACCACGACCTGATCCTCTTTGGCGAGTGGGGCCTTCACGCTGATCCACGTCCCTTGAGCGATCCCCAACTCCACGGGGACGGGCTTCACCGCGAGTGCCGTAGCCTCGGCCGGTGGGGCCCCCGCAGCTGGTTTGCCCGCAGGAGCGCCACCCGGAGCCGCCCCTGTGGGTGGTGGTGGTGGTGCCGCGGGGCCCACGACGTAGACCATCGGACTCGGGCCCCCGAAGACGATCGCGTCTTTCGGGACCAGCAACGCTTCACGCTGTTGTCCCACCGGCAAGGTCACGCGGCCGAGCATCCCCGCCTTCAGGACCGGCCCGTCTTCACGAATCACGTTCTTCACGCGAACCTTCACCGGAAACGTCCGCGACTTCACGTCGGCCTGCGGCGAGATGCGGACCACCTGCCCGAGATACAACGGCTCGGCGAGCGCCGCGACCTCCACCCGCGCCTCCATCCCCAACCGGACGGCGTCGATCTGCGCGTCGAGGACATACGCCTCCACCTCGACCTCGTCGAGCAGGACCACTTCCGCGACCACCTGCCCCCGCGTGACCCATTCGCCGACTTCGGTCTTCTTCGCGACGACGTAACCATCGAACGGGGCGATCATCGTGTGTTTGCGGAGTTGATCACGCAGTTGTTGGACCATTTCCCCTTGGGCATCCACCCGTGCCACCGCCTGGGCCACCGTCTCTTCGCGGGGCCCCTTCACCAGCATTTGGTACTCCTGCTCGGTCGCGTGGAGGTTGCGGGCCGCGGTGATCGACGCCGACCGATATTCCTCGAGTTGCTCCTGAGTCAGGGTGCGGCCTTGTTGCACCAGTTGCTCGGCCCGTTTGTAGCGCGATTGCGCGAAGTCATCGACGGCGATCGCCGCCTCCATCCGGGCTTTCGCCTGGGCGACCTCCTCGGGCCGGGTGCCGTTTTTCAATTCGCGCAGCTCTTCCTGCCGCAACCGCAACTCGGCCTCGGCGGCGGCGATCTGGAGGCTGATCGTTTCGGTAAGGAGTCGGCAGAGGGGATCGCCTTTGGCGACGCGGACGCCGATGTCGATCGGGTATTCGACGACGCGGCCATCGACGGCGCTGCCGACGGCGCTCGTCTTCGCGGGGAGCACCGTCCCGACATAGGTCTGTCCCGAGGCGAGCGACTCTTGTCGGACCCGGGCGACGACGACCGGCGAAGGGCCCCCCTGCCCCCAGACTGATGCGGGTCCGAGTCCCGCCAAGGAGATCACACCCAGCCACAAACCCCATGGTCGCACGGGACGACGCCCCGGATCATTGATCACCGAACTCATCAAGCCCCCGTCCGATCGCACAACCATTCACGCACGCGTGCCGAGAGGAGCCTCGCACGTCCTTCAAGGTTCGCGGGATTGTCACCGCATGCTAGACCCGGGTCCCATCCCCCGGCAACGGATTTCCCGGGTAAACGTCCCCCGTGAGGGATGTTTTTCGCGTGATGATCGGAGTGGCGCGTCATGCGTCGACGAATCGATTCACGCATGGCGCGCCGCGGTCACGTACACTCTCGTACAGACCGTGTGTCTCACGGGCTTCGCCAGTGGTCAACACGCCGCGTGAAGGCGGGAATAGACCACTGGCGGAACCCGTGGCACACACTTCAGGCGTCATCACGACGAACCATACCTTCCCTTCATCAGCCATCGGCCGCCGGGCGAGCGCCTCACCTCCTGGTCGTCGAGGTGGTTCCCGCCCCGCGTTCAAAGGCTTCCCATTGATTCCAGGCGTAGTCGAGAAACCGCGTGAATTCCCCTTCGCTGCGTTCGTAACCCGAGTACGCCGCCAGGATCGATTGGCCGTCCGGCGAAACGACCGCGTACGACGGCAAGGCGACGTCGCCGAACCAGTTGACCTGCAAATCGAGGTTGTTCTGCAGGATCCCCGCGGCCTGCTCGTCGTTGGTGATCGTCGGGACTTTGTCGGCGTAGAGCTGCACCGCGATGTATTTCGCAATCCGCTCCTTGTTCGCCGGCTCGTCCATCTTCTTCTCCATCCGCCGACAGTTCACGCAGTTGACCCCGGTGAAATCGAGCAGTAGCGGCTGACGTCGCTTCGCCGCGACCGGCTGCGCCTGCTTGAGGTCCAACGCGAAAAGGAGCCCATGATGATCGAGGACCGGCCCGAGCTCCGAGCGTCCGCCGGTGAGCCGCGGCGGCGCGAAGGCGATGATCTGATCGGTGAGCACGTTGCGGGTGCCGTCGGGTTGCAGGATGAGGTTCCCCAGCAGCAGCGTCAGCCCCAGGAAGGCGATCGCGAGCGAAGCCCGTCCCGTTGTCAACTGCTGCACCGGCATGTCGTGCGACAGTTGGAACCAGCCGAACAGGTACGCCGCGATCGCGATCGCCAGCGTCATCCAGATGAGCATCGTCATGGTGTAGTCGAGCAGCAGCGGCTCGGGGTTCCAGGCGAGGTCGGCGACGCTGAAGAATTTGACGGCGGCGCCGATCTCGATCAGCCCCATCACCACCTTCACCGAGTTCATCCACCCGCCGCTTTTGGGGAGCTTCTTCAGGAGTGACGGAATGAGGGCGAGGACGAAGAACGGAGAGGCGAACGCCGCCCCGAAGGCGAGCATGCCGATCACCGGCCAGTAAATCTCCCCCTGTGACGCCGCGACCAACAACGACCCCGCCACCGCGAAGGTGCAGGTGAACGAAGTGAGTGTGAACGTCAGGGCCATGAAGACCGCGCCCAGATAGCTGCCCCCCCCTTCGTGCATCGCCGACCACGTGAGGAGCGACGTCGGGACGCGAATCTCGAACGCCCCGAGCATGTTGAAGGCGAAGGCGACGAAGACCGCGCCGATGATCAGGTTGACCCACGGATTGTTCGCGAGCTGATTGAGCTGCGTCGCTCCGAAAATCGCCGAAATCCCGACCCCCAACACCGTGAAGGCCAACACGATCGATGCGCAATAGACGACCGCGAGCACCCACGGGCGGCGATGCGACTGCTCGCTTTGCTTCAGGAAGAAACTGACGGTGATCGGGACCATGGGAAACGAACAGGGCGTCAGGAGCGCGAGGAAGCCCCCCCCCAGACACAGCAGCAAAAACGGGATGAGCCCGCGATCCTGCGCCCGTTCGGTCTGCGTCTCCGCGCCATCGAGGTACGCCAGCGTACGTTCGAGCGCGGCGAGCCCGGGAGCCTCATCCTCATCGTCAACCACATTCGGTTTCACGGGATCGGCCGCGGCGGAATGGGTGTCCGGAGCATCCGTCATCGTGAACGGGGACGGTGACTCTTCTTCGGAATTCGGGCTGTCGGCCGGTGTGACCTCCGCGACCACGGTCCCCGGTTGGTCTGGCGCGCCCTCCGGAAAGCGCCCGACCGTAAACGGGACTTCTTTCACGGGGAGACACGACTTGTCGTCGCAGAGGACATACGTGATCGTCCCATCGATCCCGTAATCGCCCGGCTTGTCGCTCGTGACGCGATACTCGCGCGACCAGGTCACCTCGTCGGTGTGAATGAGCAACGTCCCGTCGCCGACCGGCTTTTCGGTGTAGGGCCGGTCGGGTTGAAAACCATCGCCGACGGGCGTCAGGTTCCGCGCCGCGTGGTCCGCGATTTCGGTCGGATAACCGCCGGTCTGGTCCCGGGGTTGGGTGGTCGCGTAGGTATGCCAGCCGGCGTCATGGGTCGCGGTGACCTTGAGTTGAACCGGCTCGCCCTTCGCCGCCGTCTTTGGTTCGAGCCACACCCGGTAGCGGACGCCATCGGGTTTGGGACCATCACGCTTGGGCCGCGTCGGAATGATGACTTGCTCGTAGGGGGACGCGGGGGCGCTCGCGACAGTCCCCGTCGGCATCGGTGTCGACGAAGCGATCTCGACCGTGAGGTCGTACTTGAACGGGGGAAGAATCGGCCGGCATTCGCCCCCCGCTTCGGCGTTGCTGCAATACTGCCCCGCGAGGGTGCCGCTGAAGGTCGCCGGGCCGCCGGCCGCCGTGATTTTGAACGACCGCGACCACGTCACCTCGTCGAAAAATTTCGTCAGGGCCAACTGCTGTTCGGGATCGACCCCGGCTTTCCCCTCGTGATCGGGCCGCCAGTCATCGAGCGGGTCGGCCCCGGTTGCGTTGATCTTGAGCAAGGTCCGACCGGCGAACGCGCCATCGGTCCCGTAGATGTAGTAATCACGGGGTAGCTTCGCGGTGACCGCGACGGTGACGGTGTCGCCGGGGGCGGCCTTGTCGGGAGTGACGACGGCGGAGAACTTCGCCTTGGGGGCCCGACCCGAGGGTTTCTTGGCCCCGAGCAATTCGCTCAGATCGCCGGGCTGTGCCGCAACCACTCCGGCCCATCCCAGGATGATCGTCAGGGCGAACCCTGCTTGTCTGTACGACATGCGTGTCGTCCTTCGCGCCCTTCGAGGGGGTCGATCCGCGACCCGTCGCGTGGTCGACGACGCCCCCATCGTCCTCAAGATACCGTGGACCGCCCCATTCTTACGTCAGATTGATCCGCGTCGGGGAGGCCAATTCCCATCCCAGGGTGAATGATGACACGCAACCATCATCCGGGCAATGGGTTAGCGCCGGGAAGACCCAAACGCGCTCTCCGGTGGCTCGCGGCGAAACGGTGGCGGGTGAACTTCACGCGTGGAGCAATTGGTACAGATACGGGTCGGCGAGGCTGCCGGCGATGTGACGGGCGCCGGCGAAATCGTGCTGGGCGGTGAATTCGTGGGGAATCGAGACGACGTGCGCGCCCGCCGCGACCGCCGCCGCCGTGCCCGCTTGACTGTCCTCCATGACCAGCATTTCCGCTGGCGCGACCCCTAATTGCGTCGCCGCCTTCAGATAAATCTCGGGATGGGGTTTGCCGTGCGTGACGTCCTCGGAAGTTAACAGGACCGAGAACCGCGGCAGGAGCGCGAACTGACCGAGGACGTCGTTGAGGTAATACCGCGGCGACGACGTCGCGACCCCTTTCGGCAACCCCGCCGCTTCGATCGCGTCGAGCAGTTCGAACAGCCCCGGCATCGGCGCGAGGCGTTCGGCGAGCATCCCGTGGAAGATCTCGCGCGACTCGGCCAAGAGCGCCGCCGGATCGTCCGCGAGCCGCAGATGCCGGACCAAGGCTTGGAAGGACTCCATCGGCCGCCGACCGATGAGGACGTTCATCACGTCGATGGTCATCTCATGCCCGCGGCGGCGCAGGAGCTCGCCCCCCGCCTCGAAAAAAACATGCTCGGTGTTGAACATCAAGCCATCGAGATCGAAACACACGGCACGAATCGGGGCTGACACGAGGGACGTCTCGACTGCTGGAGGGACCGACCGGCACGGCGGGGGAGGGAGCCACCCGTCGGACATCAGATTGTAGCGCCCCCCCGAAAGAATCCACACTGGGCAGCCTGATCAAAAGCCACGGCGCGGCGTGAGCCCTTCGTGGCTGAGAATCGTGAGGGTGGAGGACGACGGATAATCAGGGATTCGTTTCCGTCCGCCACTCACCCGACAACCACCATCGTCACGGCGCGGTTGCCGCCGTAACCCCACGCGGCTTATCGCGTGAATAGCCTGGTCTCAGGCGTCGTCCGTCACGGCCTGATAGGTCGCGAGGATCTTCTGCTGTTCGTGCGGCGGCACGATTTCGTAGTGGCTGAATTGCAACGCGTAGCTGCCGCGCCCCCCCGTCAGGCTCGACAGGGTTCGAGCATAGGTGGCGAGTTCCGCCAGCGGCGCGCGGGCGAGGATCGTCTGAAAGCCGCCGGACGGATTCATCATCCCTTCCAGCCGACCACGCCGCCCCGAGAGGTCGCTGCCGATCTCCCCTACGCGATCGCCCGGGACGGTGATCTCGAGGTGCATGATCGGCTCGAGCAGCGTCGGGCGGGCCTCCAGAAAGAGATCGCGGAAGCATTGGCTGCCCGCCGTGCGGAAGGCGTTTTCGTTGCTGTCGACGGGATGGTCTTTCCCGAAGAACAGGCTGACGACGACGTCCTGGACCTGAAATCCGGCGAGGACGCCCCGCTCCATCCGCTCGCGGACTCCCCGCTCGACCGCCGGAATGAACTGGTTGGGGACCGACCCGCCCGAAACGCAATCGAGAAACGCGAAGTTCAGTTCGGCGTCGTAATGGTAGCTGCGCAGGCCCGGGAACCGCTCCTTCACGAAGTACTCGGAGGGGATCAGTTCTTGCGGCAACGGGGCGATCCGCAGGTGGACCTCCGCGAATTGTCCCGAGCCGCCGGTCTGCTTTTTGTGTCGGTACGAGCCGGCCTGTTCCGCGAGGATCGTTTCCCGGTACGGGACTTTGGGAGGATGCGTGACGATGTCGACCTTGTCGCGGGCATGCAGCCGGTTTTGGACCACCTGCAGATGGAGCTCGCTCATGCCGCGCATCACCATCTCGTGCGTTTGCGGATCCCGTTCGACGCGGAAGGTCGGGTCTTCCTCTTCGATCTTGTGGAGCGCGCCCGAGATCCGCTGCTGGTCGGCCCGCGACTTCGGTTCGACGGCGAGCCCGATCATCGGCGTCGGAAACTCGATGGGCGGGAGCGCGACACCGTCGCCGTTCATCACCAGCGTATCCCCCACCTGAAGCTCGTCGACCTTCGCGACGACGACGACGTCCCCCGCATGGGCTTCGTCGACCGGTTCGACCTGTCCCCCCTGCACATCGAGGAGTTGATGCAGCTTGATCCCCTTCCCCGTGCGCAAATCCCGAACCGTCGAGTCTTTCGTCAAGCGGCCCGAAAAGACCCGAATGAAGCTCATCTTCGAGACGAACGGATCGATCCGCGTCTTGAAGACCTGCGCGACGAGCGGCGAATCCTCGCGGGGGCTTACCGCCACGTCGTCCCCGGCTTCGTTCCGACCGTACCGGACCAATTCCCCCGGCGAGAGGCCGAAATCGACGATCGCCTCCATCAGTTCGGGGACGCCGACCTCGTATTTGGCCGACGTGAACAGGATCGGGATGACGGCCCCGCGGGCGACCGCTTTCGTCAACGCGGCGCGCAGCTCTCCGGCGGACAACTCGGCTCCTTCGAGGTAGCGCTCCATCAACCGTTCATCCGCCTCGACGATGGCGTCGCACAACGCCGTTCGCCATTCGACGACGGACAGGCCGCTCGCGGTCGACTCCGGACTTGAGTCGAGCAGGGAAATGACGCCGCTCAAGGCGTTTCCGGTCCCGTTCGGCAAATTGATGGGCAGACAATGTCGGCCGAAGGTCTCGCGGAGTTCTTCGAGTAACGTGGCGAGCTCGAGATTCTCCTGGTCGACCTTGTTGACGACGATCATCCGCGCCAGATGCGCGCGGCCGGCGAGTTCCATGGTCCGGCGGGTGTTCGCTTCGATGCCGGCGGCGGCGCTCACCACCACCACCGCGGTTTCCGCCGCGCACAGCGCGCTGATCGCCTGGCCGACGAAATCGGGATAGCCCGGCGTATCGATGAGGTTGACGCGGGTGCCGCGATGCTCGAAGTGGGCCAGCTTCGCGGAGATGCTGAAGTGCCGCTGACGCTCTTCGTCATCGATGTCGAGTTGGCTGGTGCCGTCGTCGACGGAGCCCGCGCGGTTGCCGATGCCGGCGCGGTAGAGGAGCCGATCGGCGAGCGACGTCTTGCCGGCGGCGCCGTGGCCGACAAGCACAATGTTGCGGAGGGCCGGGGGGGCGAATTTCGACATGGCGAGCCTTTCGATGAGGGGGAACTCACCGGTCGGCCGCGCCACGTGAATCGCAGCGAGCACCGCCGGACTCCACGGAACCGAAACGCTTGAGACGTGACTTGATCAGCGTACCCCGCGTCGTTCGGGGTTGCCAGAACTTTTTTGGGGTCGATGGTTGATGACCACCCTCGCCCAAGGAGCGGCGCGGCGTCAGCCCGCCGTGCCCCAAAGAGGTTGAAGTCGATGGTAAATCATCATGGCCCGAGGAGAGCCGCTTCTTCCCCCAACATCCGTGGCGGTCTTCGTGCTTGAGCGGAGCGGCGATCGCCTGACCAGCGATGGTCCAGTTGCCGTCGTAGGGTCATCACGGCATCACTCCCACGGCGGGCTGACGCCGCGCCGCTCTTTGGGACGCAGCTTCGATCACGGCAATTCGCGATGGCCGTGGCGTTGCCGCCATAGGTTGACCAGCGTCCAGGCGCGGGGCTCCAGCCGCAGGAATTTGCGCAGTTGCGAGAAACTGCAACCCAGATGTTCCGCCGCATGCGTCACCTCGCCATGGCGATCGGAGACGACATCGAGGGCCTCCGCCAGCAAGGTGGCGAAATCGTGATGCTCGGGATTGATCACGATCCGGCTTTCGGGTGTCCGCGAACGCCATAGCGCGGAGGGCTCCTCCGGGGGAAAGCCACGGACCTCCAAGGCGAGATTGACCCGCAATCGCTTGAGCGCCTGATGCCGATTCTCGGCCTGACTTCGTCGCTCGGCGGCCTGACCGACGATGCCGGTCGGTTCATGGACGAGCACCACGGCCGACTCGGTCTTGTTGCGATGCTGGCCGCCGGGTCCGCGCCGCCGCCCGGTCCCCGCTTCACATACGCGAAGGAGCTCCTCGTCGGATAATGTGCAGGGGTGGGGTTGGTGGGCGTCCATGGGGATGGTTGAGAGTGAGGAGTTGAGGGTTGAGAGTTCATCCAGGTGGTCGACCACACCAACCTTCAGATTGTCGTCGGTCCACTTTGAGCTCTCGACTCTTCACCCTCAACGCTCCTCAATACCACTCGCGTTTGTCGACGACGGTGAGCAAGGGTTCATCGTTGACGAAGCGGCGGGCGTTTTCGAGCAGGGTGGCGAGATGCCGTTCCGCGATCCGGGGGGAGGCGGCCGCGACATGGGGCGTAATGACGACCTGCTCCAGCCGCCATAGAGGATGGTCGGCGGGCAGAGGTTCGACTTCGCAGACATCGAGCGCCGCTCCGCGGAGGCCGCCCCGGTCGAGCGCGGTCGTCAACGCCGTCAGGTCGACGATCGCCCCGCGGCCGATGTTGATGAGGACGGCGTCGGGCCGCATCCGCGCGAGTAACGCCGTATCGAACAGCTTGACCGTCCGGGGCGTATGGGGCGCCGCGATGACGACGTAATGCGATTCCGCGAGCAGATCGGGGAGTTGTTCGAGCGTTCCGATGCTGTCGATCAACCCGGGCAACGAGCGACGGACCGGATCGACTCCCATGATCCGCATGCCGAACGCGGCGGCGCGGGTGGCGACCTCGGCTCCGATCGCGCCGACCCCGACGATGCCCAGCGTGAGGTCGGCGAGGTGCTGATGCGCCTGATCGACGGGGGAGACCCGGCCCGGCGCGGAGACGAAGTCGACGGTCATCGCGGCGTCTCCCACGGGAGCCCAGCGTCCCTCCTGTTGTTGCCGCAGGTAGATGTGCAGGTTCCGCGCGAAGCACAACACATAGCCCAGGACATGGTCGGCGATCACGTCGGAGAAGAGCCCCCGCATGTTGGTCAGCACGCAGGGATGCACGATCAATTCCGGGAAGAGATAATGTTCGAGGCTTGCCGTGGGGGCCTGGACCCAGCGCAGCCGCGGCGCGGCGGCCAACAGGGGCGCGGTCAGCTTGCCGAAGAACGCGTCGGCCGCGGGCATCGCGGCGAGCGCCACTTCCACGTTGTCGGCGTGGATCACGCGCAGTCGGGGATCGACCGCGAGGAGCGCCGCGAGCCGCGCGGCGTCGATCGGGGGATGAATCACGAGCGTCGGCATGGAGGTCTTTCGGGGCGACTCGTCAAGAGGAATTGTTGTTGGACCGCGCGCTTGCGCGGCTGTCAAGCTCCCACCGCTGCGCCAAAATTGCACACCTGTTTCCCCGCGATCTCAGCTTGTCGATCCCGTAAGGTCGCGGCAGAATGTCGCCTCATGTGCGATCGATCGTCGCCGTCAGGCTTCGATCGTGATGACTGTCAACGAGTGGACGAGGTCGACGCGATGCATGTCTTCCAACGCGGCGTGGCGGAAAGTCTGGTGATCGGCGCGGACGTGACGGTGACGGTCTTGGCCGTCGAAATCGATTGCGTGCGCATCGGGATCACCGATCCGCGACAGACTCCCGCGTACCGCGAAGAGGTGTTGTATCTCGCGCTCGAAACGGCGGAGGACGAGGTCGATCCCGCCACCGCCGACACGCAGTATGAGCTCGCCGTCTCGACGTTCTGAGCAGCCGCCGCGGGATCCATGAGGCGTCGTCGACGCGAAATCGGTCGCGCGGGGTTGAGTTCAGCGGCCAATGCGACAGAATACGGGCGGAGTCCCCCCGTCGATGTCCGTCGCCAGCCCCGTCTCGAACGCCGATCCGCCGTATGCCCCCGCGCAACTCGCCGCTTGGGGGCTGGAGCATGCACGGCTGCCACGCCACATCGCCATCATCATGGATGGCAACGGACGCTGGGCGCAGAGCCGCGGTCTGCCGCGCATCGAAGGCCATCGGCGCGGCGTCGCCAGTGTGCGGGGGATCGTCGAGGAGTGTTCGCGGCTGGGCCTGGAACAACTCACGCTGTATTGCTTCAGCAGTGAAAACTGGAAGCGCCCGCAGGCCGAGCAGCAACTCCTGATGCAGTTGCTGGTGCAGTATCTCGTCGAAGAACGCGGGGAGGTTCTGCGTCAGGGCTTGCGGTTCGCCGTCATCGGCCGCCGGGAGCAACTCGGCGACGACGTGCTCCGGGAGATCGATCTTACCCGCGCGCTCACCGCCGAGCACACCGGCATGCGGCTGTGTCTGGCGATCAATTACGGCAGCCGCGCCGAAATTCTGGAGGGGGCCCGGCGCTTGGCGCAAGACGTCGCCGCGGGTCGACTGGCCGCGGCGGAACTGACCGAGGCCGATCTCGCGGCCCGGCTCGACACCGCCGGCATGCCCGATCCGGATTTGGTGATTCGGACCGCGGGCGAAATGCGGATCAGCAATTTTCTGATGTGGCAGATCAGTTACGCCGAACTGTGGGTCACGGCACGCTGCTGGCCGGAGTTCGGCGTCGAGGACTTACGCCAAGCGCTGCGGGAGTTCGCCGCCCGCGATCGGCGGTTCGGAGGGCTGAAAAGCTGAGCTTATGCTGCTGTGGCGGTTGATCATCTCCGCGATCTTGATTCCGGCCGTGGTGGGCGTGTTCTACCTCGACACGCAGCTCGGCCCCTCCGCCCCCGTACTGCTGATCTTGGTGGTGGTCCTGGCGCTGCGAGGCGCCAACGAGCTGGTCGACCTGCTGGCGACGCGGTCGTTCGCGCCCCATCGCGGCGTGGTTTGCGCCTGCTGCGTGCTGGTGGCCGCCGCGAGCTGGTATGGGCGGGTCGGCGCGTTGCCGATTCAGATTCCGGGTGAAGGGAACTCGCTCGCGCAGGTCATGCTGGCC
>CAYRVS010000008.1:0-48201 GCA_964427725.1 uncultured Planctomycetaceae bacterium | reverse complement strand
AGCGTCAGATGTGTATAAGAGACAGGGTCATGCTGGCCTATTCGTTCACCGTCCTGACGCTGTTCGCCACGGCCACGTATCGGTACCGCGAGCCGGGCCGCAGCATGGAGACGTTGGGGGCGGAACTGCTGATCGTCAGTTACATCGGGGTGTTGCTGGGGGTCGCGGCGCAATTACGGTGGGTCGCGGGGGACGCCGCCGGGTACCTCGTTTTGGGAAGTCTGCTGATGGTCACCAAGGGGGGGGACATCGGCGCGTATGCGTTCGGGCGGTTGTTCGGACGCCGCAAGATGGTGCCGCATCTATCCCCGGGCAAGACGTGGGCGGGCGGAGGCGGGGCGCTGATCGGTTCGGCCGTGTTCGGCATCGCGTGGCTGCAATTCGCGACGCCGCTGTTCGACCGAAGTTGGACCCCGCCGGCGTGGTATTGGAGCGGAATCTACGGCCTGATCCTCGGCGTCGTCGGTCTGGTGGGGGATCTCTGCGAATCGCTGATCAAGCGCGATGTCGGGAAAAAGGATTCGGCGACGCTGTTCCCCGGTTTTGGCGGCCTGCTCGACATCCTCGATTCGATTCTCTACTCGGGCCCGGTCGCGTATGTCCTGTGGAAAGCGCTGCCGCTGGCGACGTGGATGTGACGCGTACGCGAGACACCATATCATCCGGGCGAACGCGCGATGTCGTTGATGTAGGCTGGGTTAGCGCCGCGTAACCCAGCCTGCCGCGCGGAGAGGTGCTGGGTTTCGCTGCGCTCTACCCAGCCTACACGCACCGCGCGACCCGACCGAAAAGCCAATCCAACCTTGGGAGCTCACGGATTCGGGGGGCGATCGTTGGGGGGGGGGGGGGGTGGGGCCGGGTTCGCCGGGACGACCGTTCGGAGGAGGGCCGAAGAAGCCGCCGCGGAATTCGGGGCCGCGACCCTCGCGCGGCTCCCCGGGACCGCGGCCTTCCCCCGGACCGCCGCGGAAGGGGCCTCGATCGCCGCGCGGGCCGAACGAACCGGGCGGGGGGCCGAAGAGAAAGAAGCTGCGCTCGCGGAGTTCCTTCATCAGACTGAGCATCAGCCTGACGCGGGGATCGTCGAGCTGCTCCATATACCGTTTGACCAACTCCATCTGCAGCTCATGCGTCTCAATTTGCGTCAGCCGCAACCGCGTTTCGCCGTCGATCTTGTCCGATGTGAAGAACTCCTCGAGCTGTTCCTGGCTGGGATAGGCGGATTTCAATTCCAGAAAGATCGCCCGCATGGTCCCCATCGTGATCCACTTCATCAGTTCCCGCTGCTGATCTTCCTTGTTGGTTCGCAGCGACAACTGACGTTTGGCTTGTTCGTTGGGCAGGCCGTCGATGATATGCGCGACGGCGTCGGGGGGGATCTGCCGGCGGAAGGCCAGATCGAACAGAATCGTCGTGGTTCGGGCGTACCGTTCCACCGGGGTGCGCTGGGCGTTGATCAGCCCCTGCTCGTAAGGCGGCAATTCCTGTTTGACGCTGGTCATGAACCCGTCGAATTCCTCGGTGGAGATCGGGGGCTCGAATCGCTTGAACGGGAAGCCCCGACGCGGATCGGCCTGGAGATCGAACAGTTTGGTGACGCCGACGGCGTCCTGCTCCTCCTTGTAACGTCGGACCAGCTCGATCCGCGTGGTTCCATCAACCGCCTTGCGCAGGTCGTCGCGGCGACCCGGGGATAAGGTTTGCAGCCACGTCGCATAGGTCTCGAGCATCCCATGCAGCGACTCCGGCTCCAAGGAAACCTGCCGATGGAGCTCCTGCATCTGCGCCCGCCGTTCGGGCGTCAGTTGCTGGTAGGTCGCCCAGTTCCGTTCGATCGCCGCGCGATCCTCCGCCGTTGACTGCGAGACCTCACGATAGCGCTTCTGCAATTCGGCGGCGGGAACCGCGATCACCCCCGCTGTGCTCAGCCGCCGCGCCATCGCGACCGGTTCGTTACCTTCGGTCGCGTCGGTCGGCGTGAAGGCGTTGAGTTGCTGCAAGCGTTTGACGTAGTCGAAGTCGTTGAGCTGCAGATAGAGATCGAGGTTCCGCACCAGCGGCAACAGCGTCAGGAGTTCGGCCTGCGGATTCGGGACCAGTTTCGTCGTGGCGACATACCCCCCCACGCCGAATACCGACAAGACCACGAGCCAGACCGCGGCGATCGCCCCCTGGCGGACATACGCGAACCAGGGTTGGTCGGTCCACTTCGTACGCAGCTCCGAAACCTTAAGGGTCATCAACGTCCGTTGCGTGAACCCGGCGGACGCTTGGGGCTTGTCGAGCAGATCGAGGAGTTCCCACGTCCGGGCGAGCGCCTCGACCTCGTGCCGGGCGACTTCGCTGCGCGCGAGGACCTGATCGATCTGTTGCGTCTCGACTTCGGGGAGTTCCCCGTCGAGGTACGCCACGAGATCTTCGCGCTGCGTTCCGGAAAGTCGTGGAGTCTTGTCCATGCTGCGGCCGTGGTTTCGCGAGGCGAATCGAACGCGGGAACCCGCGAGACTATTTTCCCAGTTGCATATAAGGTTCGAGGACCTGTCGCAGGCTTTCGCGGGCCCGCGACAACAACGATTTCACCGCCGCCGTCGAGAGTTCCATCGACTCGGCGATGTCCTGATAGCTCATGTCTTCAAACTTATGGAGCAGCAGCGCGATCCGCTGCCGATCGTTGAGTTGATCGAGCGCCTCGCGGACGACCCCCTGCAACTCCCGCCGATCCAGTTGCCGCGCGGGCATCAGCCCCGACTTCTCGACCGCGACCTGCACGCCGGTGCCGGTCCCGAGCGCGCCCGATTCGCCGGCGGCCAGGGCGACTTCCCGGCGGCGACCGGCGTCGCGGCGCTTGTTGCTCGCCAGGTTGTTCGCGATCCGGAACAGCCAGGTCGAAAACCGGGCGGTCGGTTCATAGCCGTGCCGCGCGCGGTAGATCCGCAGGAAAACGTCCTGGGCCAAATCCTCGGCGGCTTCCTGCGTTCCCACCAGGTGATAAAAAATGTGGATCAACCGGTCTTGGTAGGTCTCGACCAGTTTCGAGAACGCCTCGTCATCCCCTTCCTTGGCGCGCAACATCAGTTGCACCTCCGGGTCGTGCAGGTACCCGGATTCCTCCATGGGCGGCGGTGGAACTTCTGTCGCGGACACGGAAACTCTTGTCGCGGCGGCCGACGTACGCGGCGTCACCCCAGCACCAAACCCCTCGACCCGCGATAGGTTTCGGAGGGTGGCGGCGCGGCGTGACGGATGTCCGCGGGGGAGTATAATCGACGCACCCGGTCCGCCGCAGCCCTGCCCCGCTCAGGTTTTCCGCATGACCTTGTCGACGCTGCCGTTAAGCTATTGCACCAACGTCCATCCCGGGCAAGGTGTTGCCGAGGTCATTGCCGGGCTCGACGCCGCGACGCTCCCCATCCGTCGGGAATTCGGCCGGCCGCTCGCCGCCGGGTTATGGCTGGCCCGCGCGGTGATGGATGAGTTGCCGACCGCCGATGCACGACGGCGCTTCGGCGACGAGCTCCGTCGGCGCGACCTGAGCTGCTATACGCTCAACACCTTTCCTTACGGCAACTTCCACGGGGACCGGGTCAAGGAACAGGTCTATCTCCCCGATTGGACCACAGTCGAACGGGAGCGTTACACCCTCGAGTGCGCGGTCCTGTTGGCGGAGCTCCTGCCGGATGATGTGGACGGGAGTCTTTCCACGGTCCCACTAGGCTTCAAACGACTGTCGACCACGCCGGGCTTCCTGGAGGACTGCCGCGACCGGATGATTTCGGTCGCGCGGCAACTCGCTCGGTTGCGCGAGACGACCGGCAAGCTGGTTCGGCTGGCGATCGAACCCGAGCCGCTGTGTGTGCTGGAAACGACGGCGGAGACGATCGCGTTCTTCCAATCGCTTCGCGAACTAGCCGCGGAACAAGGCGACCTCGAGGCCGTCGAGACCCATCTGGGGATCTGTTACGACGTCTGTCATCAAGCGGTCGAATTCGAGGACGCCCCCACGGCGATCGCGGCGCTCTCACGGGCGGGGATTCGGATCAACAAGGTCCATTTGTCCTGCGCGATCGAAGCGGTCGATGTCGGTGGTGACGCCGCGGTGCGCCAAGCCCTGGGCCGTTACGTGGAACCCCGCTATCTGCATCAAACCTTCGCGCGCGATCCCGCGGGAGGGATCCTGTCGTACGAAGATCTCAATCATTCGTTGCTCGAGCATCCCGCGGCGGCGTGGCGCCGGGCCGCTTGCTGGCGGGTCCATTTTCACGTCCCGCTCGACGCGCGCAGCCTGGGTCCGCTGGGGACGACCCGGCCCGATTTGGAGGCCGCGCTCCCCGTCGTCGCCGCCTTGCCCTACGCGCCACATCTCGAAGTCGAGACCTACACCTGGGAAGTGCTGCCCGACGGCGGACGACCGCAGGTGGTGACGGGCTTGGCGCGCGAGCTGCGGGCCGCCGCGGACTTGCTGGAACAATCAACCGCCGGTTGAACCACGGGGCTGAAGCGCTCGCCGTTCAAGACGCCGTCTGGTCGGCGAGGCATTGGCAATCCCCGGTCATGAAGTCGCTGCCGAGGGCCAATTTCACGCGGACTATGGCGTTGTTGCGGAGGAGGCGGAGTTCGACGAACGAACCTGGTCGGTGCCGGGTGGTCAGTTGCCGGAGTTCGTCGAACGACTCGACGGGAGTGTCGTTGACGCGCAGGATCAGATCGCCGCGGCGTAATCCCGCGCGGGCCGCGGGGGATCCCGGATTGACGTCACAGATCATGGGATGAACATTGTTGCCGACCGTCGCGCCGTAGATGCCCAGGCACGATTCCGTTTCCCGTCGGATCGTGACTTTGCGCGGACGATGTACCCATTCCTGGAGGCCCTGATCACTGACATGGGCCGCGTCGGCGACGTGGATCACCAGATTGTCGCTGGGATAGAGTCGGGTGATGTACCGGAGCGCCGCGTCGCCGCCGGTCCATTCCGGCCCGAGGATCAGCATTCGCGGCGGTAATGCCACCGGCATCATGCCCCCGCCGAGCCCGCTGCTCCGATAGTACTGCCGGACTTCCCCGACCCGGCCGCCGGCTTGGAGAAATTTCCCGAGCGCCCGGATATGTCGCAGGCCGGCGTTGGCGTACAGCACCTGGGCCGCGCCGTTGTGGACTTCCTCCCGATGGACGAAGACCAGCCGTTCGAGCGCCGATTCCGCCTCTTCGGCGCGCTCGGCGTCGGAGGACAACATCAGCTCTTCCAGGACCTGAAACAGCCCGCTCAGTTGGGCGATGTCGCAAGTCGGGGCGGCGGACTCGAGCTGCGGGATGACCGTCTTCGAGCGGTCGACCAACTGCCCGATGATCTCGCGGCGGTCGTCACCATTCGCGGCGGCGAAGCGGCCCAGGAGCGCTTCCGTCGACAGTTCGGAAAGCTGGACCGCGTGGGGATCGGGAATCACCGCCACCACGATCACCAGCGCCCCGAGAAACGCCAGCAAGAACGACCGCCAGGGTAATCCGGCCATACTCCCTCCCGACCCACCAGAACCGCATCTTGGCACAACCGACCGGGGATGACCAGAGCGATTCACGAATCTTCATGATCCGCGGCGCGCTTGCGGGTCGCCTTGTCACGCAGTTGATCCTCGCGCGTTGGTTTCGGGACTGGTTGTCATGTTCACCAGGAGCCGCGTGGGATCTGCCCAGCGTGGATTGTGAATGATGCCATCGAGGAACCTGAGGGTTCAAACGCTGATGTGGATCCACAAGTTCCAGGGTCGGAATCTCGTGAGGGTCTGACTCCCGACGGCGGGGGTTGTGACCATCAACCTTCCATCCCACGGCGGGCCGACGCCGCGCCGCTCCTTTTGTGTCGACGTGGCCCACACGCGACTCTCTGCTGGCGAGCACTCTGTCGCGCATGGCATAATGCCCAGATGTTGGCGGATGTCCCGGTGGGGGACGCGGATTTTGGCTGGGGGCGGCACGCTTGAAGACGGACCACGAGGTCAATCGACGCGAGTTTTTCGGCCGCAGCGCGCGCCAAGCCGCCTCGGTCGCCGCCGGGGTCCTCTCGCTGAGCCCCGCGCTCGGTGTCGCGGCGGAAAGTTTCACCGACCGAATCCGTGTCGGGATCATCGGTCTGCGGACGCGGGGCAAGCAACTCGCCGGGGAATTGATCCAGCGGTCGGATGTTGAGGTGGCGGCGCTGTGTGATGTGGACGGCGAGGTGCTGCACGGAGCGGCCCAACACCTGGCGACTCTCGCGACCACCGTACGGACCACGTTACGGCTGGAGAACGATTACCGGCGACTGCTCGACGATCGCACGCTGCAGGGCGTGGTGATCGCGACGCCGGATCACTGGCATGCCTCGATGGCGTGCCAGGCGATGGACGCGGGGCATGACGTCTATCTCGAAAGCCCCGCGACGATGTCGCTCGTGCAAGGGGCCGAGTTGCTGGCGACCATGTCGCGGACGGGACGGATCGTCCAATGCGGCATTCAGGAACGGAGCGGCGCGGCGTATCACGAAGCGCTGAGGTATCTGCATACGGGACGGCTCGGCTCGGTGAAACTGGCGCGGGCCTGGGTGGTTCATCGCCGAAAACCGATTCCCCCCAAACAGGACGGCGTCGCCCCCGAGCAACTCGATTATCGCGGCTGGTTGGGCCCCGCGGGCGAGCGTCCCTACAACCTGAATCGTTGTCACGGCAACTGGCGATGGTTCTGGGATTACGGCGGCGGGGAACTCGCGCAATGGGGCTCGCATCTGCTGGATGTCGCCCGCTGGGGGTTACAGGTCCAATGGCCGACGCGGGTGACGGCGGTCGGCGGCAAGTATGCCTTTGACGACGCCGCCGAAACCCCCGACACCCTGCTGGTTCAGTACGATTACGGCGAACGGGCGATTCATTGGGAACATCGGCTGTGGTCGAGCCATGCCCCCGAAGGCCGCAGTTCCGCCGTCGCGTTTCATGGGACGCGCGGGGTGCTGGTCATCGATCGCGGCGGGTGGAAGGTCTACGACGGGGAACCGGCCGGCGGCCACGGTTCCAGCCTCGAGCTTGATCGGCGGCATCTCGACGATTTCCTGAAGGCGATCCGCACCCGCCACACGCCAAGCTGCGATCTTCCCACCGGTTTGGTGTCGGCAGGACTGTGTCACTTGGGAAACATCGCCTACCGCGTCGGCCGCGAGATCCGGTTTGATCCCCGGACCGGCGAGTGCGAGGGGGATGCGATCGCGACGCGGTTGGCCGGTGGTGGGTCGGCTTGATGCGACGCGCCGATGCGACTGCCGAGCGACGGCCGTCTCAGAATCGCCGCGCCGCCGACATCACATACTGGAATGTCGCCTCGGCGCTGACGTCGGTCGTTTCCATCGCGTCGATCTGCAACTCGCCACGGCTGACCGCCGCCGTCAGTTGCCGGAAAAACTCGTTCGGCCGCGTGACCTGCAGCGCGACGTCGCGGCCGGTCGAGACGTCGACGCCGTGGACCTGCGGCCAACCGATCAGCGTGGTCGCCAGCGCGCGGGGGTCCGCGCCGCGCAGCCGGACCTGCAGCGGTTGATCGGCGAAGAGGTCGCGAATCTCGGCGAGGCTGCCCGTCGCGAGGACCCGGCCGCGGCCCATGAAGATGATCCGATCGGCCAGCTCGTCCATCTCGCCGAGGATGTGGCTCGACACCAGCACGGCGATGCCCCGCGTGGCGAGGTCACGGAACAGGCTCATCAGCGCCTGCCGGCCGACGGGATCAACGCCGTTGAGGGGTTCATCGACGACCAGCAGCCGCGGCCGATGGACTAGCGCCTGGGCGAGTTTGATCCGTTGCCGCATCCCTTTCGAGCAGCCTTTCAGGGTCCGATCGGCGCGGTCGCGCATGCCGACCTCTTCCAGCGCCCGTTCGGTTTCGGCGGAGGCTTGCGCGGCGGGCATGCCATGGAACCGCGCCATCGTCTGGACAAACGTACGGCCCGACATCTCCTCATAAAACGCATCGGCTTCGGGGCAATAACCGACCCAGCGTTTGGCCTTGGCGGACCAGGCCTCGGCCCCGCAGACCGAGACGGTCCCCAGGCTCGGCCGAAGTTGCCCCGTCAGCAACTTGATAAGCGTGGTCTTCCCCGCTCCGTTCGGACCAAGGAGCCCGGTCACGCCGGCGGTCAACCGGAACGTGACGTCGTTCACGCCGATCACGGGGCCATACCATTTGGTGGCCTGCGTGAAGGTCGCGACGGGTTGTTCGGGTTCAGTCGCCGCGATCATGACACCACCTCGACGGCCCGCACGCGGCGGACGATCAGCATCAGGCAAACCAGCCCCAGCCCCCCCAGCACCGCCGCGCACTCCCACGCCGCCGGGAGCCGATCGGCGGGATACGCCCCGAACGACCACCGCCCGAGTCGCAGCATGTTCTCCCACAATGCGAGCAGCAGCCACCGCCGGTTGTCCTGAATTTCATGCAACGCATGCGCGAGCGCGGTCAACAGCGTGAAGATCCCCAACCACGTCATCACCAACGGCACCGTCCGCGGCACCCACGCTGCGATGGCGAACAGCAGCAGGCTCTGAAACGCGGCGAGAATCAGCCCATACGCGACGATCCCCACGCCGATTCGCCAGTTCTCGCGGAAGTACCCCAGCGATTCGCCGAGGAACCCGTACTCGAAATACAGGATGAGCGCGGGAACCATCGTGATGAGGAGCACCACCGTCGCGACGGTCAGGAGCTTGCCTAGGATGTACTGCCGCTTGCCGATGCTGCGCGACAGGTAGAAGACCATCCCTCCCTGCCGATAGTCGCTGCCGATCAGCGTCGACCCCGCGAACGCGAGCAGCAAGGCGGTAATCGCGGCCTGCGCGTGCATGAAATCGGCGTAGGCGTCCCCCGTCCCCGTCACGCGGTAGTTGTCGAGAAACCGGGCGATATCCCCGTTCTGCACCGTCAACGTCGCCTTGAGATAGACGAAGGCGAAGTTGAAGACGAAGTTCATCAGCCCCAGACCGATCAGGACCCAGAAGACCCAGCGGCGAAAAATCAGCCAAACGCCGACCCGCACCAGCGTCAGGCAGGTCCACCACGGCGAATGGGGTCGGCCATCCCAAGCGCGATAGCCGACTTGTTCCAGAATCTGTGACATGGGTTCCGCTTGCCGAGGGACACGGGCAGGAATTTCGTCGCGGGCTTCATCCGGCGGCGACCGGCCGCAACGGCTGGGTGATCAAGCGGTGGTAGACCTGCTCAAGGTCTTCCTCTTCGGGGACGACCGCCCGCAACGTGATCGTCGTATCGACCGCCGCCTCGAAGAACCGCCGGGTCGACCATTCGGCCGGGACCTCGACAAGCGCCTGATCGGCCCGCGCGGGGCCTTGCACCCGCACTCCGGCCGCGGTGAGCGCTTGCAGATAGCCAGCGCCGTCGCCCGACCAGCGCAGGCGATACCGACCGGGCCGGGTCTGACACAACTGGGCGATATGCCCCACCCCCAGCACGTGGCCTTTATCGACGATCACCACCTGATCGCAGACCCGCTCGATGTCGCCCAACAAATGGGTCGACAAGATCAACGACTTCCCATGCCGTTGGGCGATCGCCTGCAGGAGTTGCAACATCGCGTCGCGGCCGTCGGGATCGAGCCCCGCCGTCGGTTCATCGAGCAGCAGCAGTTGCGGATCATGGACCAGCGCGCAGGCGAGCTTCAGTCGCTGCTTCATTCCGACGGAATACTGTTCGCACAGCCGATACCGGGCGTCCTCGAGCTCCAGATACGAGAGGACTTCATGGGCTCGGCGGCGCGCCTGGGATCGCGGCATCCCGGAGAGCTCCCCCGCGAGACCGACGAGATCGACCCCGCGCATCCCGGGGATCAACGATTCCGCCTCGGGCATGAAGCCGACGCGGAACCGCAGTTCCTGCGTCTGATGATGCAGGTCGTAGCCGAGGACTTGGCCGCGACCTTCGGTGGGCCGCATCAGGCCGAGCAGAATCTTCAGGAGCGTCGACTTGCCCGCGCCGTTCTGTCCGATGAGGCCCACCGGTCCCGGCTGCAACGCGAGCGAGACCTCGGTCAAGGCGCGGAACCGACCGTACCAATGCGAGATGCGATCCAGTTCCAACAGCGCCATCCGCCCGCCACTCCCCACGACCGCGTGTTCCCGATCGGCAGTCTAGCGGAACGCGACGACGGCGGTCGATGGTGCGGGGCTGAGTCGAACGTGAAGCGTTGAGGGTTGAGAGTGATCGCATGGGACGTCATGCACCATTCGGTCGGAATGGGAAACCCCGACGCGACGGTCAGGCGGCCAACTCTTCCTGCAGCGGGTTCGCGAGTTGTTCCTTGCGGAAGCGTTCGCCGCGGGCGTCGTAGAAGAAGAGCTGATTGCGATCACTGGCCCAAACGGCCCCCAGACGGACGTTGCGGGGGCCGCGCAGCACGAACTGCACGCCGCAGCGTTCCCCCAGCCGCGTCAGAGGGATTTCACGGAGTTGAAACTGCTCGGCGAGCAAATTCTCCTGCGCGCACAACGTGTGATGCACGTAACGGCGCAGGTCGCTGTAGGTGCGAACAGACTCGGCGGTCTGTGGCATTCCCCGGCCTCGTACGGATGCAACGTGGTGTCAATCAACGGGTCGACGTCATGGTGCCTTGGGCGAGAACTACCATCGGTCGCTCGCGGCGCGGGCTTCCAGCGGGCTCCCCGACCACGTTTCCCCCGGCATCTCCTGCGGAACCCGCAGGGTTTCGCCAAACGGGTCATCCTCGGTTCAACTCAAGTCCGTTTCACGGCGGGCCCTGACGATCCGGGCAACCCTGCGGCCGACGACGATCACGACCTTGCCGTCTCTGCCGACGGCGCTCAAGCCGCGCGCAGGCGTGGTCGATGCTCCCGAGTGGACCCGCATTTCCGCCCCACCGCCTGCCAAGAGCTTGCATGACGACCACCCCGACCGGCCGCCGATCACGAACCCCCGACGATTCGTCCGCGCCGAAGATTCGCCTCGATGGCTGCACCGCGCGGGTCAGCGGGCCGCGTTACCTTCGGCGGTCACCCATGACGTCCGCGCATGCGGGGGATCGGCGGATGGATCGCCCGGTGGCGATGCTGGAAGGGCTCTTCACCGCATGGCTGCCGCGCGGCGGTGAGTAGCCGCGTCGCCCAGGGAAGGCCTTCCCCTGGGCATCCCGGGTCCACTCTCTCATCGAAACCCATAGGCCGGGGCACCCGCCCCGGCCGCGTTCCCGTCAGGCTATCGTGGTGCCATCCGGGAACGCAGCAACCACCACGCGAGCCCGCCGCGTAACGTCCAGGCGATCGTCCGCAACCAATTGCTCGCGACCAATTCCGCGATGACCGCGCGATCTCCGACGTGCGACAGCCGCGCATGCAACGGGAGTTGCCAAGCCCAGGTCGAGAACCAGATCACGCCGAGCAGCGCGAGACCCGCGACGCAGAGCCGCCGCGCGCGACCCGTGGTCCGGGCCACCAGCAGTCCCGCCGTCGCCGCCTCCACCGCCATCAGCGTCGCGACCAGCCCGAAGATCCGCTCGCGATGCCGTTGCTCATAGCGAGGCACATCGGCGGACGGGATCTCGCTCAGCAGCGGGTAATGGACCAACTGCACGAACCAGATCAACCCGACGAGCGCCCATGTCGCCGCGGCGTGGGTCAGGAGAAGCCCAGGGAACGCTTTCCCTGGGCTTCCAAGATTGTGTGGTGGGCAATCACCCATCGAGACGCGTCAATCGGGCGGTGCTGTCGCCGAGCTTCTCGACCCCCGTCTCCATCCGATCGAGCAGCGAGAGGAAGAGGTTGTTCATCGGCGTCTCCCTGGGATAGACCACGTGCCGATTCGGCCGGATCGTGCCGTTCCCGCCCCCCGCGAGAATGATCGGCAGATCGTGATGCGAATGGGCGTTGCCGTCGGCGATCGCGCTGCCGTACACGATCATCGAGTGATCGAGCAGCGTCCCCTCCCCTTCGCGGATGCCGTCAAGCTTATCGAGGAATTCCGCGAACCGCGTGATGAAATAGCGGTCGATCTTCTTCAGTTGGGCGATCCAGTCCTGTTGGTTCTGGTGATGCGACAAGTGGTGGTGCCCGTCGTTCACGCCGATCATCGGATAGCTGCGGTTGCTCCCTTCGTTGGCGAGCATGAACGACGCGATCCGCGTGCTGTCGGTCTGCAGCGCCAACGCCAACAGATCATACATCTGGCGGCAATGCTCATCGGCGTCGCGCGGCACGCCGGTCGGTTCCGGGTAATCAGGGCGAGGGGTCTCGGCCGTTTCTTTTTGGCTCCGTTCGATGCGTTGTTCGAGATCGCGGACGCTGCTGAAGTACTCGTCGAGTTTGCGGCGATCGGTCCGGCCGAGCTTTTGCTGCAACCGCTCCGCGTCGGCGGCGACGAGATCGAGGACGCTTTGCCGGGTCCGATCGCGGCGGGCCTTGTCGGCGAGACTTTCCTGATCGCCGAACAACCGCCGGAAGACCGACCGCGGGTTGATCTCCTTCGACATCGGCGTGGTCGCCGATCGCCACGAGATGTTGTTCGAGTAGGCGCAACTGTAGCCCGAGTCGCATTCCCCGCCGTTGCGGCCCCCCTCGAGTCCGAGCTCCAGCGACGCCAGCCGCGTTCGTGAGCCGAGCTTCTCGGCGGCGACCTGGTCGACCGATTGACCCGCGCGGATGTCGGCCCCGTGGGTTTTGACGGGATGGGCTCCGGTCAGGAAGGTCGCGGCGGAACGGGCGTGATCCCCCGCGCCGTCGCCATGATCGCGGGCCTTGTCGTGCGCCAGTCCCGAGAGGACGCACAGCTTGTGCTTGATCTTGGACAACGGCTCCATCGTCGGTCCCAAGGCAAAGTTCTCCCCTTCGCTCTTGGGCGTCCAATCGGGCATGATCGCGCCGTTGGGGAAGAAGACGAAGACCATCCGATTGGGGGCCGCGGTCGCCGCCGCCCAGCCGGTTTTCGGGAGCATCGCCTCGAGGAACGGGAGCGCCATGGTGGCGCCGACCCCGCGCAGAAAGGTCCGACGCGACAGCGGGACGAAACTCATCGGTGGGCTCCCGGATGTTGGTTGTGTTGCAACACTGTGATGAGATGCCCTGGGAAGGCCTTCCCTGGGCGTCCTGGTCAATCAATCACGGCGCCTCTTCCCCGCGCCGCATGCGGAAGGCCTCCGACCGCACGATCCCCGCGACGAGCGCCGAGAACCGGAAGTCGCCGGCCTCCAATTGATCCGCGATCCGCCGCACCGTGCAACGATCATAGTATTCCAGCCCGCGGCCGAGGGCATACGTCAGCAGACGATCGGAAATGGATCGGGCGAACTCGGTTCGTTTTTGTTTGAGGACGCCGGCGAGCGCCGTCGAGCCGGTGAACTTCGCGCCGTCGGGGAGCTCGCCGTTCACATCGAGCGGCGTCCCGCCGTCTGTTTCACGATAGCGGCCGACCGCGTCGAAATTTTCGAGCCCGAAGCCGAGCTCGTCCATCACCCGATGGCACGAGTTGCACGTGGCGTTTTCCCGATGGACCTCCAACTTCTGCCGGAAGGTCATCCCGGCCGTCTCTTTCGACGTGTCGAGTTCCGGCACGTTGGGCGGGGCGGGGGGCGGCGGGGTGTTCAGGATCACCTCCATGATCCACTTCCCGCGTTTCACCGGCGACGTGCGGTTCGGGTTCGACGTCATCGTCATCACGCTGGCATGCGTCAGGAGCCCCGCACGCGGCGTTCCCTCGAGACTCACCTCCCGAAACTCGGGTCCGGTCACCCCTGCCAGACCGTAATGCTTCGCGAGCCGTTCATTCACGAAGGTGTACTTCGCGTCGAGGAACTCCAGCAGGTTTCGATCCTGCCGCATGATGTGGGTGAAGAGCTGTTTGGTTTCGCGCTGCATGTCGGCCCGCAGTTCCGGGCTGAACTCCGGGAACAACTCGGGGTCGGGGCGGAGGTCATTCAAGATGCGAAGCTGCAGCCATTGCTCGGCGAAATTGTCAACGAGCGCCTCCGACCGCGGATCGGCAAGCATCCGTTTCACCTCGGCGGCGAGGACCTCGTCGCGATGGAGCTCATTCCGCTCCGCGAGGGCCAACAGCGGTTCGTCCGGCATGCTCGACCACAGGAAGTACGAGAGTCGCGACGCCAGTTCGAAGTCGTTGAGGGGATGCTTATCGTTTGGGTCGTTCGGATTGCGATCCTGTTCGACGCGGAACAGGAACTGGGGCGAGACCAGCGTCGCCGTCAGCGCCGTCTGCATCGCCATGTCGAACGAGTCCCCCTGTTCCATCGCGGCTTGGACCAGTTGGACGAACGGATCGAGTTCGGTCTCCTGAACCGCGCGGCGGAAGGCGCGGCGGAGGAACGGCCGCAGGTTCTCGCGGACGGCGACGTTCACGGTCATCTCCGCCGACGGCCGCCGCGTCACGAACGACCGATGGAACGCCGGGTAATCCTTGGGATCGACATGGACCGGCCCGGCGATTTCGAGCCGACTGACGAGGAGATTGCGGTCCTCTTTCTTCTTGGGATCCCAGAAGTCGTTGGCGAACCACGCGGCGATCCGATGCGTCCCCTTGTCGAGCCGCACCTTGTGCTCATGCCATTGCGGCCCATCGACGAGGGCCTTCACCTCGAACGTGTGGACCGGATGGTTGTCGATCCGCAGTTCCAACTGCGGGAGATCCTTCCCCGCCCGCTGTCCGCCGGCTTGGACGCGGACGAGATACTCCCCGGTGATCGACACCGGAAGGTCGTACCCGACAAAGCCATGCGAGGCGAGCATCACCCCGTTGGCATGATCGCCGGCGCTGTCGCCGCGGACGAAATCTTCCGGCGGGATCGCCCGCACACGCGGATTCGCGGGATCGATCGCCGCGACCGCCTCCCGCGAAATCGCCTCGGCCGCTTCGAGATACTTTTCCATCAGCAGCGGCGGCAGCGACAGGACATCGCCGATGTTGTCGAACCCGTAACCGACGTCATCGGTGGGGAAATCGGCGGCGGGTTGGAACGAGACGCCGACAAGATGGCGGATCGTGCGATCGTATTCATTGCGGTTGAGCCGCCGGATCGTCACCCGGCCGGGATCGACCGCGACGGTGCAGTCGACATGGAACAACGCCTTGTCGAGGTAGGCGAGCAGCGATTCCTTCTCGGCGGGAGTGGGTTGCGGCGCGTCCGCCGGCGGCATCAGCCCCTGCTGAATCAGGTCGAGCGCCCGCTCGAACAGCTTCCGTTGCTTGAGCATCGAGCGGTCATCGGTGAAGTTCGCGAACGAGATCCCCGCTTCGGGCGATTCCGCGCCATGGCATTCCAGGCAATGCTTCCTGAAGAACGGGAGACCATGCGTCTCGAACCGCGGCGCTGCCGGCTGGACGGGAGTTGCCGCGACCCCGGCGAGCGCTGCGACCCCGGCCTCCGATCCGCTGGTGGCGACCACGGTCGTCGCGCGACCGCTCATCCCGACGACAATCCCCACGACGGCCAAAACAAGAGCGACTCCCCCTCCCGCCAGCCACAACATGCCGCCCGCTTTCCGCCCCCGTTTCGTCGAGGGTTTCCGTCGGTTTCGCGTGGGCGCGACCTCCGCCCGACGGGAAGTCACCGGCAACGACGCCAACAGTTCCTCGTCGGGATCGGGGACCACATAGGATTGTCCGCACTCGGCGTTCGGACAGCGGCCACGTTTGCCCGCGTACTGATCGCCCACCTTGAACTTGGCGCCACACGCACGGCAGGTGATCCGAATCGGCATACGGCGGGGGTTCTGAAATCGGGCGGCGGGACGATCGGTGCGAACTGGAATCGGTGTCGACCAGTCCGGTCGTTGGATCATGGTCTATTGTTGCGTCAGACGGACAAGTTTCGAGCGTTCCGCCGGGAAATCCGGGATCCGGGCGACAAATCGATGCGACCCTGGAGGCAGCGTGGTGATATCCGGATGAAGACACGTTGCCTATGTTGTCCGATGTCGATCCACGGCATCGATCCAAGGCACGTTCAACCAATCGCGCATACTGCACTGGCGACCACGTGTCGAGAAGGCAGTTGCTGACGAGGGAGTCGCTCGGAGGGAATCGCAATCCATCACGCCATAGGCCGGGGCACCCGCCCCGGCCGCGTGCGGTCGACCAGTGTCGAGACTGATGACGCACGAGGGGCGGGTGTCCCTCGCTGTAAGCGCGCTCGATCACGAGGGCCCCCCAATCACCGTATAGGCCGGGGCACCCGCCCCGGCCGCGTGTTGCCGATTCGCTGCGGGAGTCACCCGCTCGACTGTTGGAACGCGACCACTCCATGGGAATCGACCATGGCGCTGCCCGGTCCTTCCGTTATGATTGAGCCAGGCGCTCTGGGCATCACGGGTCAACCTGACTGTGCCGGGCCCGCGTCGAGACCCAGATCGAACCGGTTGGCACGGATGTCGGAGGCGGCGATGTTCACGGCACGCGGATTGATCGGCGCGGCGCTCGTTTCGCTCGGGTGTCTGAATCAGGGCTTCGCGCAAGAGCCAACCTCACCCGCCCGTCCCGCGCCGACTCCCGAACAATCGCGGCAGTTCGAGCGGTGGGTCGAAGACTTAGCAGCGACCGCATACGCCACGCGGGAACAGGCGACCCGGTCGCTGGAAGCGGCGGGAGCCGAAGCGATTCCGTTTCTGCAGCGCGGCCTCGCTTCGGCGAATCGGGAACGGGCGGTCCGTTCGTTGGAGGTTCTGGGGGTGTTGTATCGGCAGGAAGCCGCCGACGCCCCGTCGAAGATCGAGGGAACGCTGGAGTCGCTGCTTGAGAGTCCCAGCGTTTTGGGCCATCTCGCGCGGGGGACATGGGACGCGACCGTCGAGACGCGCGAGAACCGGGCGCTGCACGAACTGCAGGCGCTCGGCGCGCGGGTTCAATATCGACAAGAAAACGAGCTGACCACGCCCGAGAATCTCCGAATCGCACGGACCCGCCGACCGATCGCCTTCATCGTGATCAGCCCCAAGTGGCGCGGCGGGGACGAGGGCCTGAAGATCTTCCGCCGGCTCAGCGAACCCCGGTCGATCATCATCTACCATGCCAATGGCGCGCTGGTCTCGGACGAGGCGATGGCCGACCTCGTGCAAGTCGGCTTCGCGATCGAGCGCCGCGGCGCGTATCTCGGAATCACGGCGATGCAGCAGCCCCGTGATCTCGACATGGTGGTGATTCGCGAAGTCTCGAAAGACTCCCCCGCCGAACGCGCGGGGCTCAAACCGGGCGATACGATTCTCGCCTATGACGACCAACCCACGCCACAATTCGACGATTTGATCGAAAAGCTGCGCGCCGCCCAGCCAGGCCATAAGGCCAAATTCGAGATCCGCCGCGATGACATCCAGTTGACCGTCGAAGTCGAATTGGGAGATTGGTGATCTGTGAATTGGGTTGAACAGATGCCCAGGAAAGGTCTTCCCTGGGCGTCCCCCAAGCCTCACACATCCCCCGCCGGAGACCATCCCGCCTGTGGTGTCCGATGCACCATCGGTGTTCTTCCCCCCTGCAACTGCGTCACCCGTTGCAGCAGCCGTTCCACGCCCGTCGCGTCATCGGCCAGTTCCCAGCGCATTTCGGCGCAATACGTCTCCCCCGGAGCCAGCACCGGCAAACGACCGTGTTGCCGCTCGTACGCCCGGAAATTCGGGAAGTTGACCGCGGGCTCAAGTCCCGTCACATAGCCTTGCGCTTCCGACTGCGTGTTCTTCCAGACGACGAACCGCGGCAGTTGTCGCGTTTGATAATGGACCCCGAACGCGGCGGTTCGCGCGGCGTTGTGCAGCACCGCGGTCGACCAGCCTGCGGCGTCGGCGGCGGGTTCGTAATAGTAGGCCTGCTCGGCGTAGTCGGCCGACGGACCGGCGTAAAGTTCGTGGGTCTCGAGCCCCTCGGCGGCCCGCGCATCCCGCGGCGCCATCGCGCGGCAGGCGACGGCGTTCCGCGCGCCGGCCTCCAGAAACGGCCGTCCGAGGTTGATGTGATACAGCAACGACAGCGGGGCCGGGGTGCCGCCGAGGTTCGTGATCTCGTCGGTGAACTCGGCGGTTGAAGCACCCGCAACGAGCGAGACCGACGAGGTCAGGCGGTAACACGGCCCGAACATGCTCACTTCGTCGATCACCCCGGTCAGCGTGATCCGTCCCGGGCCCTCCGTGTCGATGGTGCAAGTCACGCGATGCGCCGGCAGATTCCCGATCCGACCGTGCAGCGTGACGTGCGTGCCTTCGTCTTGCCCCGGCGGCCCATTGAACCCCAACCCGCAGCGGACCAACAGTTCGTTGAACCCGTTCAACCAGCCCAAACCGTTGCGGTCGTGCAGGTTGACGAGCGCCGGATGGACCAGCCGCGGGACGGGGGAACGCCATTCCAGGGGGAGTTGCCGATACCATCCCCGGTGGATGCTCATCCCCCGCGTCGGGACTACGGTCAGTGTGAGCGGGCCGTTACATAGCTCGACCGTGACCACCCCCTGCGATTCCCCGCCGCGGAGGGTCCGCAGGCCAATCCGACACTGGGGACTCCCCGCGAGCAAGGACTCCCCCTCGGGGCCCCACGCACCGTCTTCGAGCTGCGTCTGGCTGTCGTGATCGATGAGGACCAGGTTCCGAGTGGGCATGCGTGGCGTTTCCCGGCAAGACGCAAAGTGATCGCACAGACGGCGTGACCGACACTCAGCGTACTCGAAACCCACATCCGGGAAGAGCCTTCCGCTGGCATGTCCGCCGAGGCGCTCTTAGACTCCCCTAGGGCTCATCACCACTCGGGATGTCGGTGTACGCGCTTTGCGGCACCGTCGGAACAATCGGCATGCTCGCTTCCGTCGACCAAGAACTGACCACCCGCCCCTACTCGCAGCCGTGGTACGAAGCGCTCCGCGACCGGCTGGGGGAGGCGACCTGTCGTCAACTCGGCTTCTACGCCATCCCTGATGATCTGACGTTGTCGGTCGTGATCCCGGTCTACAACGAGTCGAAGACCCTGCGATCCTTGGTCGATCGGGTTCGCGCGGTGCCGATCCGCAAGGAGATCGTCCTGGTCGACGATGGGTCGAAAGACACCAGCCGCGAGGTCATGCGGGCCCTCGCCGACGAGTCGGTCGCCCAGCCCGACGAGTTGAACCGGATCGCGATCTACTTCCATGAGAAGAATCAGGGGAAAGGGGCCGCCGTCCGAACCGGGTTCTCGAAGGCGACCGGCGGCATCATCCTGATCCAGGACGCCGACCTCGAATACGATCCCGCCGAGTACCCGCGGCTGTTGCGGCCGATCATCGACGGGCGGGCCGACGTGGTCTTCGGCAGCCGCTTCCTCGGCGATCGCGAGCATCGGGTCCTCTATTACCGGCATTACCTCGCGAACAAGTTCCTGACGATGGTCTCGAACATGTTCACGAACCTCAACCTGACCGACATGGAGACCTGCTACAAGGTCTTCTCGAAACCGGCCCTCGACAGCATCTGGCCGACCCTGAAACAGAATCGGTTCGGCATCGAACCGGAATTGACGGCGAAGGTCGCCACCCGAAAACAGCGGGTCTACGAGATGTCGATCAGCTATTCCGGCCGAACCTACGACCAAGGGAAACACATCCGCCCCCGCGACGGCTTCCAAGCCCTGTGGTGCATCGTCCGCTACTGGTGGGCCGATTGATCTGACGCGTCCCAAAGGGCGCGAGGGGCGGCCGCCCCTCGAAGTTCCGCACGATATTCTTCCCGGTGGTTCGCGCGAGTCGCCTGACCGGCACGGAGTTGCGGCATGGGGTTGGGCGCGAGTGCTGCGGCGGAGGGCGAGGCGCGGGTCAGTCGGCCTTTGATCGCGGCGATCGATCGGCGATGGAATTGGCCCAGTGCACCGGATCGCGCCGTTGGCGAAGGCGTGGAACCATTCGGTGAATCCGGCTTTTTACGATCGCCAAGATCCGCGCGTTCCGGGCTGGAGCCCCCTGGGGCACGGCCACGAAAAACTCATACATCCGGCCTGCGGTCATCGACTCGCCGACGGAGAAGTGGATGGCATACGGCCGCCGACGCCGCGCCGCTGTCCAAGAGCATGTCGGTGGGCCATCCCTTAGGTCGACCGAGGTCGACCTCGTGACAGGGGCAGTAGGAGTTGGGCCAGGAGGAACAAGAATAGCGGGGCGAACACCAACCCGCGGAGCAGATGGAGCAACCAATCCGGCAGCGGCACGAGCTCCGCGAGGAACAGGTAACCGACCCCCAGCACCAGCGTCGTCATCAACACCCCGCAACCGAGGGCCGCCATCTGGGTCTTGAAGATCGTCCGTTCCGATAACGGTTCCGATTCGAGCTCGATGGCCCGCCGGCGCTCGAGGGACCGGCCGATCGCGTCGACCCATTCGAAGATGTGGACCGCCGCTTCCCAGGTGGTGTGATGGTCGGGTGGGGTGGATCGGGATGAGTGCTCCGAGAGATCACCGGGGGTGAAGGAGTCGGATCGGAAGCGCCAGTCCCCGGCGGGGGATTGTTCGAGCGTGATTCGACCGGCGGTGGTTTCGAGCGCCAGGATGGTGGTCGACGTCGCGGCTTGCGTCGTCTCCAGGTTCCAGAGCCCCGCCGGGCCTTGGTCCGCCTGCAGGGTGACGGTGAGCCGCCGATGGGTGGGCTCCGGCCGCGCCGTCGAGAGCGCGGTGATCCGCTTCCCGCGCACGCCGAACCAACTCAAAAGATCAAGATCGTCGAGCTGGACGGCGGCGACGCGCTGGTCGACCTCGGGGGACGCCAGCCCCGTCACCGAGATCAGCCGGCTCAGTTCGACATGGGTCAGGCCCCGCTCGGCGGACATTAACCATTGTTTAAGCCGGGAGAGCGCGGGGGCATCGCGCATCGGCCACAGGGCGCGAAACGGAACGGCTTGCTCGGCCGAGAGCAGCGTCAGTTCATACGCGAACGACAGCCCCATGGCGGCCCGCGGACGTATGTCGAGGGGCGTATCTCCCTGCCCCAATTGCCGGACGACCATACAGCCGGCGTCGTCCTCGGCGGTGACGATGAGTCCGGTGAGCTGCGGATCGGCGAGGAGCGACTCCCAACGGTCACACCATGCGACGCGCGGGAGGTCGGCCAACTTCGTGCCGGTAAATCCGTCGCGCGGCGCGAGGAACGCCGGCAGTTCCGTCGAACCGGCGAACCGCCGCAGCCAGGCCTCGAGCGCCGGCTCGGATCCATACAAGCCCCACCGCGTCACGAGCCCGTCCCCGTCCGGGACTGCAGCAGGGCTTTGCGGCGTGTGGCTTCGGCGACATGAGTTGATGCCGGGAACTCGGCGATCAGTTGATCGTACGACTGAATCGCGTCCGCCGGCTGTTTCAGGTGCTCGTCACACAGTCCCGACTGCAACAGCGCCGCCGCCTGCCATTCGGGAAACTTGTACGACGCATAGACCTTCTGATACGCGAGAAAGGCCTCTTTCCATTTCTCCTGGAGAAACCACGTCTCGGCGATAAGGTATTGGCTTTTCGCGGCGGTTTCGGTGCCGAACGCGGCGGGGTCCGCCAAGACCCGCTCCAGCGCCGCGCGGGCTTCCGGAAACTTGGCTTGCTGTTTGTAACAGCGCCCCAGAACTTCCTCGACTTGATACCGCAAGGTCGTCGTGGGGAGTTTTGTCCGCAGATCTTCGAGCAGCGGCGCGACCTCGTCGTAGCGCTTTAACCGGAACAGCGTCTCGGCGGAGAGGACCCATAACCGCGGCGCCCAGCCTTCGGATTCGGCGGGCGACTTCGCCATAATCCCCTGGAGCCGGGGGATCAGTTGCTCCAGCCGTTCGTTCGTGGCTTTGGGATCCGCCAACACCGATTCGGCGGCGGCGTAGTCGACATACGCCAGCGTGGGACTCTCGGGGTAGGCCTGCCGGAATTCCGCCCCCAGCGTCAACACGTCGGCCCACCGCATCTCCTCGAGAGCGATCACCAGCAGTTGATAATGCGCCCGCTCGCGAACCCCCGCGTCCGACTTCGGATCGGCGCGCAGGCTCTCGAACGCGGCGCGGGCCGCCTCCCGCCGATCGGCGATCAGTTCGCTTTCCGCGAGGCTCAGCCGGGCGTTGTCCGCGAGGTCGCTGTCGGGCAACTCTTCGATCAACCGTCGGAAGATCGCATCGGCCTGATCGTACCGCTCGGCGTTATAGTTCAGAATTGCCCATTCATCGAGGAGTTGATCGCGTTTGGGGACCCGGGGAAACTTCGTGAAGAACGCGGCGAACGCGGCGTCGGCCTGGTCGATTTGATTCGCCTCCCGGTACGACCGCGCGGCGTTGAGACCGGCCCGGTAGGCGAAGAGCAAGGGTCCGCTGGTCTCGGCCCCTTCCGGCGCGGGATCATTCGGGGCGAGCGCCGTGAAGAGCTCCGCGAACGCCATCCCGGCGGCCGCATGATCCCCCTGACCTTTCAGGGCCTCGGCGCGGTAGTAGCGGGCTTCCGTCAGCAACGAGTGACCGGGATAGGTCGCGATCAGTTTCGCGAAGGTCGCCGCCGCCGCGGAATGATCGGGCGACTGCAACTGCGCCCAACCGAGCCCGCGCAGCGCATAGGCCTGCGCGTCGCGCGGCGCTCCCGACTCGGCGAGGAGCCTATAAATCTTGATGGCGGCGGGCCAATCCGAGCGTTCCTCCGCGGCCTCGCCCGCCTGCAACACCAGCGTGTCGCTGACGGCCGAATCGGGAAACTCCCGCAGCAACGCGGTGAGGGTCTGCAACGCGTCGGCGGGGAGTTCAAACCGCTGCTGCGCGGTGGCCAGCAGCCCGTAGCAGCGCTGACGTTGCCGCCCCTTCGGAAACCGTTCGAGATACGCCTTGGCCGCCGTGATCGCTTCGGCGGGCCGCGTCGTCTGAATCAGGCTATCGGCCTGGAGAATCAGGGCCTCGGCGAACTCGGCGGCGTGCTCCCCCGCCAGGACTTCATCGACCAACGGTTTCAGCGCCTCGAGCGCCGCGGCATGGTCCCCCTGCAATTGCCGCGTGAGTCCCAGAAAGTAGCGCGCCTGCGACCGAGTCCGCGGCAGCGTGCTCTCTTTCAGGACCCCCTCGAAGTGCTTCGCGGCGGCGACGTATCGCGCGGCGAGGGCCTCGGCCGAGGCGGGCTCGGCGACCAGGGCCGACGCGCGCGCCAATTCATAACGGCCCGCCAGCAGTTCCTGATACATCCGCAACCCGCTGCGCGGGTATTCGGCCGTGAAGCGCTTCAATCGGTCTTCGGCGGCGGCGAGATCGTCCGCTTCGATGGCAAGCTCCGTCGCGAAGTGGAGCGCGTCGTCGGCGTATTCCCCTTGCGGATATTTGGTCACCACCGCGAGCAAGGTCTGCTGCGCCTCGCTAGTCTTCCCCGAAAGTCGTTCGCACATCCCGCGTTGAAAGCCGATCGCCTCGGCGAGGGGCTCGTTCGGGGCGACCGGTTCCAAAGCGACGAGGGCGGCGAGCGCGGCGTCATACTTGGCCTGACTCTTCAGACACAACGCCTTCCAGTAACCCGCCGTCAGTTGCCGGGCCGGGTCGTTCGCGGCGGCGGTGAAGGCGGCGGTCGCCCCTTCATAATCCGCCTGACGATAGAGCGCGAAGCCGGCGTTCAGATGGGCGTCGGACACCAACACATCGCCGGGGAACCGCTCGATCAGGGATTGGTACGTCTTCGCGGCGGCGGCGAATTCTCCGGTATCGAACTCATGCGTGCCGACGCGGAAGAGGGCCTCCGCGGCGCGAGGACTGGTCCCGGTCGCCAACTCGCGGTACTTGGCGATCGCCTCGGGGAGTTTGTTCAGAGCCTCGAGCGCCTTTGCCCAACCGAGTCGGGCGTCATCGAGCATCGTCCCTTGCGGGAACCGGGCGACGCCCTCGGAAAACGCGGCGACGGCGGCGGCGGGATCATCAAGCTGCAGCTCGACATCGCCCAAGTACGCCCAGGCCCGTTCGCTTAAGGGTTCCTGCGGATGCTCCTTGAGATACGCCTGCAGCTCGGTTTTGGCGGTCCGCCAGTCGCCCAGAAGATAGCTGCATTCGGCGACCCGGTACCGCGCCTGCGGGACGTTCGCGTTCTGGGGCGCGAGTTCGAGAAACTTCCGCAGTTCGGTCCGGGCGGCGTCGAAGTCCGACTGATTGACCAGCGTCAAGCCGAGATACAACCGAGCCAGCGGGGCCTTTTCATGCTGCGGGTGGTCGGCGAGAAACTTGCGGAAACTCTCGTTCGCGAACTCCCAGCGACTCTTGCGGAAGAGTTCGACCGCGACGTTGTAATCGTCGATCGGGGCCGCCGACAGCGACGCGACGAGCCCCAACAGCCAGACGGCGGCCAGCATCCCCGGACGGAGCATATCCATACCTTAGCGGTGTCCCCTGCGAGCCCCCATGAGCCTCGATGAAAATATCCTACCCAGGAAGTTGGCGGCGGAGAAAGTCGTCGCGATCGAACCGCGGGGCATTGCCCATAAGGAGCGGCGCGGCGTCAGCCCGCCGAGTCTGCCGGAGTCGATGACTGACACAGGACACGGTCCCGGCGGTATGGAGTCGTCATGGTAAATCCCACGGCGGGCTGACGCCGCGCCGCTCCCTGTTCGAGGGGAGACTCCACGCATGTCCGTCCCGTGCAAGCCGCTAGGTCGATGACGGTCATCGACGTCGTGCTGAGCCATCCGATCATCACCGGGGGGAGTGACCTCCCCGCTCTTGGAAGATTCCCAGCGCTACTTGCGGCTTTGCAAGTACGCCAAGAGGTCGCGTAGCTCTTGCGGGGTCAATTGCGTGTCGAGGCCCTTTGGCATGATCGACGTGCTCCCGTCCCGTTGCTCCTCGATCATGTCGCGGCGAATCCGGATTTCCTGCAGGTCCTGGGTCCGCAGCGTGATCGCCTCCACCGATTCGGCGCTGAGGATCCCCTGATGGACCTTGCCGTCCTCGGTCACCACGATCGTCGTGCGGTAACCGTTCACGAAGCTCGCGCTGGGGTAGACGATCGCTTCCAGCAGATCGCGCGGCGAACGGCTGGCGCCGATCGTCGTCAGATGGGGTCCGACGCGGCCCCCCTCACTCCCAACCGCGTGACACGAACCGCAGGCCGCCTTTTTGCCGAAGAAGACGGCCTTGCCCGAGTCGGGGTTCCCGCTCGCCAGCAACGGGCTCAACTCTTCGAGTCGCGCGGCCTGAGCCGCCGGGTCGGCTCCCAGCCCTTTGAGTAAGGGTGCCGCGAACTCCTGGGTCTCCGCGGGATACTTGCGCAGCACGGCGGCGAGCTCATCCCCCGAAAGGGCCCCCGCGGCCTGGTTCTGCATGATCGACGTCAGGAACAAATAGCCGATCGTCGGATCCTTGGACTGGCCATACGCCTTGATCAACGAACTCAGCGCCAACGGACCGGCGGTCTTGAGATACGGCGCCAATCGGGACAATTGAGTTCCATCGAGCTTCGCGTTCCCGAGCGCCCGGGCCGCGAGGCCGACGTCGGTGCTCGACGCGTTCGGATCGGCGAGGTATTCGATCACGTCGCCGAAAACCGCCGCGGGGAGTTGTTTGCCTCTTGCCCCGAGTCCCGCGACCGCTTCCGCCCGAACCGTCAGTGAGCGCTCCCGGTCTCCGGCGAGACGCAGCAACTCGTCGCCGAAGACGTAGCTTTCCAGATTCCGCTGCGTCACCACGCGGAGCGCGGGGAGCGTGATGTCGTCCGCCGGGCTTTGCAGCGCGGCGACGACCAGCGGATTCCAGTCCTCCGGCCACGCGGCGATCGTCGACCGTTGCAGAATCTCCCAGATCAGCACACGGCGGTCGTGGGGGAGTTGCGGTTCACTCAGGACCGTCGTGATGAAGCCTTGCACCGCCGGGTCGTGAAGTTGAGCCACCAGAAACCCGCGGATCGCCGTCGCCCGATCCGCGGGCAACTCCGACTCGGCGAACCAGCCTTTGAGAAGCGACAAGGTCTCGGCGGCCCAACCCGAGCGGCGACCGATCACTTCGAGCGCCGTCCGCTGCAGCATCGCATCCTCAGCGCTCAACAGCGGCAGCACATGCTCGAACGTGAGGAACGCGGGGTCGCGCTCCGAAAGTGCAATCACGGCGACGCGCCGTACCGACGACGACTCATGCTTGAGCGCCGACAGCAGCGGCTCGGCCGCGGGGGCCCGTTGCAAGGCGACCACCAGCGCGTGTTCCGCGGTGCGATCGAGATCGGCCCGGGCCGCGAGCGCGACGAACTTCGCCAAGGTAACGTCAGTCCACGGAAAGACAGGAGTCACCCGGTCAACACACCGCATCGCCGCGAGTTGGGCGAGGGCCCGCAACTCGGGGAGCGTCGCCGTTTCGGCCCAGCCGATGAAGGCGAGCGCGTCGGCTTCCGTCAGTGGCGCGGCCCAGGCGAGATCGGCCAGCGTCGTCAGGGTCGCGATCCGCTGCGAGGTCTCCGCCATCGCCAAAACTTTGGGCGCACCATCGACCAGCGTCACCGGGGACGCCAACGAGGACCGTCCCCAGGCCCGGATCAAACCGATCACTTCGCTGGGATCCAGGGGCGGGAACTTCCCTTCAGACCGACTGGCGGCGATTTGCCGCTCGAACTCGTCCTTGAAGGCGGCGACTTCGGCTTCCGATTTCTCGCGAGCGGCAGGAGCGTGCTTGGCGACAACCGGCCAGTAGTACCCCCAAACGGAGGACGCTGGGGGCGTGTTGGGGCGTTCGAGCCGGCGAAAATACTCGGTCCACAACTCGGTCCACGCTTCGCGGACCGCCGGGCGGGGGTTCTCACGCGACAGATAATGTGTCGGCGGGAAGATCCACGCTCCCGCGTTGCCGTAGTTGATGTTGCGTCCGTCCTCGACCGCGATGCCGGCGGTTTTGCGAATCCGATAAAGGCCGCCGTAGATCTCGGGCTTCGCCACGCGCGACGTCGGACAACCATTGAGGAACCAGCCCCCGGTATCGACGACCAGCAGCGAGCCGTCGGCGTCTTCCAGCACGTCGGTCGGATGAAAATCGGTATCGTCGCTTGTGAGGAATTCCTGCACTTCCGCCGCGAAGGTCGAACCCGTGCGGCTCAGCGTCGCGGTGCGAACCTTGTGCGTGTTGAACTCGGTGAAGAACCACCGATCACGGTAGTCCGCGCCAAAATGCGCGCCGCGATACCGCATGATTCCCGACACGGCGACATGGCCCAGATTGTGGACCGGTCCCAGCAGACCGCCGGTCCAAGGGAACTCGGCGACCATGTCCCCCAGGTCGTCCCGGGGATAGACGCCCCCTTCGACCCAATGCATCAGGCAGTCGCCTCGGTCGCGATAGAGGATGTTGACCGTACCGAGGCACTCCCCCTCTTCGGTGAAATCGACCTCGACCGGATTGTCGAAGCCGCCCCCCGCATGGACCCGGACATCGGAACCGTCCGGCAGGCAGGAATAAATCCGCCCAGCTTTCCCCTGACTGTAGACCTGGCCGTCGCGATCCTTGAACTCGTGCCCATGTCGCCCCTGGACGATGTAGAGCCGTCCCGCGGGGCTCAAGAAGGGACCGTGGGTGTCGCAGGCGTTGCCGTTGAAGCCGAACCCGGTGAGGAGTTCCTCGCGCTGATCGGCGACGCCGTCATCGTCGGTGTCGGTGAACTTCCAGACGCTGGGGGGACAGACGGCGTACAACGAGCCGCGGTAGAAGAGACTCCCCTGCGGCAGGGTGATGCCGTCGACGAATTTGGTCGCGTGGTCGAACTTGCCGTCGCCGTTGATGTCACTCAGCCGCGTGATCCAGTGGGGTTTCTTCTCCAGCATCTGCGCGCGATTGAGGTTGTCGCCGCTCGATTCCCCGACATAGAGCCTGCCGGCTTCGTCGAAGCTCGCGAAGATCGGCCGATGCAGCCGCGGATAGCCCGCGACCTTCTCGACGGTGAACCCGGCGGGAACCTGCGGCTCCGCCGCTTGGCCGAGTATGGCCGTCATGGACAGGATGATGCCGACCAGCACATCGATCGCCCAACTCGTCCGTCGTCCGTGCGTCATGCCTGCCCCTCCGCTTCGCATGGCCAAATACGCGCAATCGAACCGCCATTGTGGACCGTGCCGACCATGAGGGCAACCGGCAAGTTCAACGAGTCAGCAATTCGGCAAAGCGATCCGCGGCGTGGCGTAATCTCCCCTGACACCACACGAACGACGACCTCCGCCGAGACCATGACTCCCCAAGAGCGCCATCGATGCATTCGCCGCCGAAGTCCTATGTCCATCTGGTGTCGGCACCATGATGGATGAAACCTGGCCGATGGAATGATGAAGGAAGCCCCCAGTGTCTCGCCGGGTGCCCTGACTATAAGAATGGGGACGAGAGTCGGTTGCCTCGCGTGGCGCCATTCGCCAGACTTGCGGCTCGGTTTGAGGGCTTGAAGGCTGGATGACGGCATGACGATGGTGTATGAGGATCGGCGGCGGGCGGCATTGGCGTGGCTGGCGTCGGACGGCGCGCGAACGCTCACCCCCGCGACGGTCGACAACGTTCGGCGATGGCTGGAGCATCCCGCCTATGCGGACTATGTGCCCGCGCTCCTCGATCTGATCGAAGCCCGGAATGTCGCCGAACTGACGCGGCTCTTCTGGGAGCGCCTCCCGTTCGGAACCGGCGGCCGGCGCGGGGAAATGGCCGACCTGGGGTCCGCCACGATCAATCGTCGGACCATCGCGGAATCGGCCTGGGGACTGGCGAGTTACGTCCGCAAGACCGTCCCGCAAGATACTCCGTCGGCCGTCGTCGCGTGTGACGCCCGGTTGCGGTCGACCGAGTTCGCGCGGGTGACGGCGGCGGTTTTCGCGGCGGCAGGCTTTCAGGTCTGGCTCTATCACGAACCACGCGCCACCCCGCAGCTTTCCTTTTCCGTCCGGCATCTCGGGTGCCTCTGCGGCGTGATGATCTCCGCCTCCCACAATCCCCCCAGTGACAACGGCTTCAAGGCCTATTGGTCGCATGGCGGACAAGTCTTGCCGCCGCACGATCGCGGGATCATCGAGCAGGTCGACGCCGCCGAGGAGATTCCCCTTGCCGATTTCGACTCCGCCGTCGCGGAGGGGCGGATTCGCCGGGTCGGACCCGACGTCGATCGCGCGTACATCGACGCGGTGGCGCGCCTCTCCAAGTCACAGGCGCGCGGGATCAAGGCGCTCTATTCGCCGCTGCATGGTGTCGGGGAGTCGTCGGTCGCGGCGGTCCTGCAAACTGTCGGGTTCACCGACGTCGAACTCTTCGAGCCCCAGCGGAGCCTTGATGGGCGGTTTCCGAACGTCCCCGATCAGCTTCCGAACCCCGAACGGGCCGCCGTCTTCGGACCGGCGATCGACTACGCCGAACAAGCGGGGCACGACCTGATTCTCGCGTCCGACCCCGATGCCGACCGGATTGCCGTCGCCGTGCGGACCCGGGAAGGCCGCTACGCGTGCCTCACGGGAAATCAGGTCGCCGCGTTGTTGGCCGATTACGCGCTGTCGGGCGAGTCGAATCCTGGCGGTTATGTGCTGACGACGCTGGTGACCACGCCGTTGGTCACGGCGATTTCGCGTTCGCATGGCGTGCGGGTCGTCGCCGATCTCCCCGTCGGGTTCAAGCATATCGGTGATGTGATGGAACGACTGGGGGCCGCGGGCTTGCGGTTCGCCGCCGAGGAGTCGCTGGGATATCTCGCGGGAGACTACTGCCGCGATAAAGACGCCGCGGTCGGCGCGTTGTGGCTCATGGAGCTCGCGGCGACTCTGAAACCGTCAGGGCGAACACTTCTCGATCAACTCCACGAGCTCTATCGACGTCACGGTTGGCACCGCGAGTCGCAAGTCTCGCACACCTGCCGCGGACCGACGGGAGCGGCCCAGATCGCCGCGATGGTCCGGCGGTTCCGCGAAGCTCCTCCGGCGGAACTTGGCCCGGCCCGCCTCGTGCAGATTCGGGATTACGGTCGGCAAGAGTTGCGGTTGATGCCGAGTCATCAAGTCGCCGGTCGACTGGAGGTCCAAGCTGGAGATCTGCTGATTGCCGACCTTGTCGCCGACGGCCTCACCGCCCAGGTCGGGTTGCGACCTTCGGGGACCGAACCGAAGATCAAATGCTATTTCTTCGTGCAGGCCCAGCCGACGATGTCGATCCAGCACGCCGAGGAACGTACGCTACGATGTCTGAAGGAATTGGAGGCGGCCTTGGGGGAATGGCTCGAAGCGAAGTGAGGCGGTGCGTCGTTCGATCGCTTCGACACCTCATTCGGTCGCCGGAGTCCCGGCCACGCCCGACAGTTTCCCCGCGTGTCCGTTCGTTGCGACGGGTCCCGGCAGATTCGGTTTCGCCAGCGCGAAAATTTCGTACTGCGTCACCAGCCGGATCAGTTCGATGGTCGACTGCACGTGCAGCTTCTTCATGACGCTGGCGCGGCGGAGTTCGACCGTCCGCTCGGTGATCTCCAATTTGTTCGCGATCGCCTTGTTGGGGACGCCGGTGAGGACCAGTTCCAGGACTTCCCGTTCGCGCGACGTCAGGTCGGCGAGCCGTCGGCCGAAGTCGTCCCATTGTTCGCCCTGCGCGCGGCGGGCCACGTCGTCGGCGATCGCCCGTTGCACCCGTTCCAGCAGCGACTGCATATGGAATGGCTTCTCGATGAACTCGACCGCCCCACTCTTCAAGGCCCGTACCGCCATCGGCACGTCGGCAAAGGCGGTCATGAAGATGACCGGCAGTCGTACCCCTTGGGCGAGGAGTTGCTCGTAAAGCTCCAAGCCGCTGATCTCCGGCATCCGGACATCGAACAGCAGGCACCCGGGGCGCTGATCGCGGTACTCGGCGAGGAACTCGGCGGCGCTGTCGTAAGTCCGAACCGCCAGCCCGACCGACTGCATGAGATACGTCAGCGAATCCCGCATGTCGGGGTCGTCATCGACCACATGGACCACGGGTTCGAGGGTGTCCGTCACGTCCACCTCGTCCGACATCCCAGATCGTCATCGATCGCCACGCCGCGATGTCCCAACCGCAGCCACATCAATCGCAGCCTACGCCACCGCCGTGCCAACCCACGATTACGGAAGCATAAGGACCAACTTACGCCGGGAAATCCACGAGAAAGTCGTTTAGGAGCACTCGTCGGGAAGGGCTTGCGCATTTTCCACGCAACGATGCCCGAGATGTGTACATGCTGGTCAGACACCAGAAAGCCGACCAGCTACGTTGGCTGACGGAACCGCCACCAACCACACGCGAAGAAACCGGCGGCGAAGACCAACAACACACAGCAGTAGTCGATCACGAGGACCGAATTCACCGACTCCGACGTGAGGACCTCGTCGAACGCCCGCAGCGCCCAGGCATGCGGGGTCGCGAGGCTCAACGTTTTCATCGTGTCGGGCAGCCACGCGCGGGGAATGAAGCAGCCGCTGATCCCCCCTAGAATCAGCACCAACGTAGTCCCGAACGCCGAGACCTGTTGATCGGTCCGGACCCACGCCGCGAGCATCAGTCCCAACGAGGTCGCCGCCGCCGAGGTCGCGAAGATCACCGGAATCAGATAGATCGGCTCGGGCCCCCACGGCATGTTGAAGAGCACGCGACCGCTCAGGAACAGCAAACACGTCTGCACCACCGACGCGATGTAAAAGGGCAAGGTCTTGCCGACAAGGACCGACAGCGGCGATATCGGCGCGAGTTGCAACCGTCGCAACGTCCCCAACTCGCGCTCGGCGATGAACGACCGCGCCATGATGTTGATCAGGAAGAAGACGAACATCACCGTGAAGCCCGGCACCAGGAACCGGTAGACGACGTTCGGCCCGTTCGCCGCCGGAGCCGCGACGGGTTCCGCCTGTGTCACCACCGCCGGGCTTTCGGCCGCTTCCTCGGGATCGGGGAGATAAGGGCGAAACAACGCGTTCCGACTGGCGACATCGGGAAAGATCGTGCGGTAGATCTCCCCGAACAGGAAGTACCGCATCAGGTCCCCCTCGGCGAGCGTCGGCCGGACCGACAGCGTCAGATCGGCGACCTCGGGCCCTTCGCCGATCCCACCCGCGTCGCCGCTGAAGAGATCGCGGACGTTGAGCTCGTCGACCTTCTCGCTGAAGGCGGGCCCGATGGTCAGGACCGCCGAGATGTGGCTCTTCGTATCAGTCTGGTCGACCTCCTGCTGGGTCGCGAAGGTCAGGACTTCCAGCTCCTGATGGCCGCGCAAGTTGGCGACGACCCGCCGCGACAGTTCCGACTGGTCTTGGTCGATGATCGCCAGCCGGTAGCTGTCGGGGTTCTCTTTGGTCGTGAGGAACTGCCCGGTCGACATTCCCAGGATCGCGATGAACAACAGCGGCAACGCGAGCAACAAGACGAGCGCCCGCTTGTCGAGCGCCAGTAGCCTCAAGTCCTTGACGGTAATGTCCCAGGCGCCATTCATCCGCGCGAACTCGTCCCTGTTGTCCCGGTCACCGCCCGCAGCTGCATCTGCACGGCTTCGACTTCGTGTGCTACCGGCTTCGCCGGTGCGATCAAAGATCGGTGATCATCGACCAAGACCACTGGCGGAGCCCGTGGCACACGTCCCCGTGGATTCCGTCATCCCAGTGATCAGCTTCCGAACCCTCAACCCTCATTCAGTCCCGCAACCGATTGCCCGTCAACTGCAGGAACAACCGTTCGAGGTTCGACTGCTGCGTCTCGATCCGGTCGACCTTCAACCCCGCCCGGTCGAGCCGCGACAGGACCTCTTGCAGCACCCGGCCGCGGTCGGGGCGGTCTCCCGCGATCACCACGGTCGCGGGCCCCTCGGCGGGACGTTCGATCCGCGCGAGATCATCGAGTTGACCGTTCAGCGTCCCTCCCGACACCTGCAACTGCAAATCGGCCGACATCCCCGCGAGCAACGTGTCGATGCGGTCGTACGCCAGCATCCGGCCATGGTCGATGATCGCCACCCGCGCGCAGAGGCTCTGCACCTCTTCCATGTAATGACTGGCGTAGATCACCCCCACCCCATGGGCGGCGAGTTCCGACACGCAGGCCATCAGATGCGACCGCGACTGCGGATCGACCCCGACCGTCGGCTCATCCAGGATCACCACCCGCGGCGAATGGACCAGCCCGATCGCGAAATTGAGGCGGCGCTTCATCCCGCCGGAATACTCCCGCGAGGGTCGTTTGGCGGCGTCGAGCAGCCCGACCCGCTCCAAGAGAAATCGGCAGCGTTCTTCGAGCGCGGGGCCGCGCAGCCCGTATAGTTTGCCGAAGAACCGCAGATTCTCCCACGCGTTCAATTCGGGATAGATCGCCAAGTCTTGCGGGACCACGCCCAGTTCGCGGCGTTGGTTCGGCTGGCGGGGATTGAACGGCTGGCCTTCGAGCCGGACTTCCCCACCATCCATGGCGAGCAGCCCGGCGATCATCATCATCGAGGTCGATTTCCCCGCGCCGTTGGGACCGAGCAGGCCCAGAATTTCCCCGGCTTGAAGCGCAAAACTCACGTCGACCACGGCGTGATGCGCGCCGTAGCTTTTGCGGAGTTGGCGGACTTCAAGCAGGCTCGCCATGCGGAGGTCGATCGCGGGCCGGGACATCCGTGTCTCGTCGAGAGAGTTCGACGTCTCCACTTCGTCTTAATCGGCCCGCCGACTTCAGCCTACCATAAGCCGCTGGAAGAGTGCCCCGGCGAGGACCGCCGTGACCCCCACCCGAAGATTATCGTTGATCTTGGACGGTACAGATTCCGCGATCGCCGCCGTCAAAGTCGCCGCAAACCCACAGGCCGCCGCAATCCCCAACGAGACCCCGGGCCGACTCTCGCCCCAGAAGACCAGCGAGGCGAGTGGGCCCCCGAGGAAAATGAAGCAGAGGAGTCCCGTCACCGTCTTCTTGGGGTTCCAAGGCAGCCGGTAGCCTCCCAGGGTCATCCCCCCCAACGTCGCCGAGCCATCCCCGAAGGCGAGGATCGCGAGCGTCATCACGCCGAGTTCCTCCCGTCCCCGAAACAGACACAAGGCGGCAAGCACCGGGAAGGCATACCCCAAAATCGACGCGCGCCCATCCGCCTCCCCATCGCGGGCGAAGGCGGAGAACCGCAGCAGCGACGTCCCGACGATCAACACCGTCAGGCCAATCACCACATCGGCGGCAATCGGTCCCCAGGGATCGGGATGCGGAATAAACCACAAGCTGAACGGCAGGAACCCCGGCAGCATGTGCAGCATCCGCCGCCGCACTTCGCAGGCATCGAGCGTTCGTCCCGGCACATAGGACGGCACCACGTCCGGCACGAGTTCTTCAGGGCGCAAACCCCGAGGCAACGCCGTCGCCCCGGCCGACAGCGGCCCCCCATGACCGGCATGCAACGCATGCCGCCGTCCGAGCGATTGACCATGCGGCGTCGCCGCGAGATCGAGCCCGGACACGGCGGTCGAGTGAGTGACGATGACGCGCCCCGCGTCGGTGACTGCCGGCCCTGCCAGTCGCTCCCCTCGCGCCACCTTCCGCATCATTCCCGCCCCCGAAGGATCCCGCCGGCCGCACGCCCAGCGGCCGATCCTCGCGCACGACGACCGGCCGTTTCCGTTCCCTCCACCATCGGCACAACCCGCCGATCCCGCGCGGCAAGAATCATGGGGCCGATACGGGCGGAAGGACCGGCAGAATGGGTCCCGCCGTCAGGGTTTCGCGGAAACCGACATGGTGACGGCATGAGGAAGCGCCTGCCGATCCGATGATCGAATCGTCACGGCTGGGCCGGTGACCGTGGCGGATTCGGCGTGGCCTCCGGGGCGGCGGGACCCGGAGGGGGAATCGGCTGGCGTTGCTTGACGGTATATTCGCGGATCGACATCCGCAGGTCGGCGTCTGGTGGGACGGTGCTGTTGACGATCACATGAGCGGTCACCCGAGAGTCTTGCGCGACTGGTCGCTGGGGGTCGTAGGCCGGATCGCTGACTTCCGTCAGCAGTGTGTCGCCCTGCCACAGGCGAATCTGTTTGCGGTCCGTTTCGATCACCAAACGACTCCAGACGAACGGCTCACTTTCCGTCTGCTCCGCCGGACTGCGCGCCAAGGTTTCCGCCAAGTGCTTCCCTGGTTGAACGGCGGCTGGTCGCCAGATGCGATCGACGCTCCAAGCGCCGCGGCCGCTCCATTGCACGTAGACCCCGTTGGCTTCACTCCAAAGTCCCGACGAGGCTTGTTCGTACCGCAACGTGATCAGCATCGTGCAATCGGGAGCCAACCGCCCTTCCCAGAAAACGGCCTGATCTCCATCATCAACCGATCGCTCGTCGAACAGCCACCCGCCACGCACGTTGGGGGGGTGCTCCAGTTCCAACACGCCATCGCGGATCACGCTTCTGGCAAAATCGTCCCCGACGAACCGATCCGGCTCATCGAACCGACGCCGCACCAGCATAGGCCAGTCGCTGGAGGCCGGTTCGAGCAGCGTCTGGACGCCGGAGTCACGCGTGGTTCCGGCCGGCGATGGCCCATTCCATAGTTTTCGCACACTCTCCACGGGGATGAGCAGGCGGAACCCGATCGTTTGAGCGCTCGTTGACCATCGCAGGCTGGCCATCCGCGTCCCAGACCGTGCCGCCAGCGCCGGTTCGAAATAGTCTCCCCCCCGAATGATCCCCAGGTCATCCGCGGGGTCGTAGTTCCATGGATCGGTGACGGGATCGGTCAGCGGTGTGGCGGTGGAATCCGCGCGCCAGGAATCGAGCGTCCATTCCCACACGTTTCCATGCATGTCGGCGAGGTTGAAGGGATTGCGCTCGAGCCGGCCGATCGGCCGGAGGCGTCCCTCGGCATGCGGCGCGCACCAGCCATAACGCGGCAACAACGCCGGGTCGTCGCCGAACGAATAACTCGTGTTGGTCCCCGCGCGACAGGCATACTCCCATTCGGCTTCGGTCGGGAGCCGATAGCCGTCCCCCGTACCCATCGGTCGACCATCCGCGAACGACCTCACGTAGGGGTCCAACCCTTCTTGTAGACTCAAAGCGCGGGCGAATCTCAACGCCTCATGAGCCGACACCGTGGCGATCGGGTAAACCCTGCGCTCTTGCATCACCTCGCTCAAGCGCGCGCGTTGACGATGGCTCGGGGAATCGACGACGTCACCGTCTTTCATCACCGCTTCCCACTGCGGCAGCGAGACTTCGTACATCCCCAGATAGAACGGTTCGGTGATCGTGACCCGTCGTCGATATCGTTCCGACTGCGCCAAAGGCGCCCACTTCTCGGGATCGGTCTCTTTCACGCGTTCGTAACTCGCCGCGGCGTCGACATCGCTGCTCCCCATATCGAAATCGCCCGGCGGAATCAGCATGAACGACATGCCGATCGAGTTCGTCCAAAAGCTCGGGAGCTTCAACTGATTCGCCCAAGCCTGTTGCAGCGCGTGGGCGGTCGCCGCATCGAACGGCGCGATCGCGGGCGCTGCGGGGGGGAGCGGCTTGGGAGGGGGCGGCAGCGGAGGGAGTGCCGGCCGCGCGGCCACCGCCCCCTCGGTCTCGACCTCGACAAGCGCGCCCGGCTCCAGCGGAACCTTTGCGACGATGTTGCCGTCGCGATCGCGAATCGTCAGCCAGACCGCGGCCGCCAGCAGTCCGACAATCAACACCCCCAACAGCGCGCGACGCATCGTCGAAGGCGCGGCGGGTGGTCCCGCGGCTTGAGTCTCCGCCGCCAAGACGCGCCGCAAATCGACCGCGAAATCCTTCGCGGTCGTATAACGCTCCGCCACCCGTTTGCGCAGCGCCTGCAGGCAGACCCGCTCGACGTCCGGCGGAATGCGATCATTCAGTTGTCGCGGCGGACGGGGTTCCGTCTTCCGGATCGCATCCAACAGTGACGGCAACGGCTGCGGCAGAAACGGCGGCCGTCCGCATAGCATTTCGTAAAGGACGACCCCCAGGCTGTAAATGTCGCTGCGGGCGTCGATCCGATGCCCCTCGCCCGCGGCGACCTCCGGACTGAGATACAACGGGGTGCCGCTGATTGAGCCCCCTTCCCGCCCGGCGTCGTCATACCGAATGGCGAGCCCAAAGTCGGTGACGTACGGCGTCTCCCCTTGCTGCATCAACACGTTGCCGGGTTTCACGTCCCGGTGAATCAGCCCCTGCAAGTGGGCCGCGTGCAGCCCCTCGGCGATCTCGGCCGTCCAACGACACGCCTCTTGCCAGGTGACCCGGCGGGTCTTGAGCAGCGCCGACAGCGTCGGTCCTTCGATAAACTCGCTGACGATGTAAATGAAATCCTCGGTCTCTCCCGCGTCGAAGACCCGCACCAATCGCGGATGACTCAGGGTCGCCGCCAATCGCGGTTCCTTGAGGTACTCTTCGGTGGAGACGCCGGCACCCAACACGCCGCGCGGGATCAGCTTGAGCGCGACGTTCCGGCGCAGCAGTTCGTCTTCCGCCCGATGGACAACCCCGAACGCCCCCTGGCCGAGCTGTTCCAGCAACCGATAGCGACCGATGTGCGTCGGGAGCGCCGCCCTCGGCTTGGGCGCCATCTCCGGCAGCCGGGTGGTGTTCGCCTCCGGAGCCTGCTGCGAATGGGTTTGGCCGATGGCCTCCCACGGGCGGTACTCGCGGCGAATCTGCGTCGCCAAATGGGGAAACCGCGCGGCGTATTGCTCGGCGGTGATCGTCTCGTCGAGCCGCTCCAGCCGTTGTTGCGCGTCGAGGGCGATCAGCCCCAAGAGCCCATCGACCGAGACGTCTTCGGCCTCCCTTGCCCGCAGAAACGTCTCCAGCCGGGGCGTGTCGCCTTGACGCCATAACGAATGATACGCTTCGATCAACTCGGCGGTGCTGGGCCGCGCCGCGGTGGGCCCCGCCGCGACCAGCATCTGAACGAAGGAATCCTCGCGACTGAGGGTCTCCAGCGTTTCCGCGCACGTGTCACATTCCAGGAGATGCCGCTCATAAGCGACCGTCTCCGTCGCGGGAAGAGTGCCGGCGAGGAAGGATCGCCATTGATCGCTGGTCCGACACGCCACGCCCATCACCGCCGTCCCGCGAGTCTTTCAACCCAAAACCCACGATCGCCAACCTGCCGTCCCGATCACCACGATCACGGACGCTGCACGACATACCTCTTAAATGGCGATTCACGCGGAATTTCTTTCAACCCTTCCCAAACTCCCGACGCCTCCCGTCATTCGTACAACCCCGCCAGCTCTTCGCGCAACCGACGGATCACCCGGTGTTTCGCCAAGTAGACGACGTTGTTCGTGACTCCCAGTTCCGCCGCGACCTCCGCCACCGGTCGCCCCCGAACCGCGTATTCCCAGTAGGCCTCCCACGTCTGCGGCTCGAACTCCTCGCGCAACAGTTCGGCGGCCCGTTCCACCAGCATCCGCTGGTACTCCCGATCCCAAAAATCATAACGCGCGTCGTTCTAGTTCACCGCTTGCGCCAAGTCCGACAGGGGATCGGCGATCAACCGATCGCGGAACTTCTCCAGGCAGCGATTTCGTGTGACGGCCTTCAACCAGCCTCGGAACGAGCCGCGACCGGGATCGTACTCGAAGGTCGGCAGTTCCTTGACGAGAACCACCAACACCTCCTGCACGACGTCGCGGGCATCATCCCCCGACAACCCGGCCCGCTGCGCCCAACGGAACAGCAACGGCGTATACAGGTCGACCAACCGCTTCCAGGCGGCCTGATCGTCGACCTGTCGCACACGTTTCAGCAGGGTGATCGAGGTCGACAACGTCGACATGGGAATCTGCGTCTTGACGGGAGAAAATCAAAACCATCAGCGTCCATCGAAGCATAGTCGGCGACGAGCGGCGGAGGCAATCATGTCCATCCGTATCACGCCATCGGCGAGGGAATCGCCCGTAACGACCGAAAAATCACGCGATGCGTGAAAGATTCATCGCCGCCCCCGCCACCTTGAATGGCGGGGCCAACGCCTGCGGGATTGTCTCTATCCGATCTCCCATTCCTCACTCTCCCCTAAGACAAAACATCATGCGTCGACTCTCCGGAGCATTCTTCACGCTATGGTTGGCGTTCTGCGGTTCGGTGTTCGCCGACGGGACGGTCCGGGTCTCGTGCAGTCGCGGGACCTTGAGCGTCGTCGGAGACGACGCGCGCAACAGCATCGCCATCGCCGAGGACGACCGTTTCTATTACGTGTTCACGACCGACTCGAACTTCATCGGCCCGACGGCGGTGGTCCCCGGAAACAGCCTCGTCCGCCCCGTCAACCCCAACAAAGTCAGGATCGCCAAGCGGTCGGTCACCAACGTCAACGTCTCGTTGAGAGGCGGGGCCGATGCATTCGTCAATCTGAATTCGGACGGCGGCTCCTCCAGCCGTTTCGTGAACTTGCGTGGGAATCTGACCATCGATCTCGGGCCGGTCGAGCCTGCGCCGGTCGTGGATGGATTTTTTCTGGGCGGTCAGGTGGAACTCCAAGGCGTGACGATCGGTGGAGCGACGGTCATCAATATGCCGACGGCGGCGGATTACCCCAACTTCTACCAGCAAGATGGGTACGTCAGGCTGTCCGCCTCGAATTTCGGCGGGAGTGTGAGCGTCACGACAACCGGCGGCGGCGACGTCCTGGACTTGAACGGCAGCCAGTATGGCGGCGGCGTCGCGGTCAGTACGGGCGGCAATCAGGATGCGGTCACGGTCACCGGCTCGTTCTTCGCGGACGATGCCGCCTTCGATGGTGGGGAAAGTCCGACCGACTCGTTCAGCTTCGACGAAAACTTTCCTCCGACGTTCTTGGGAACGTTGTCCGTAACAGGCTTCGAGTTCGTGTCCGGCAATTCACAATCCGCTGAAGGTCCGTGAGCGACGGCTTCCCATGAATCGCCCAGGCGGATCCACTTGATGTCATCCGCCGGGGCTTGAAAGGATTGGCCGCGAAAGCCGCCAGAAGCCGTTGAGCCGAGTCTTATCCACCCCCGCGCTCATGCCCCATGCGGTTGCCGGAACGCCACCAAGTTTGCCCGGTTCTGGATGATCGTCGCAATGCCCCGGCCTCACAACCGCTTGGACAACCGTTCCCCCAACCGCAAAAGCGCCGGGCTGACGTCGCGGGGGTCGAGGTGGACGTTCAGCAGGCTGAAGGCGTCGGTGTGGGCGAGCGCGGCGTTCAGCGATTGGTCGAGGTCGCGTTCCGTGTCGACCTCGAACCCCCAGCCCGCGCCCAATAAGTCGGGCAGACGGTGGTAGTCCCAGTTCAGGATGTCGTTGAACGGGCCGTCCTGCAGGAACCGCTCGGTCGTGTAGCCCTTGTTGTTCAGGACGATCACGATCGGATTGAAACCGCGACGAACCGCCGTCGAGAGTTCCAGACACGTCATCTGAAACGCGCCGTCGCCGACGAGGACGATCGGCCGCAACTTGGGATTGGCGACCTGCGCCCCGATCGACGCCGGGATCGCGAAGCCCATCGAGGCGTAGTACGCCGGGCTGAGGAACTCGGTGCGACGGTAGATCGTCAGGTCGGCCGCGCCGAACAGGCAGTCTCCCACGTCGGCGACGACCACCATGTGCTCGTCGAGCAGCGTGTTGATCCGGGCGAACAACCGTTGCGTGGTGATCTTCGCGGTCGGATTCAGGACGAACTTCTCGGGCAGTTTCGGTTTGGTCGGCACCGGCCGCTTCGAGGGCTTCACGTCGAGCTTCGCGAGCCCTTTGACGAAGTCGGCGATCAACACATCATGAAAATGGTGATGCGAGATCCGCAGCTCCTCGCTGGTGACGTAAATGCATTTCGCCGGGTCGAGCTGAGCGGTGAAGATCCCCAGGTCGATGTCGGTGAGGAACGCCCCCAGCAGGATGATGCAGTCGCTCTCCTCGACATACTTGCGGACCGACTCGCGACCCATCGCCCCTTCATAAATCCCGATGAACAGGGGATGTTTCTCGCTGACGGTCGATTTCCCGAGGAGCATCGACGACATCGCGATCCGCGTTTTCTCGGCGAATTTCACCACCTCGTCGCTGAGTCCGAAGCGGTGGATCTCCACCCCGGCGATGATCACCGGTTTTTGGCTCCGCGACAGCATCTCCTTCGCCTCGGCGAGGGCCTCCCGCAACGCGTCCTGATGACTGCGCGGTTGTTCGGCGGTCGGTTGATGCGGGTAGGGGCAGCGCGATTGCACGCGATCGCGCGGCAATTCGAGATACACCGGCCGCTTATATCGCACCGCCGCGTCGAGGCAGCGATCGATTTCCCGAAACGCGGTGAGGGGATCCTCCAGCGCCGCCGAAGCGACGGTGATCTTCTCGAAGACCTCCCGTTGCGTGCTGAAATCGCGGACCCGATGGTGGAGCAGCGGGTTCGACTGCCGCTCGGCCATTCCCGGCGCGCCGCTGATCACCACGACGGGCGATTTCTCGGCGTACGCCCCGGCGATCGAGTTGCACAGGCTAAGGCCTCCGACGCCATACGTCACACAGACCGCGCCTAACCCATGGACCCGGGCGTAACCGTCGGCGGCGTACCCCGCGCAGTCTTCGCGCGTCGCGCCGATCACATTCAGCGGCCCCTGACACATCTGCGCGTAGAACTGCAGGATGAAATCGCCGGGGATGCCGAAGACATCGTTGACGCCGTAGGCGAGCAGCCGCTGGATGAGATATTCGCCGATGGTCGGGGTGGTCGCGGCGGTCTCCGGCCCGTGACTCGAAGGCTTGGCCGCATGGGAATGGGACTTCGTCGTGACACTCCGCGCGCGCGTCGCCATGCCGTCGTCTCCCATGACTCCGTGGTGTCGGCCCACCATCCTGCGGACGCATCCCGTCCGTCGGCGTCGAGTCTAACCGATGATGAGTGATTGCAGGAGAGCGATTGTCGCGTCGATCGGACAAACCTCGCCGACGGCCCACCGCCACCGAAGCGTTGCCCTTAAGGCGCGTGCCACGCCGTCGCTCCGCTTGGGAGTTGCGCCGGGGTTCCAAGAGCAGGCTGGCAGCGTAGGCCTGGAATCGATGGCACAAGGGGGAAGGAGTGGACCCGGGGTCTCCGTGGCCGGCGCGTGCCGAGACGGACTTCATGGCTGGTATTCATCAAGCGACTGGCGCGGTGGACGGACGAGTTGCGGCGGGAGAGCTGTTGCGTCATGCGAGTGCGGATGGAACAGGCGCTTCCGGATGATTTTCGGACCGCCGCGCACGAGGTGTGCGACGTGCTCGAGCGACCCTTGATCGAGCGCCGCGGTCATGAGGACGGCGTGCTCCTAACGGACGAAACAAGCGTTCTCGGGTAGGGCGTTGAGAGTGGCGGGGCGGCCCGGAGGGATTCCCGGACGGCGGGGGGATCAAGAATTTTCCATGCGGCGTCTTCCCGGCGTGGGCCACAACGACTTTCCTGGCGAAACGTCACTTGTCCGTGCCACTCACAGGTCGGTCCGGCTATAGTCTGACAAGTGACCGAGATCGACGGACATTTTTTTGTATGGCGGGCAGGCATGAGAACGCCGGGAACACGATGGCGTCTGGGAGGGCTCGTCGGTTGCGGAGTGATCTTGGCCGTGCTTTGCGGGTGGCGAGTCTCCGCCAATCGGCCGCAGGATTACACCACGCAACTCGCCGCCGCCACCGTCGGCCGACCCGCCCCGGATTTTGAAGCGCTCGACATGCACAATCACATGTTTCGGCTGCGCCGGTATCTGGGGCGACACCGGGTGCTGGTCGTCTTTTACGACGCCGAGCTCACCGCCGCGAACGATCCGCGGCTGACGGCGATCCGCGCCGCGTTTCCGCAACTGAGCGCGCGAGACATTCAGGTTGTGGGGATCAGCACCGCACTGCCGCAGGAAAATCGGGCCGCCGTCGCGGAGACCGGCGCGTCTCCCTTCACCCTGGTGACCGACATCGACTTAAGCATTCATGATCGCTGGGCGCGGATCGATCCGACGGAACGGCGGCCTGTGCCGGGCGTTTTCCTGGTCGATCGCAAGGGGGAAGTCCCCTGCTTCGGACCGACGCCCCAGCCGGTCGCCGATCTTGCTCACCTGCTTGCCGAGCTCACCCGCGAATGACCACTTTGGAATCGGATCACCCATCAATTCCCGCCGTTGGTCGCCGCGGCATCCCCGGACACTACGTCGTCATGGGGCTGTTCCTGGCGGGGATCGTGGCGACAGTCCTGATCTTTCTCTATTGGGACTGGCATACCCGGCCGTTCCGATCGCTTACCGAAGCGATCGGCCGCGAGTTTTCCAAGTCGCTGCCGAAGGTTGAAGGTGGCAGCCACAAGGGGAGCCCGATGACCTTGCGGATCGCCATGCGGGTCCCCTTCGAGCCCGATGAAGCACACCCGGAGACACGCCAAGTGGTCAACCGCGTCGTTGAACTGGCGCGGCGACACGCCGACCTGTCGAGGTTCGAGCAGTTCCAGGTCCATCTCTTTCAGTTGGCCCCGGAGCGTGTCGCCAAGCAGGCGTCGTTTGAATATCCGATCGCACGGATCACGGCGGAGTTGCCGTTCGCCGCGGCGGAGTGAGGGGTGATCCGGGAGTCAATGATGACCGCCGCGACACGCGGTGGTCCTGAAATTCTTCCGTCAATCAGAGCCGCCGCGTGTCGCGGCGGTCCTGCATTTCCTCTCGATCGCTTAGGGACGGCGACAAACGCAGACCATTTCGGTCAAATGATCAATACTGCCGGATGATGCCGACGACGACCCCCTCGACTTCGACATTGGTCGAGAAGATCGGCCGCATCCCCTTGTTCGCCGGTTCAAGGCGGATGCGATGAGTCTCGCGGTAGTACCGTTTGAGGGTCGCTTCGTCGCCGTCGACGCGGGCGACCACGATGTCTCCGTCGCGGGCTTCGGCACGCTTCCGCACCACCACGTAGTCCCCCTCGGCGATGTGATCCTCGATCATCGAGTCCCCCTTCACCCGCAGGCAGACGTGCTCTTCGGAGTTGAAGAGACCACTGAAGTCGATCCGTTCTTCCTGCTGGAGCGCGAGGAGCGGATGACCGGCGGCGATCACCCCCGCGAGGGGTAGACTCGACTTGGGTTGCGGCGGGTTCGACAGTTGGATCGCCCGCGACATGTGCGATTCGCGGCTGATGAGCCCCTTCTTCTCCAGGGCCTTCAGATGGCACATCACGCCGTTCGGCGAACGGATGCCGAACTGCACGCCGATCTCGCGGACCGTCGGGCCGTAACCCCGATTCACGATTTTGTCGCGCAGGAACTCGTAAATCTCTTTCTGACGCTGGGTAAGCGGCAATTTGGTCATCTGTTCGATACCTTGCATCTGGCGGGCTCCGACCGTTCCAAGTCTGGCTTCGGCGTCTCACTCGCCGGGCTTTGGCACATGGGCGAAGGGCCCTTGCGCATGGGCAAAAAGCCACGACTCCGGGTCTGTCTGATCACCGTTCGTCTTGAACAGTCGTGTCAACCCTGAACACTACGGGGAAATGCTAATTCACGTCCGTCTAGACAACAAGTGGCCTGTTGAGATTTTGTTCATGCCGACCACACTTCGCGCGGATCCCGCCCCAGGTCCGCGACGTAAACAAAAAAGGCGATGACAGTTACGTCATCGCCTGACGGCGGGGTTTTTTCCGCGAGACCGGTTATTGGGCCGTGCCTGTCGCCCCTGTCGGCTGAACCGCGCTGGTTTTAGCCCCTTCCGCCGCCGCGGGAGTGCTGTCCTTGTACTTCAAGATGACTTCCCGCAAGTCGCTTTCCAGGCTTTTCGCCGTCACGTCGACTTTGGCAACCGCCCCCTTCAGATCGACGATCCAGATCGTGGGAACCTGGGAGACCCCGTAGTAACTGGCCAGCGGCGCGTTCCAACCGCGTTGGTGTTGCTCCGGATGAAAGATCACGGGCCAAGTGAGCTGCGACTGTTCCAGGAACTGATCGATGGTGGGCTCTTCGGTGTCGAGGGAGACACTGATGACCTGAGCGTATTTCTTGTACTTCTCGGTGATCGCCTTGAGCTGCGGCGCGGCCTCGACGAAGGGTTGGGCGTGGGTCGCCCAGAAGATGATGACGACCGTCTTTTGCCCTTGGAAATCGGCCAGATTGATCTCGTTGCCGTCGATCGTCGGCCCCACGAACTCGATCGGCCGGCCGAGCATCTGCATCCGACGCAGGATCCCGGCGACCTGGGCCGCCTGAGCCGATTCAGGATACTGTTTCCGCAGGAGCGCGAAACAAGTCTTGGCCTCTTCGCTCAACCCATGCAGTTCGCAGCTCCGGCCGGCGGAAAAGAGGAGCGGAATCCCCTTGTCGCCGGCTTGCGGGAAGCGAGTCGCATAGAGCTGAGCGTGGCGGGCGAACTCCTGCAGCCACCGAGGTTCGGTCTCGGCATAACGGAGCGCGTTCGCGTGAGCGAGGTTGACGAGCGTCAACTGCGCGGAGGCGGCCGCCGCGGAATCGGCCTTTTTCGCATGAAACGCCTCGGCGGCTTCATACAACGCCGTGATGCTGGTTTCGTCGCCCTGCAACGCGAGTTGCAAATGAGCGTCGAGGAACTGCGTCACGGCCTGCTCGAACAGGGCCTGTTGCGCGGGGTCTTTCGCGGTCTGGGCGATGGTTTTCATCGCCAAGTTGACGATCTGCTGATTCCGCTCGCGTCGCAGCGCCCGGGTCTGCGCCAGTTGTTCTTTGACACTGGGGGACTTCGTCGCCGCCGCCGGAACCGCGTCGCCGGGATTCTCGGGGGCCGCATCTGATACCGGGGCGTCCGGAGCCGGGGTTTCGGCGGAAGTGGTCTCAATCGAACTTCCCGTGTCGCTGTCGGCGTCCATATCGTCATCCGCCGGCAGCTCGACCGACGGGAACGGGAGGAGCCGAATGTTTTGAATCTCCTGCAGGTTCCACTCGGGGGACCCTTCTTCCAAGACGATGGCGGCTTCCGGGTTCGACGCCGTGGTGGCTGCGGGGTCGCTAACGGCCGCGACCGACTCCGCGGGCGGATTCGTCGCCGCCGCGGCGGGGGGTTCGGGGAGTTGTTCGGCGGTCGCGGGGGGGGCGTTGGTCGTTCCGCCACAACCCGCCAGGCCGATGATCAGCAGGCACGAGGCCCAGTTCGCCGCTGAAGTGACAGTCACGATCCCCTCCTTGGTCGCTCGCAGTTGCCCGCCGGCCGCCGGAACTCCGTTCCGCGGCAATGTCCGATCGGCAGATTCGGCCGTTGTTGTAGGGGGAACGACCGACCGCGACAAGAGGAATCGCGGGCTCCCCATCGGGTGATCGGGTGGCTCCACGGAGTGCGCGATGTCGGCCCGTCCTTGCGGATGCGGACGTTGTCGGTGGCAGGTGGTCCGCAGAAGACTCGGTGACGTCGTTGAATCGTTGGGTTTATGCGAGCAGCCGCGCAACGACCACGGCCCCAACATCTTATGGCCGGGGTGTTCCGGAACCCTCAGCGGCGGAAACTCATCCCCCAACATTCGCTTAAGGAGACTTGGGGGATAGATTGAGCCTGCGTGACTGATACAGGTCGGCCTGCCCAAATCCTCCGGCACGATAGGAGAAGAAGTACAACGTCTGTCCGTCGGGCGAGAGTGAGGGACCATTGTCCTCTTGAGGGGAGTTGATGACGTTGGCGAACCGGCGGGCCGGTCCGAACGGGTCGGTGGGCTGGGCGCGGGTCGCGAAGTAGAGATCCAACGAACGACGGACACGAGAACGGGGAGGCAGCGACGCGAAGAGCAGCGTCAAGCCATCGGCCGAAACGAACGGGGCGGTGACGTACTCGCTGACGTTGATTTCGGCAGGGAGGATGGTCACGTGCCCGAACGGCTCCGACAGCGACGCCCGGGTCGCCTGATAAAGTTGGCGGGAGCCCCGTACCGTCGGTCGCTCCGAAGCGAAGTACAGGGTCAATCCGTCGGGGGAGAGGGCCGGCGCGACTTCCGACGAATCGGAATTCACCCCGTCAGGCAGCCGTTCGGGTGGCTCGAACGTCAGTGTCGAGTCGACCCGCGTCGCCATCCACAAGTCGATGTTCTGGGAATTCGCGCCCCGTGCCGACGAAAAGATAAGAGTCGATTCGTCGGCGGAAAAACGGGGTTCGGAATCCCACGCGTTCCCGAGATTCACTGGGCCCGACAGATCTGGGCCCAGTCGAAACAGACCGGTGCTCTCGTCGCGCGCCGCAGTCCCCAGGCGGCCCCCACCGGAAAACCAGAGGGTTTTGCCATCACGCGACAACACGGGATATTCGTCCCAGTACGGGGTGTTGATCCCCGGTCCGAGATTCTCCGGTGGGCTCCAACCGCGCGCGAACCATTCGGCATGGGAGCTCGTGGGGAACTCGGCGGGAGCATCCGCCGGCGAGAGTTGGGGGTTCGCCAACGCCACACGAGGAGCGCCCGTCGCGGGGACCCTGCGGCAGACCTGAATCCGAGGCCAAGAGGAAGGCTCGGCGGGAGGGACTCCCTCGAAGTAGATCGCCAACCCATCCGTCGAGAGCCGGTAGCCGCCATTCGAGTCGCTGTATCGCGCCTCCCCCAAAGGGAGCTCGAGCGGGATCCCTTCCTCGAACACCTGGAAAGCCGTCGCCCGGCTGTAGTGTCGCACCTCTCGGATCACGCGCTGGTCGGCGGTGACCCATTGCCGGGAAGCGATCAGGAAACACCGGTCGTCGGAAATCACATAGGGCATCTCCCAGTGAGAACTGTTGACGGGAGGTTGCAGGCGACGGGCATGGTCAAACGGCAGATCGAGCCCGTCGCGGTGAAACAGGAAGATATCGCCGCTCGGGCCATCGGGACCAAGACAGGTCGCGACGAGGGTCCGTCCGTCCGGCGAGAACGCGGGATGCAAGATGCTCCGATCATGGACGTTCACCGGATCGGGGGCCCGTTCCACGAAGCCGAACGGCTCGGTCGGCGTCGCGCGACGCGCCAGCCAGAGTTCGGAATTTCCCGTGGGAGTTTCGCGCGTGATGGCGGCCGCCAGTCCGTTCGCGGCGATCGCCCCCCCCGACACCGCCGGGTCCAATTCCGGGAGCAAGAGGGGAGGCCCAAACGCTGCGGCGCGATCCGTTCGCCGCGCCACCGCGATCCGCGGCGTATCGGACGTACTGTAGTACAACTCCAATTCATCGCCGCTCAGTCCCCAGACGATTTGGTAGGTCTCGTCGCGTTTGTCGAGGCGTAGATCGACCGGTTCCGGCAGGCTCCAAACGTAGTCGACGCCGTCTGGCGGATCGAAGGGCCAGCGTAATTTCCGGGGAGATCCGGATTCCGGGCCAAGACCGGAGGCGTCGTTGGGGCCGCGGGCTCGGTG